>CACZPS010000129.1 GCA_902783125.1 uncultured bacterium | reverse complement strand
TCGAGATTTTATCTCTTGGCAAAAGCTCTTCGCACTCTGCTCACAGGTCGCTCGCTTACCGGATTTCATCCGTCCGGAATTTCGCTAGTCACTTAATCACTTTTATCGGCTTTCAGCCGATAAACTATAATTTACCTTTGTAGAATACATTTAGAACATTTTTATTGAATTTTATGATTCTTTGGAGTACACTAAAATCGTGGAAGACAATGGTTTAGATTTGGAGTTTATATTACAAAGTTGCGGTATCGGCTCAGAAATCGATGAGGAGATTTTAATTGAAAACCTTATTAATTTATCTGACAACTATACCGATGACGAACTTGTGCAGATTTATAACCATTTATTGGGGACCCTATACAATCCAAAAGTTCTAATGCAATTAATCAGATTGTTAGACAATTATAGAAATACTTCTTCATTAGAGCCGTTAGTAAATATTTTACTCAGACGAATAAACCTTGAAAACACCCCGTATGATTTTGACGATTTAATTAATGTCAGAGTAATGTGTGCAAAAGCCATAGCAAATATAAAAGATACCTCAGTTGTGGGATCCTTGTTATATTGTTTAAATAATAAAAACGAAAACTATAAGGTAAGACTTGCCTGCGCTGATGCTTTAGGAAAAATTGGAGATAAATACGCAACTGCTCCGCTCATAGATTTAATTCAAGATGAAGACGAAAAATCGGTATATTTGAAAGAATCAGCAGTGTCAGCACTGGGAATACTGGGCGATGACATGGCGATTGACCCGCTTGTTGCAATTCTTGATGCGAAACAAGGATTTTTAGATAAATTTTCGTTCTTAAAAGAAAGAGTTATAGAGGCATTGGGAAAATTAAACACGCACAATACAAAAGTAATAACGGCTTTTAAAAAATCTTTGATGGATGTTTCCCCAATAGTCAGAATCAATGCTATTGAAGCGATAATGAATAGTGATGAAGAAGATGCAGCAGAAATAATCAAACCGTGCTTGCATGATGAAGATGATGAAGTTAAAAAAAATGCGCTTATTGCACTGTATAACCTTAAAGGGCGTGATATACTTGACGAAGTTATATCAATGCCGTCATACAACGAATTTCTAAAAAATGAAGCAAAAATTTTGATTGAAGAATACGAAAACGAATAAAAATGAATGATATTTTAAAAAAAACATTAAAAGAACTTGAAATAACTCAGCGTGAATTTTGGAATATTCCAAGACAAACCGGAAATTTTCTTAATATGCTTATAAAAATCAAAAATACAAAGAATATGTTTGAGATAGGTACTTCTAACGGTTACTCAGGATTATGGTTTTTAGACGCACTACAAACTACCGGCGGACATCTTACAACGGTTGAATATTATGAAAAACGGCAAAATGTTGCAATAGAGCATTTCAACAATTGCGGATTTAAAAATAGATATACAGCGCTTATCGGTTCAGCCATTGACGTAATAAAAGAACTGCCGGAAGATGAAATGTTTGATTTTATATTTATAGATGCAAACAAAAGAGAGTATATTGAATATTTTAATCTTCTAAAACCGCATCTTCTTCCAAATTCAATTATATGCGCAGACAATGTTAATTCGCACCGAGAAAAAGTTCAACCCTTTCTTGATGAGATTATATCTGATAGTGAATTTCAAACAGAAATTTTGGATTTCACCGGAGGATTATCTGTTTCATACAAAAAATAAATAACTACTGCCTAACTTTATATATCCGGTTTTAAATATTCGCATTATCAGATTGCAAAAGTTCTTTTTTCCAACAAACATAAAAATATATCCCCAGAACCAAATAAACACTCCACATTAGGATAGTCGAGTATGCCCTCATACCCGTTGATACCACTTTAAACCACATAATCACAGTTATAAGATTTACAATAGTCCAAACAACCCACTGTTCGATACATCTTTTCACAGTTAAATACATTCCGACAAGAGAAAGTGAGGTTGAGATTCCGTCAGCCAGAGGGTGAGAATCTCCCGTAAGTTTTAATATCCAAAACCCAAGAGCGCTCAGCATAATTGATACTAATACTAATTTACCCCTATCTTTTTTATTTACCCCTGTTTTATATATCTCGTTTGTTTCTTTTTTAAGATGATTTTTCCAGTTAAGAATCCCCAAAATCTGCATGGGAATGTAATAACAAAGATATAACAAACAGTTGCCCCAAAGATTATTTATAAAAGATAGATAAGCATAAAACCCCGAGCCAGTCAGCCCGAAAATATAACATGATATTTTGCCTTTGCCTGCGATAACCGTATATAAAATCCCGCAAATAGCAGAAACTACAGCTATTTTAGAATCGTGAAGCATAATATAATTAAATAATATTGCCCCAACAACAATTAACAAACCCGTTATTTCGGTTGATTTAAAACCTTGTAATTCTTTTTTTAAAAATTCAGAAACTCTATCCACTTAATTTTACATTTACCCCAATCGCTATTCACTAAAAGCTATATTTATGTTATCTAATAAACAAGAATGAAAGTAAATTTTACGGGATATAATTTTTATAAAAGTAAACAACTAAAGAAGGGGTTGGAGTTTGCCGCAGATAAAGGTGCCTTATTCTCTGCAGGTGCTTCATTAGCGCTTGCAACCGTTGCCAGACCTATTGCTATATATTCAACCCCAAATACTGACAAAGAAAATAAAAAACTTGCATGCGCCAAGTCAATAGCATCTTCTGCTATCGGGTTTGGGTTAATGTTGGGAGCATCTTTGCCGATTTCAAACAGTATAAGAAAAATTGATAAAAATCCTGATAAGTATTTAAAGTCATCTACGATTAAGAATTTAAAAGAGTCCTCAAAGCCTCTGACTTCATCAAAAGGTTATCAGTTTATAACCCAGATTTTTAAACTCGGTGTCGGTACGGCTTTTGCTATCCCGAAGGCAATAATAACCTGTGCTATGATTCCTGCAATTATGGGAACTGTGTTTGCTCATAAAAAAAACACAAATACCCCTACAAAAGAAGATATTTCTGTCAAAAAACCAGAGCCAATAAATAAAAATTCACTTAATTTTACGGGGCGGATATTAAAAGAACCGCTCACAAAAGGAATTGGTGAAATTATAAACAATAAAAATGCCCAAAATTTTGTAAAGAAATACAAGGATACTAATTATGCAATGCACCTTACTGCCCTGACTGATACTTTGGCAACAGGAACATTTATGGCTCAGACTGCTAAAAGTAATAAGATTGAAGAATCCCGTAAAAAACCTCTGATATACAATTCAGCAATATCAACAGGGCTGAGTATCGGCTCAACTTATGTGTTAGATAAGGCGTTAGAAAAACCGACAGAAAAATTTATAGAGAAATTTAAAGAGGCTAATAAAAACTCTAAAAAACTTGATAAATATGTTGAAGGGATTAAAATTGCAAAACCTGTGCTTTTGATGGGCACAATTTATTATTGTGCAATTCCAATAATTTCGACCTTTTTTGCCGAACGTATTCCAACAAAAGGAAAATAGAAACATTATTGTTTGTTATCGTTGTTAAAATCTCTCAGTCCAAGTACCCAGTTTTCGGTTTGCTGCATTGTTTTGTCTGCAATATCTGTTGGGATACCGGCATGGTGGATATTTGGAATTAACGAAGTTGCCAGATATTCTACAGGGGCAGGATTATCATCATCTGTGTCGTTACAGATGAAATATAAATTCCCGTTCTCATCTGTTCTTGAAGCTGTAATAGTAATTTCATGCCCGCCGTTTATAACATTATTTTCATCAGTCATTGTATAGCCGATTATTATATTATTACCTTTAGAAAGAGTTTCAAGCAATTGATCTTTTACGGTATTATAATCAGCTTCATAACCGATAACTCGTTGATTATCATCGACTTTCTGATAAGTTACGGAGGTAATACTCTTATCTTCCACTACTGTTTCCATAAAAGTTTTTTCAAAATCTATAAGACCTCTGTCATCGTTAGAGAATTTCCCGCCACGTTTGTCAGTGAGGGTGTCATAAGACTGTTGTGAGCCAACGTTCATAAATGTTGATTGGAACAGAACGTCTATTGGCGAACGTTCAAGTCTATCTTGATAATTTTCTTGAATTTGTTCTCTTATATAAGCATTTTTATCAGGAGCAAGCGTTATTTTTGCGGTTTTAAAATCTTTCGCTTCATAAGGGATTTCAAAGGCATTTAGTAACCAAATTGCATCAAGAGTCTTATCTGATAAACTATCCAGTTTAATTTCTTTTTGGACTGATTTTTTCGGAGAGGTCAGCCCTTCTGCAAATCTTGCAAATTCTGCAGGTTGTCTTGTCGCGAGATTAAATTCTTCACTCGCTGCGACACAGCATCCAGAGAACATATCATCAAGTTCATATTCTGCAAGTTTGCGTTCAATAAGGTTTTTATCGCCCTTGGTAATCAAATCAATAACTTCTCGTTTATGCTCATCAGGTATGTTTCCAAACCTTTGGGTTATCAAATGAGGATTTGCGATTGTTTTGATTGTGTGGTTGAGCAGAATATCAGGGTTCATCCCCTCAGCTCTTTGGGTAGTGGATAATTTGTACAAGTTCTCTAAGGTTGTTGTTTTATCATTAGAGTTGTTGCTCAAAAGTTTACCCGTTTTGAGAGCGTAATTGAGTGCTTTTTTCCCTTCTTTGTCAAGATGTTTTGTTAAGTGTTTGTACTGAGCTTTCTCCTCTTTTGTTGACAAAGATGTTCGAAAATTAGAATCAACTGACGATTTACCCTTAAAACTCGGAGCTGATGTGTAAGTGAGTGTTTCTTTTACAGCGGAAGGTTTTGCACTTTTGTTTATCTGAACAGGTGCAATTCCATAATTAGATATAATACTGTTAGAGTACCCACTTAACATACTTATATAAAAACAAAAAATGTTAAAAATTTGCTTATTTATAATAGTTTTGTTAACCTTTATTAAGGGAGCTAATCAAATTGGAATGTGTTAAATGTAAGATGGAAAGTTTAGATTTTCCCTTAATAAAATATAAAAAATTATCAAAATCACAAATAATAATATCTGTTGACAGATTAACGAGGTTTAAACCCACAGAAGAAAAATATCTTCGGGTGTTCAGTGATATTATTTTATCTTCGCTTACAGAACCAAGGCTGAAAAAATCAGAAATTTTTGATATGAAATTTTCTCTTATCAGAGATATAGCAACCGAAATTTTTAACGGCTCTCTTGATGAAAAAAATACAGATTTATCAATAAATGAACAATTAAAAATTTATGAAAACAGTGTTTTTAATTTAAATTCAAACACTAAAGAATTACTGGATAACAAGTTAAATTACAAATCAGCAATAAAACTTATAGATAAAAATACCGATGTTTTAAATCTTTTATGGCTCAAAAATTTGTCGGGAAATACTGATATAATAAAATTACGACAGCAAAGCGGGTTTTTATATCCGATAGAAAAAGTTGTTATAGCCGAAGGAATTACAGAGGAAATTTTACTTCCTGTCTTTAGTGAAAAATGTGGATATGATTTTAATAAAAACGGGGTAAAGATAATAGCTGCTGGCGGTAAAAATCAGGTCGTAAAATTATACTACAAGTTATCAGAGGAATTGAAACTCCCGATTTTTGTTCTTCTGGATAAAGATGCTGAAAGTAATGAAGAACTGATAAATACGAAACTCCGTAAACAAGATGAAGTTTATCTTTTGGAAAGTGGTGAATTTGAGGATTTATTACCTAAAAAACTTATTATAAAAACAGTTAATAGCGAGTTTAAAAACTTTGTTAAAATCGGGACAGAAGATTTAGATACCGGATTATCGACAGTTAAAACATTGGAAGAATTGTTTAAAGAAAAATGTTTGCATGAATTTAAAAAAGCAGAATTTGCTCAAAGGGTAAAGCAACAAATAAAATCTCCTGATGATGTATCAGATGAATTGAAAAAAATTATTAATTACATAGAAAATTTTTAATAGTGCCGGTATTCAACAAATATTTTTTGTGCGACATTCTGATCATAAGTGCAATTATTAAATATAACTTAGAAGGTAATTAAATCATTATAGACGCGCATTATATACCTATCAGTCATACATGAGATAAAATCGATAATTGCCTGTTTATAGTCTTTAATATCATTTATATCATAAATTATTTTGTTTTTATATTTTCGTAATTCTCTTAAATCTTCATCAATATTTGAGTATTTAATTAGCCATTTTCTAAAATCAACGATTATTGTAGGGTAGATTTTTGTATCTTTTTTTAGCTTATTAATAGTATTTTGACCGTCATAATATGATTTTAAAAAGAAATATATACTCCTGATAATAAGATTTGCATAAGCCAAAAATGGTTCGAGTCGTTTACTCATACAAACTTTTTCTAATATAAATTGTTTCACCTGCGTCATAAGCTCAAAATTTTCTTTTGTAAAAGTTAATCCGTCCTGAGGATTAGAATTTAAGCATAAGTCTTTTACCAATTCATATATCAATGAGGTTGGATTAACATATTTTAACCTGACTTTTTGTTTCATAAAAGTTTGAGCAATTTGTTTAAGAGTAGCATAGTCATGTTTATTAAACATATTATAACGGGTAGCATCTTCTATATCCCGTCCGATGTAGGCAAGTTTATCAGAAATTTTGACAACACATCCTTCATAAGTATAAGGCATATATTGACCTTTTTTCATTGTTTGTAAGTCAACAATCTCATCTCGAGGTTTAAGGCTGTTCTCATCGACTTCACCACAGTGACATACCATACCGTCACGAACAGCATAAGTTAAATTAAGATTAAGATGTTCTCCGTAATGATTGGGTAAAGTTTCGATATAGTCAACCATTCTTAAGCTATTTTTTTCGTGCCAAAAAGGGTCAGGAAAATTTTCTTCAACCATCAATTCTGCAATAACTCTTTCCCCATGGTGACCGAAAGGTGAGTGTCCGAGGTCATGACCAAACGCCATAGCTTCAACAAGTTCAACATTCAATCCCAAGGAACGGGCAATAGTTTTTGCAATAGACGCCACTATATTAACGTGTTCTATACGGGTACAAACGTGATCGTTCGTTGTTGCATAAAAAACTTGTGTTTTATGCTTTAGCCTGCTATACGCAGATGAATTAAGAATTCTGTTATAATCCCGTTCAAATTCAGAACGCACTTCAAACTCACGTTGATACAGTTCTCCGTTACGTTTATTAGCTTGTTCCCATTTTTCATTTTCGGGGGAAATAGCATAGTCCTTAAATTGCTCTTGTCTTAAACCTTGATACATAGTCATATTCTTATTATAATGCGTTTTTTTGCGATTGTCCAGATTTGTAAATTATAGTTTATCGAAGGACTTTGTCCTTCGATAAACAGTGAATAGTGAATAGTGAACAGTGAATAGATTAAATTGTCTATTC
>CACZPS010000128.1 GCA_902783125.1 uncultured bacterium | reverse complement strand
TTTCCGTAACGAGTGAGTCTTTTCCGATTTTAACTGTAACAGGAGTTTTGCTGTCTGATGTAAGATTAACCTCTGATACATTCAGAACACCTGTTCCTTCGACAGTTTCCGCTTGGATTTTGTCATAATTTCCGGTTGAAGGATCTATATCAATTTTAAGATTAGATGTTGTACCATTTCCAAGTGTTAACTTATTTAAGGCAAGGGTTCCGATTCTATTATTTGCAATACTTGTTGTAGAGCGACCGGTCAATTCAAAAGAACTTTGTTTTATTAATTCTTCAAAATTTAATTTTAAATCAGCACCGGTAGATTCTTTATCACTATAGGACATATTAGTAACAATTTTTGCAACATCAATCTCAAATATACCTTTTCCTCTGAGATAAAAGTACGATGCATCACCTTCTTGGCAAGTTACGCCGTCAGATAGTGTTACTTTATATTTTTTGCCTGTTGATGGATCTTGGTATGCTTCAAGGTAAACAGTAGCGTTATTAAGATATATTGAATTAGCTTTGCCATTTGCTTTGTTACCGGTGATATTAATATCTTTATTATAAGCAATAATATATACGGTACTTCCGTTATCGGCATAAATAGCGCCACCTTGTTCGGATGCGGTATTATTAGTAAAACTTGAATTTATAATAGTTGCAGTTTGACCTTCGGCAACATATAATGCACCACCATATTTTGCAGAGTTTTTATTAAAATCAGAATTAACAACCAGAATATTACTATTTGCGTAAATAGCCCCGCCATAACCGCCTGTTGCTTTGTTCGATGTAAATAATGAATCTTTAACAATTACACCTTTTTCAGAATATATAGCGCCGCCGTTTGTTGCGGTATTAGATGTGAAATTTGATGTAAATGGTAATGGTTCAAGAGATTCAGCGTCTTTATAGTCCTCAGCGTTTACATAAACATTACCTTTTGAGTATATAGCCCCACCATTATAAGTCGCTTTGTTAGAATTAAATGAACTGTTTTTAATCTTTACATCTTCATTCGCATATATAGCACCACCACTGCCTGCACCTGAGTCTTTAGCATCTTGTGTCATTTCTTCTTTTATTTCTTTGTTACTACATGTTAAAGAATAAAGAGCACTGTTCTTTGAAAAAGTTGCTTTATAAATATCTACACCTTTTTCCGTATATATAGCCCCACCCTGAATGGCAGAATTCGAAGTAAATGTCGTTCCGCCGCCTATTTCATCAGCGAGATATGAATATTCCGTATTTGTATTTATATTAATATCACTGTTTGAATAGACAGCTCCGCCAACGCCCACATTTTCTTTAATCGTTATTTTTATATCTTTTGATTTTGTACCATTGTTAAAACTTACGGTTTGAACAGTATTTTTTACATATTTAGCAGTATTTGACGTAAATGTGGAATTTGTAATATCCAAATCCGACTCGGCATTTTCATTATAAACAGCGCCACCTGCCTCAGAGGCGGTATTTTTTGATAAAGTAGAATTTGTTATATACAAAGGAAGTACTTCCCCATTATCATCGGTTATTTGGGTGTTTGAATATATAGCTCCGCCAAGACCTGCATATTGAGTTCTTTGTTCCGAATATGTATATGAACCTATATAATATTGTTCAACCGTTACATACACTCTGGAAGATGCGGTATTAGAAGATAATTCTCCACCTGCAAAATGTAAACTTCCTTCATTGTATATTGCTCCGCCCTTTGGAGATACCGGAGCTTTGTGAGTGGCATCAATAACATAATTATATTCATGTGTTTCTTTGTTATAACGCATTAAGATATCTTTTTGGTCGGCAAGAGTTGCCTTATTCTTTGTAAATCTTCCTGCCAGACTCTTTATTGTGCCATATTCATTAAATGTCGGTAAAATAGAACCTTTGTTATATATAGCACCGCCGTTACCGTTTCTTGATACATTACTTGTAAAGACTGAAAGTGTATATTTATCTCTGTTATTTCTATCTTGATATCTGTACGCATCAAGTTCTAAAATTGAATCTTCCGCATTATAAATAGCCCCGCCAAAATCGGCAGTATTTGACGTAAAATTTCCGCCTTTGATAGTTACTTTACTTTCATTTGCATTATAAATTGCACCACCCATGCCTTCGGTGATTTCTTTAGAAGTGTCGCCGGTTGCATTATTTGAATAATATGAACTATTTTCAGAGGTATAATGTCCGCCTTCTTTGTTTGCAACCGCACCACCGTTTTGTGCCGTATTTGCCTCTGCGGTTTTGGATTTTTTACCAAAAGTTGAACTAAGTGCTGTTAAATCTCCTGTATTATATATAGCTCCGCCTTCTTCCGAGGCTTTATTTCTTGTAAATGTTCCGCCCACGGAAACAGAAGTGTCTGTTGAAGTTACTTCATCTGCGTATCCGTTATAAATTGCACCGCCGTTTTTAGCAAAATTATCTATAAAATTAGAATTAGTAATAACTAAGTTAGGAGCAACACTACCGGCCGAGATTATATCAGATTGAAGATTATATATAGCACCGCCGTTTTCCGTTGCAGTATTTGAATAAGTTATTTTTTTTCTGGTATTGGCATTGGCCCCAAAATTAGAATAGTTAATTTTTAGTAAACCTTTATTATATATGGCTCCGCCGTTTACTGATTTGTTAGAGTAGAATAATGACTTGTTTCTTTTACTTTCAAGTGTAATACTTCCGCCTTCATTATAAATAGCTGAACCTTTTCCTTCATCATCGGTATTTGTATTTTCTTGAAAACTTATATTGGCTAAAGTAATTTTTCCGTCTTGATTTCCAATTGCATTTTTGAATTTTTTAAATGTTACATTTTCGATAGAAAGAATTTTATCAGAACTTTCAAGTATCATGCCATCCAGATTATCCACTGCCGTAATATTCTTATTTCTATTTTTTAGTCCTTTAATAATTAACTTATCAGGAATCTGAATATTTCTTTCCTTTAGTTTTTTATTCGCATCAGGTAAATCTTCCCAAGAATCAACCAGTATATCTTTTTTTAAGGTTAATGTTACTTCATTGCTTGATGTTCTTTCGATAGTCGCATTTGCATTATTTTGATTGGAATAAGTTGTATCATTGATATCAAAATTTACAGCATAAGCGAGCGGATTAGATTCAGGGTCAATGTATTTAGGAACAGAAATGATGAATTTTCCATCTGTTGTTAATCTTATTTTGTACTTAGGGGTTTTCCCTTCATCATAATCATCGTAATACTTATATAAAACACTGACTTTTTTGTTATCATCACTGTCCATAAACTGAAGATAATTCTTAAAAGCGGATGACGAAGTTATTAACGGTAAAACTACTTTTTTATCTTCTTCCGTTATGTAATTAATAGGAATATTAAAACTGCTGTCATAAAGCAAAAATTTAGCAGAATTTACATTCCCAATTGATGAAAAATTAAAAATATCATATCCTGAATCGTTAATATCAAATCCTAGGATTGTATCATTATAAAGAGTAATTTTACCTGCATAAACAGTATTTATATTATTTGTAATAGTATTATCAGAGGCAAGAGAAAAAGTCCCGCCATAGAAATTCATAGTTGCACGTTTTGATGCTGTGCCGGAATTTCCGTTAAAGTATACAGCGCCTGTTCCTGTTGCAGAGGATTCAGGGGTTACACCATTAATATTAATAGTCGGAACATTTGCAAAATCTATCCCGCCGTCTAATCTTATAGAACCGTTGTCATAAGCAGTTAAATTAAGTTTTTGATTTTTTCCGCCTAAGTATATATCGTTAGATTCAACGCCCTGAGTGTTTCCTGTAAAAACAGTTTTTCCCGTCGAATCAACAATATTAAGGTTCCCGTTCATTAATGCTATTGCGCCACCATTTCTGTAAGCATAATTGCCGGAAAAAGATGTATCTGCAATAGTTAAATCATATCGGTTTAAATCAGCATAGATAGCCCCGCCATAACCTGCGCCTTTATTGGTATCTCCTGTTGCACCGTTAGAACTAAATTCGGAATTTTCTATACGTTTAAAAATCCCATCACTATATATTGCACCGCCGTTTGTTGTTGCGGTATTCCTTTCAAACACAGAACCTGATATTTTTTCTATTGTTCCGGATGTAAAATTACTTATTGCCCCGCCGTATTTTGCTTGATCTTCATAAAATTTTGAACCTACTTCCCTCAAAGTGCCTGTGTTATCTATTGCGCCTCCACGAGTGTATATATTGCCTTTACTATCTTTTGACAAATACTCAAAAGTATAACCCACAAAACTGTTTATACCCGTATTTTGGACGTGTTCGTGAGTTTCCGCTATTGCAATACCGGTCGTGCCCGCCAGCATTACGGCAATCAGTAGCACCATTACAGCATTTAATCTTTTCATAATTAATCTACCTTAATTTATTTTATTATATTGGGGTAATCACAGCCTTGGTCGTACGAAATTTTAAAAGGCTCTAATTACATTATAATGTTATTTACGGTTTTTTCAACGAAAACTTAATATTAATATTCAAAATTTAACAAAAAAATCATCTTTTTATACGAAAATAATATTGAAAAAGTTCTTATTGTTTTTTAAACCATTTATTACGTTTTATGTATTTGCCAAATTTTATGCTATTATTGTAAAAAAGAGGGTTAATATTATGAAATTGAACGTTACTTTTTTAAAACAAATCAGTTTGTTTAGTGCGATTATAGGACTTGGGGTAGGTCTGGTCACATTAATCCCGTTTATTGGAAGCCTTGTATTTGTTCTTTATTTTCTTTTGTTATCAGCAGGCATGATTGTTTATTTGAAAAAGAATGAAATATTAGGCGAATTAACAGTAAAAGAAGGTGCAATTTTCGGTGCGGTTATCGGAACGACTTCTCTTATCGGATTTTATTGTTCATTTTTGCCAATATTGTTAATCATTTCATTAATTAATAATAACTATAATCCGTTAATTGCAAATCTTGTATTGTATGGATTTACAAGCCCGCTTAATTTATTTACATTAATATTTTTATTATTTTTAGGTGCACTTTTATGCGGATTAATGAACTGTTTTGGCGGGGGAGTCACCGCTTATGTATATGAAATCCTAGCAAGTTTGAACGAAGATAATAATAACAAGTTTACACTATAATCAAAATTATAAAGGGAAAAGTTATGTCATTTAAATCAAAAATAAGAACTATTGAATGGGTAGGTAACGTATCAAGAATGGTCGATCAAACAAAAGTACCTTATGAATATGTTACCGTTGATATAAAAACAGGCGATGAGATGTATGATGCTATCAAAACAATGATAGTCAGAGGGGCACCTGCTATTGGTGTTTCAGCAGCTCACGGGGTTGTTTTGTACGCTCAGGAACTCCAAAAACAAAACTTATCAAGAGAAGATTTTATAACTAAATTAATCGAAAAATCAGAATACTTAAAGACTTCTCGTCCGACAGCGGTAAATCTTATGTGGGCGGTAAATAAGCAGATAGAACTTATAAAAAATTCCAAATCGGATATAGCAGGCATAGTAGAAGAACTTAAACAAAACGGCATCAAAATGGAAAATGATGATATTTCTATCAATAAAAGAATCGGAGATTACGGAGCAGAAGTTGTTCCAAAAGGTGCAACAATTTTAACCCACTGCAACGCAGGAGCATTAGCAACGGTAGGTTATGGAACTGCACTCGGAGTCGTTCGTTCAGCGTTTGCCAAAGATAATACAATACAGGTATTTTCTGATGAAACCAGACCAAGACAACAAGGTTCACGCATTACCACTTTTGAACTTAAAATGGACGGAATCCCTGTTACTATGATTACAGACGGCATGTGTTCTTATTTTATGAAAAAAGGCATGATTGATATGGTAGTTGTTGGTGCCGACAGAATTGCATCTAACGGTGATACCGCTAACAAAATAGGAACCTATACAGTTGCTATTGCCGCAAAATATCATAATATTCCGTTCTATATCGCAGCACCTTTATCAACAATAGATACATCTATTAAAACAGGGGATGAAATTCCTATTGAAGAACGATCACACGATGAGGTCACTCATATAAACGGCAAAGCTGTTTGCGCAGAAGGAATAAATGTTATTAATCCGGGGTTTGACGTTACTCCGCACGAACTTATCTCAGGTATTATTACCGAGGTTGGGATATTAAGACCTGATTATAACGAATCTATATCAAAAGCCTTCAGCGGTAAATAATAGTGAATCATTGCAGTGAATAATTGCAGTGAATAGTGAATAGTGAATAGTGAATGAAATTTCAACTTTCAACTTAGGAAATAATATAAGGTCACCTCTAAAAACTTCTTTTTTAAATATAATTTTATAGTTTTATTATATTTATAAGACCTTGAAGTGCTTGCCAAAACTAATTCTTAGAGCCTTAGTGCCCTAGTGCCTTTTTTTAAGAAAATTTAAGTTTTTGGAAGTGCCCATAATTATATTCACCCACCCTTTTACATTTTTCTCTATTCTATTTATAATAGATTTGTAAATAATTATGTAAAAAGGAGTAAAAATGACTTCACAATACTTACCACAACAAAAAACAAGAACAGCGCTGGTTCTTTTCCTGAAGGGGACTGCGACCCCTGTATTGTTATATTTTGATAACCCGCAGGCAGTGTATTTGGAAATGAAACAGTTGATGAAAAGTCCGTCACCTGTTTTGGTTGAAAAAGAAGCAAACGGGCCTGTCAAAAAGATTGCGTTTGTTTCAACTCAGATTTCAGGGGTAGTTTTACAGGAAGAAACTTATGTATAAAATCTCTATTGATGATATTGAACAAGAAAATAATAAAACTCTGCATTTTGATTTTGATGATGAAATTTCTGAGATAAAATCAAAAATAAGTGTAAGTTTGGATTTGATTTCATTAGGTGATTTAATCGAAGTCAAAGGTCATGTTAAGGGCTCAATAAAATTAGAATGTGATTTATGCCTGAAAGAATTTGACCAAAAACTTGATTTTGATATAGATGAAATTTATGCCAAAAACTCACTATATGAAGAATACGGACAAGAAACAGAAATCAAAGACGGACAGTTTATAACAGATCTTAACGGTTCAAAAGAGATAGATATTTATGACTTATTGTATCAATCTGTAATATTACAGTTACCAAATAAAAAGGTTTGTGGTATAAATTGTAAAGGGGGTAATTTCGCTAAAGATGATGGCGGATTTATCCAAGACGAAAGAATGGCTATTTTCAAGTCGATTAAGATTGAAAAGAAATAGTCATTCAGATAAATTGAAAATTGAAGATTGAAAATTGAAAATATCTTGGTCGCACCTCTCAAAAACGATACTTAATCGTTTTTTCGGCAGAGTGTTGACTGTTGAACATCTTGTATATCATTCTGACATTAGTTCAATTCATAGCCGACAGGCTATAAAATAATTTTCCATTTTCCATTATCCATTTTTCATTTATAAAAAGCGAAAATAAATAGTAAAACACAATTATAAGGAAGAAAAAAATGGCAGTACCAAAGAAAAGAACAGGACATAGCGCTCAAGGTAAAAGAAGAGCAAATTGGAAGGCAACAAAGCCTGAAACAACAGTATGTTCAAATTGCGGACAACCTGTATTAGCTCATACAGTATGTACAGCTTGTGGTTATTATAAAGGACAACCGGTTAGTTTGAAAGATAAGGCAGAAGCAGAAAAGACAGTGACAAAACCTGTTAAAAAATCAACTAAAAAGGCTGAAGCAGAAGTTAAAGCAGAAGAAGCAGTTGAAGAAAAGGCTGAAGCTCCTAAAAAAACAACAAGAAAAAAATCAACTAAGAAAGCTGAAACAGAAACTAAAGCAGAAGAAACAGTTGAAGAAAAAACAGAAGAATCTGCTGAATAGGAGTAATGGGGTAAATAATTAAGGCAATTCCTTAGTATTTATCTTTAAATGTCTTCAAAATAAGGGGAGATTATGACAAGAATAGCTATTGATGCAATGGGCGGGGATCACGCACCTTCTGAGATTGTTGCAGGTGCACTTTGGGCTGCTCAAGAATATGGTGTAGGATTAGATTTAGTCGGCAAAGAAGATGAAATAAAAGCAGAAATCGAAAAAATCAAAAAAGTCGGCGGGATATACTCCGATTGCGGAAACCGAGGTCGTCAACGCAAGATTAAAATTGATGTTGACAACATAGATTACATGATTACTCACGCATCAGAAGTTATTGAAATGGGCGAAGCGGTAGGTCAAGCTATCCGTAAGAAAAAAGATTCCTCTATTGTAAAAGCGGTTAAATCAGTTGCAGACGGAACATCAGACGGTATCGTTGCAGCGGGTTCAACAGGTGCAGCTATGGCTGCGAGTTTGTTCGGATTAGGCAGATTAAAAGGAATTACAAGACCTGCAATTGCGGTTACTTTACCAACTGTTGAAAAACCTATTATTCTTATAGACGGTGGTGCAAACAGTGATGCAACTCCACAAATGCTTAAACAGTTTGCTATTATGGGCGCAACTTATTCAAAAAATGTTTTAGAGATAGAAAATCCTCGTGTAGGGGTTATGAATATTGGCGAAGAAGTTGAAAAAGGTAATCCGCTGGCAAAAGAGGCTCACAAACTTTTAGAAGAAGATTCTGAAAATATCAATTTTGTCGGTAATATTGAAGGCAAAGAAATCTTCTTATCAAAGTGTGACGTCGTTGTGTGTGACGGGTTTGTCGGTAATGTTGCGCTTAAAGTAACAGAAGGTGCATCATCTATGTTGTTCTATCTGTTACAGCAAGAACTTAAATCTGATATCTTAGGTATGATAATTGGGCTTTTGGCAAAGCCTTTCATGCGCAGGGTATATAAAAGAATTAACTATGAAGAATTTGGCGGATGTTTGTTATTAGGGGTCAGAGGAATTTCTGTTATAGCTCATGGCAGAAGCAAAGCCTATGCTATCAAAAACGCAGTAAGAGTAGCAAACGAAGCCGTTCAAAGAGGGGTTAATAAGAAAATATCCGAATTTATTGAAGGATAGGGGTAAATTAAAGGCACTAGGATGCTAAGGCACTAGGGCACTAGGAACAGATGTCTTTCAAAATTTCTTTCAGAATCTTATAAAAAGTAGGTTGGGCATACTTGTCTGACAAATTAAAAAGAAGGTAAAAGTAATGAATGAGTTTACACCGGTAAAGATAGCGGGAGTCGGGTATTGTGTACCTGAAACAGTTATAACTAATGACGATTTAACTAAGTTATATGAAACCTCTGATGAATGGATTTATACCCGAACAGGAATAAAAGAAAGACGTGTTGTAAAAGGTAATGAAACAGCTCTCGATTTAGGTCTTGTTGCGGCAAAAAATGCAATTGAAAAAGCAGGTATTGATGTTAACGATATAGATTGTATTATCGGTGCTGCGTCTGCTCCGCCACAGTTATACCCTACTTTATCTGCTACAATCGGTGCAAAATTGGGAATAAAAGATACAATCCCTGCATTTGATATGACCGCAGCATGTACGGGTTTAATTTATGCAATGCAGGTCGCAAGAGGGTTTATTCAGTCTAATATTTATAAAACAGTTTTGATTATCGCTGCTGATAATAATTCTAAAATAACAGACTGGACAGACAGAGGAACATCAATTCTGTTTGGTGACGGCGCAGGTGCTATGATTATGTGTGCATCTGATGACGGTGTTGATGATATTTTATCAATAAAAATCAGTGCTAATGGAGGAATAGGTAATTTAATAAGGACAGGTATTCCATCACAGTGCTGCCCACTTGTTGAACAAGCTGATGAAGTTGCAAGCGGTAAGATTATTATGGACGGAAAAGAGGTCTATAAGTTCGCTGTCACTACTGTTCCTAAATATGTGGAAGAATGTATCGAACTTTCAGGTTTAACTGCCGAGGAAATTGATTATCTTATTCCACATCAGGCTAACCAAAGAATTATCGAATCTATCCAAAAAAGACTTAAATACAGCGATAATAAAGTTATTTCAAATATAAAATATTACGGAAACACATCCGCAGCATCTATCCCTATAGCTCTTTGTGAAGGAGTTGAAAAAAGAAAAATTAAACTCGGTTCAACTGCCGTTCTTTGTGGTTTTGGTGCAGGCATGACTTGGGGCGGAGCAGTTATCAGACTTCGTGAAGGCATCTGCTAGGGATAAATGTATTATTATAATGCAAAAAATTGCACCCTATTCGCCGGTGCAAAGTATCGTACCATATTTTTTTGTTTTTCAAAAAGAGGAAATTTCTATTTTGCTCTAACATGGAATAAAGTACAATTGAAAAAGAATGTAGGTTGGGGTTTCTACCCCAACACTTTATGTTTGTTGGGCTGAAAGCCCAACCTACTACTTTTAATTTTTAATGATATTTAATAAAAAGTAACGGTGCGAAAATTGAACCCTACTCATTTGTTTCTATCCTTTGACAGCTCCGTCGTTTTCACCTGAAATAAAGTATTTTTGCATTGCTAAGAAGAATATAACTATAGGTATTGTTGCTAAAATTGAGCCTGCTGCGATAAATCTCCAGTTAGATGAAAACATACCTTGCAAATTATTAATTCCGACAGGCAAGGTATACATAGAATCCTTTGTCAGCACAATGCTTGGCCATAAAAATTCACCCCAAGAGCCAATAAAGGTAAATATTGCTAACACAGCAAGGGCGGGTTTAATCATAGGAACGCAGACACGCATAAACATCTGAAACACATTACATCCGTCTATTATAGCAGCTTCTTCCAATTCTCTGGGGATTTTTAAAAATGCCTGCCGCATTAAAAATATCCCGAACGCATTTACCGCAAACGGTAGAATAAGCCCCAGATACCCCATTACATTATTTACACTGTCTATAAGGTTCAGTTTTATAGTAATAAGATATACAGGTAACATTATTGACTGGAAAGGTATCATAATAGTAGCTAATACAGAAAAAAATACTATTTTTTTACCTTTAAATTCCATTCTGGCAAGCGGATAAGCAGCGAGTGCCGATAATATAAGATTTAGAAGTACTGTAAAACCTGCGACTATCATACTGTTAACAAAATATCCGATGAAATTTACCTGATTCCAAACCCCCAAATAGTTTTCCCACGTGAAATCTTGTGGAATAATTGTCGGAGGATATGCAAAAATATTCTCATTTACCCCTTTCAATGAGGTTGATAATAACCATATAAACGGAAAAATTGATAATAATGATACTATTATCAAAATTAAATGGATAGAAAATTTTTTGCTCAATTTCTTAAACATAAATTTATAATAGCACGATTTTGGTGTGGGGTAAATTATAGTTTAGCGAGCAAAGCTCGCTAAACTATAATTTACAGTGACTAAGAATTTTTTATTTCTTAATTATTATATTAGTAATTTTTTTGTCAGGTGATACCTGATTACTAAAAAACCTGTTTATTCAAAACAAACAAAACTTGCTCAAGAAAAAGGGATTTCAAATTGTTCTTATTGTGCAATAGGACACGATTCTAACAGAACAAAAATCCGGAATATCAAAGATATGGAGGCAGACCACGTAACCGCTTGGAGTAATGGTGGTGCCACTGATATTAATAATTGTGAAATGTTATGTAAATCTCATAACAGAGCGAAAGGAAACAGGTAATTATATAAAAATTATTTAATAAAATATTCAACCCATTTGATAAGTGCGGATAATTCATAGGGTTTTGGCAGATACAAATCCGCACCGGTATTAAGAATTGCTGATTTGTCATGCCTGTTTGAAGTAACAATTATTTTGGAGTTGGCAAATAATTTATCCGCTTTAATTTTTTCGCAAAGGCTTAATTTATCAAAATTATCACCGGTGTCGATTATAAATAATGCAGGAACGGAATCTTCTATTTGTGTCTGAACATCATAACCTTGAAGCTCAAGTGTTGTTCTTAATAACAATTCCATAGCGCTATCATCTTCCAAAATAATAATTTTACGATTTATTACACTGCTTAGATTATCATTTACCCCTTCTGCTGAAATTTTAGGACGGTCGACAATATAGTTTGATTTTGAAGGAAGCTTGGCAAGTGATTTTATACGTCTGAGTTTATGAAGTATATGTTCAGGGTTTGTATAGGTATCAAATTCACTGGAAATTACCCCAATGAGCAAAGATACAAACTCAATCCTCTGACCTGCCTCATCATCACTGTTTATAAGCATATACCCACGCTTTGTATCTTCGTGGGAATAAAATTTCGGTGCAACGGTGTCAAAAGCGGTAACAATATATGATGCAAACCGTTCTGCTATATGTGATTTTGTTATAATCAAAAACTCATTACCCATTAATTGACCTACAAAATCAGTATCAGATAAAGCAGATTTTATAATAGCCAAAAGTGTCTGAATTATTTTGTCACCTGCAAGTTCGCTGTACACCTCTGTATATTGTCTAAAATTTTCTATCCCGATAAGTATTGTCGCCCAGTCTTTTTCTTCTGTTAAAGTTCGTTTTAAGGCTCTTATGGAATATTTTTCGTTAGGTAAAAGTGTTTTGTTATCAAGATTTGTTTCAAGTTCCCGTCTTAAGTGGGCTTTTATCCGAAATTGAAATTCTTTTATATTAACAGGTTCACTAATAAAATCATCGGCACCTGACTCTAAGGTCTTAATTTTATCTTCAAGATTATCAGATTTAGAAAGCGCAATTATGACAGGTCTGATATTGTATGTCAGAACCCTAATTCTTTGACAAAAATCGGGCAAAGGCTCTGAAATACTGTCAGAAATGATAATTAAATCAGGCTCTAAAGTTTGGATATCTAAAAAAGCATCTTTAATATTCCCTGCTATTTTGACTTGAATATCCTTATCTGTCAGAGATTTTTTATATTTTGTAGAAAGTTCTTTTCTTTTATCAATAATTAGTGCCCGACAGAGCATTTTGCGTGTTCCTCTATGTTGTAAATTGGGAATTTAAGTCCAAATTCTGTACCTTTTTTAAGGTTTTTGAACGAAATTTTCCCGTTCATCTTTTCTGTTAACGATTTTGTTATAAATAATCCAAGCCCGCTTCCCTGAGTTTTTCTCGTTAGCGGATTATCTATTCTTGAGAATTTTTCAAAAATTTTTTCTGCGTATTCTTCGTCTATTCCAATTCCTTCGTCTTGTACTTTTATAATAACATTTTTTTCATCAGATTTGGTTATTATATTTACATTTGAGCCTTTGTCAGAGTACTTACAAGCATTTTCTATCAAGTTTATAAAAATCTGTTGAAGTTTTTCGGAATCAGCATAGATATAAAGTTCTTGCTTGTTTAAATCTAGTATTAATTTATGTTCGGGATATTTTTGTTTAATAATCTGAATAATAGAACTAATAGAACTATTTACCCCTGTTCTTTTTAATATCAAATTTTCACTCGGGATTTTTGTAACAGACAGAATATTTTCAACAAGATGAATAAGTCTGTTTGCTTGTTGCTCAATTATTTCAAGAAACTTCTTCTTAGAATTATCATCCAGTTTATCCCAAGAAGAAAGCATAGTCTGAGCAAACCCTCTTATACTTGTAAGAGGTGTTCTTAGCTCATGAGATACGGTTGATATAAAATCATCTTGGTTTGTCATAACTTTATTATAACACGTAAAATATTACATAAACTTAACTGTTTTTACCATTATAAATGGACTCTCAACTGTATTCTTTCTTATAAAAAGGCAATATGGTAATTTATTTAAGGTTGAACTATTTTTCAGAAATATTAAGTTTTTAAAGCCATCTATAGTTAATTAAAATAAGATAAATTTAATAATAATTATTAAGTTATGTAACAATATATACTTTTTATGCAATTTATATATACAAAAATACTTTATATATATGTAAGCAATAAACAAGATAATAAAAAACCTTTCATACACACACAACCTACACACACTAACCTTCTACACACGAGGAATTACACAAAAAATTCCAAACCACTCTTTTTAAGAGCGGTTTTTTTTATTTAAATTAGCAAAAAATATATTTACATACATTAAATTAGTATGGTAAATGTATCAACAAGAAGAATAATCACAGAAAACTTATATAACGGAGAAAAGGCTCTGCGCGGATTTAATGCTGAGTTTCCGTATATACGTTCTAATATTAAGTATAATTCAATCATTGAACGACACAAAAACAATGAAACTTATTCGAAAATTATTCCAAAACTGAGGGGGAAATCTGTGATTTCAGGTCTTATGATTTCACAAATGAGAGGAATGTATGAAAATGCACCTGATAAAATAAAATTCCTGTCAAAAGCGGTAAAGGCAACAAAAACAGCAGGATGCAGAGAGTGTTCATTTTTAATACGTGACAGGTTAGAAAAAATGGGAATTGAATCACAAAATATAAGGTTTTATGTTGAACAAAAAAATGGGTTTGATACAAACAAAAATCATGCGTTTACGGTAATTGGTTTAGACAAAGGCGCAGACCTAAATAATCCGGATACTTGGGGTAAAAATGCAGTAATAGTTGATGGTTGGGCGAATATGGTAAAACGTGCTAAAGAGGGAATTGAATATTTCAAAACATTATTTAAATATAATCCTGAAAAAGAAGTTTATAAATTTGAAGAACACAGAAATATTTGATATTGATGAAACCATGCACACATTTTTGCCATAATAATCTTAAGTGCAATTATTTTTAAATATGAAATACACAAGTCGGGAATAAATAAAACGAGTATTATCATCAATATAGCTATATTTTTGCTTAGTATAAAAGATATCTGTGCGCAGTTTCAAGAAAAAACACTTTCTTAACAGAAAGTGTTTTTTTGTGAAGTGAAAACAATTAAAAAGAAAGGTTAACAAGTGTAGGAAGCACAGCTTGCCCCTCCTCCGGACGAGCAACCGCCGGTGGAGAATGAGCCAACTGAAACTGTACCTGATGAGAAACTACCATTTATAGTTGCAACAGAACCAGCTGTTTCTGTTGAACCTGATGACACTATATATCCTGCATATTGACTGTAATCAATATTTACAGATACTGAAAACTCACAACTGTCATAACTTGGAACCGATAACATCAATCCGCAAGTATTGGTGTCTGAATACGCAACAGAACCTGCTGTTTCGCTTTCTGACGAGCCAATGGTTAATGTCCCAAATGGGTGTTCATTTTTTGCATAGTGTGAAGTAAATCCAAGTGCCATAGTCTAATAGTCCTCTCTTATATATAAAGATTTTTTGTCTTGACCGATTTCAGGCATGGAATTATGTGTTACATTTCTTTACATTACAACTAAAAAAAGCAATTTTTTGAAAGAAAAACACTTTATATAAATGTAAGGTTAGTTAATACATTTATAAGGGTTAAATTTAGTTATGATAAAATAATCAAACTACAAAAAAGATTGTAATTTATAATAGTGTGTAAGTGTGTAAGTTGCGGTATGAAAATACCGTTTTTTTTTGCTTTAAATAAGACGAAAAAATTTTTATATTATAAGAATCCAAGTTATAATTCGTTTATTATATTATATTTTTTTTCATATTCAACGGTTGTATCAGCTCCATGACCGGTATAAATAATTGTATGTTCATCAAGTGTAAAAATTTTGTTCTTTACCGTATCTATTATAGTTGCATGGTTTCCTTCCGGCAAATCTGTTCTGCCGATGCTCCCTAAAAAGACTGTGTCACCTGAGAAAATCATATTATCAATTTTATATCCAACCCCGCCTTTTGTATGTCCCGGAAGATGAAGAACATCAAGTTCACAATTTCCGAATTTAATCTTGTCACCTTCTTTCAGATATACATTAACAGTCGGAATATCAATAGGCGGAAGTCCCACTGCGTGCATAAAATCGTTTGTTGTTTCAAGAGCGTGTTTATCATCTTCGTGTAGATAAACTTTGATATTATATTTATCTTGAAGTTTTTTTACCCCTGCAATATGGTCAAAATGAGCGTGGGTCAAGAGTATTGATTTTAATTCGGCATTATTTTCTTTCAATACAGAATCAAGTTCGGGGATATCGTCTGTACAATCAATCAAAACAGCTTCACCATTATCTATCAAAAGATAATTGTTATTTGCCATATCGCCGACTACAAATTTTCTGAAATACATAAAATAAATACCTTTCTTTTAGTTAACAGGTTAAAACTTTTTTGTGTATTTTTACCCTAGTATATTAGTATTCTTTATTATATTTACTCTTTACCCCTTATCAATTCAAAAATTTCTTTACAGATTTTAAATACCTTCTCGGCATCTTTAAGATAAAGCATATTAGCTCCGTCACATAGTGCTTTTTCAGGATTAGGGTGGATTTCAAAGAATAACACATCCGCACCTGCTGCCATCGCTGAACGTGCAAGCATAGGAACAAATTTTCTATCCCCGCCCGTGCTGTCACCGTTAGAGCCGGGCATTTGAACGCTGTGAGTGGCATCAAATACAACAGGATAGCCAAACTCTTTCATAATAGGAATAGATCGAAAATCTACCACAAGATTGTTATAACCGAAACTTGTTCCTCTGTCGGTTAACATAATTTTTTTATTTCCGCTTTCTTCCACTTTTTTTACTAAAGATTTCATTTGTTGTGGTGCTAAAAATTGACCTTTTTTTATGTTAACAATTTTACCGGTTTTTCCTGCAGCGACGAGTAAATCTGTTTGTCTGCATAAAAATGCCGGAATTTGGAGTATATCAACTACTTCTGAAACAGGTTTTGCTTGATCAGGGGTGTGGATATCAGTCACAAGGGGTAAATTATATTTTTCTTTTACCTCTGCTAACATTTCTAAACCTTTTTCAAGCCCCGGACCTCTGAATGATGTTATAGATGAACGATTTGCTTTATCAAAAGATGATTTAAAAACATAGTTTATATCTAACTTTTTGCAAATCTCTTTTAATCCCGCAGCGGTTTCATTTAAAATCTCTTGTGACTCGATTGCACAAGGTCCTGCAAGTATTGTTAATTTGTTTTCTCCGATTTTAAAATTACTTAATTCAATTGCCATAAGTATATTATAGATAGAAAAGAAGAAAAAGTAAATTATAGTTTATCAGCCTTCGGCTGATAAAAGTGATTAAGTGACTAGGTGATTAAGTGATTAAGAAATCAGAAATTCTTAGTC
>CACZPS010000127.1 GCA_902783125.1 uncultured bacterium | reverse complement strand
TTTCCGTAACGAGTGAGTCTTTTCCGATTTTAACTGTAACAGGAGTTTTGCTGTCTGATGTAAGATTAACCTCTGATACATTCAGAATACCTGTTCCTTCGACTGTTTCCGCTTGGATTTTGTCAGATGTTGCCGATTTCAGGTTAACATCAATTGCCAGATTTGTTGTGGTATTATTACCTAAACTCAATCTGCCAAGTGACATTGTACCAACAGAATTATTAGTGGTATTAAAAGTTGTACCGCTATTTGAAATGGTTACATTTATTCTTCTGTTACTTAGGGCTTTTTCATCTTCAAATTGAAGCGTACCTGCATCTTTAGGGTTAACGGTAATATCACTTGACGTACCTGCATTTAAAACGATAGTACCTTCACCATATTGATTAATGATTCCGCTTCCGTCTATATAATCATTGATAGTAATCTTTCTTTTTTTGTCGGCAGAAAGATTTAATATAGTATTTTCTTTATCCTCAGAACCGTTCATGAAGATTCCGCCGTTTGCTGAGGTATTATTACTAAATGTGACATTCTTTTTGACAGCATAAATATTAACAGTTGCACCTTTATCGATATACAATGCTCCGCCGTAATTAGTTGATGTATTTTTTGTAAAGTTTGAATCTTTGATTTGAACGAACGCATTTTCGCCGACATAAACAGCGCCGCCCAGATTTGTTGCGATATTATTTTTGAAGTTTACATTATCAAATGATGTTACGCTGTCTTTTGCAAGATAAACTGCTCCGCCGATTTCAGCATTGTTTGAATTAAACGTTGAACCGGTAAAGGTTGCTAAAGATTTTGAATCATTATAAAAGGCACCGCCGTTTGTTGCTTGATTATACTGATATTTCGATGATGTATCACGATAAACAGGATACTTGTTTGGGGTTTCTTCACTGTATTCCCAATCACCTGATGTGTTATAAACAGCACCGCCGTTTGTTGCTTTATTATAAAAATCAGTCGTTTTTGTACTCTTTTTACCAAAAGTCGATTTTGAAACAGTTAAATCACCCTCGTTATATATTGCGCCACCCTTTGATTCAGTTACTGTTTCAGCACCTTCTTCATCAATTTCGGTTTTATTGGTTGCTTTATTAGAGAAGAAAGAACTGCTTATTATAGTATTTTTTATAACTTCGTCTTTGTCATAACCTTTGTTATACAATCCTGCTCCATATAATGCAGTGTTACCCGTAAAAGTAGCTTTTGATATTCCTATTAAACCTTCATTATAAATACCGCCGCCATTTTCAGCTGAATTGTAAGAGATTTTGGCTGAATTTAAACCGCCCGTTACGGCAGTTACAACACCATTTTTAGCTTTTGTTGTCTGAATAACACCGTTTTCAGAATTATATATTGCACCGCCATTTTCTTTAGCTTGGTTATAATAATACTTTGATGATTTATCGGTTAAAGTTCCGTCATTGTAAACGGCACCGCCTGTGAGCGCATAGTTGCCATAGTTATAAGGATTTTTATTGGTTGCTAATATTCCAAAAGTGTTACTCTTGAGGTTCATAACCCCTTTGTTATATATAGCGCCCCCTAAAGTTGTCGCCTCATCCATTTTTGTGTTATCATCACCGTTTTGTGAAAATTTAGATGATGAAACAGTAGTTATATTATATTGTTTTACAGTTTCGTCAACAGTTTGAGCGTCATTATAAATAGCAGCACCCATTAAAGCTCTGTTACCTTGATTTTTATCAATTGTTGTTGCACCAAAGTTTGATTTAGAAATAGTAACGTTACCTTTTTCTATGAATATTGCACCGCCACGACTTTGTTCTACATCTTGTGTTTTATGCTCTGCCTGAAGTGTTGTTTTTTCATCAGAATCCATTCCGTCATAAGCACCACTCAATTCTTCTTTATCATATTCTGTAAAGGAAAGGGTACTTGTATTAGCACTGTTAGAATAGAATTTATTTTTTGTGATATTAACTTTTAATTTTTTATCCGGTTCCGCATTAACATAAATAGCACCACCCAGTGTTGATTTATTTGACTCAAAAGTATTACTTGCATATTTTGTATTTGATGCTGTATAAACAGCGCCGCCCATAAAGTCTGAATCATTATATGCAAAGTTTGAATTAGAAACAGTTGCTTTTCCAAAAGTTGTAAGAACTCCACCGACATAAGCACTGTTACCATAATTTGATAATTTATCAGTTGCTTTTCCGAATTGTACCCATTTAAGTGTTACCGTTCCTGCCTTGTTATAAATAACGCCACCTAAGTTACTTGCAAGGTTTTTGTGCACTTGTGCCATATTCTTTTTATTTGCGGTTAAAGTAAATGTTCCGCTTAAATTCTCAACAACAGAACCATTTCCTTCAGTTTCATTTTCTAAGAAATTTACATAAGATAATTTAATTTTTCCGCCGACACTTGTATCAGTACCGTTTATAAATGCATGGTCAAACCCTTGCATTGTAAATTTGTTACCTACAAATTGTTTCTTTTGTGCAAGAACAGGTTTGCCTTTAGCATCGGTTGTATCTTCAAATTTAAACCCGTTTATTTCATTTGGTGTCCTTAATAAAGATGCTCCGTCGCCTTTTACGGTAAGTTTCTTTGACCAAAATATACCTGATTGAATAGGGTTATCTTGTTCATCTGTTCCATAATTAAATAAAGTTACCGTATTTAAAGTATTATCTTTATTATTAATTTTATATGTCTTATTTTTTAATTCCGATAATAATTGAACTAAAGGTTCTCCGGAACAATCAGGGTTCCATCCCACAATGATTGAACCGTTAAGTCCGAGTTTAGCATAATAATTTATTGTTGTTGTACTATCTAGAGTTTTTGTGAACAATAATATTGAGTCAACAACAGGTTTTTCTGCATACGTATCTTCATCGGGATTTTCAAACCCTAAAAAGTTTGCTGTGTGTGTTCTTAATTCAAGTACTCTCAATTTTTTAGAACGATAATCTTTAAGGTTTCTATCAGTCATTTCATCCAAAAAAGCCTGATTATCAGGATTATTTTCCAGCAATACTTCTTTTGTTATAAGGATTTTACCTTGGTTTATTCCTGTATTTTGTCTGACTCTATCCGTCCAAATCTTATCATATTCACCGGTTCTGAAATTAATATCAAAATCAAGATATGTATCTTTATTCACCACAAGCCCTGAAGTATAGATAGTTGTATAAAGATTATCAACCTGATCAGGATTATGAAGATTAAGTGTTCCGCCGTTTAATTCAACATTCTTTATAGGATTTGTTGCGTTTCCGATATCATTTCTAAGTACCAAATTAATATTACCCGCCTCAATATCTGAATCATTAATTATCAGATTTAATTTAGTTCCTAATGCCACATCTAAGCCGGACAAAATAGAAATGGTTTTATTTTTATACGCAATTAAACTAAGAGTTGGAGAATTTCCTGCCATATAAATATCATTTAAAGTGCCTGATATATTAGCGTCATTTTTATCTTGATAGTTTGACGTAAATAACACATTTTTATCTTTCGCAATAATATCAAGATTATTCTCAGAATATATTGCCCCACCTAATCCCTCAGATGAATTTAAATCAAATTTTGAATCCAGAACAGTAGCTTTAGTATTTTGGTTTTCTGATGCAAGATACATTACAGAACCGTTTTCTTGGCTTCGTGTATTTTTGCCATCGATATCGTACACTCCTTTTGTTCCCGCATTTTTTATTTCAACCCCTTTTGTTGTCAATTTAACAGAGTCTTTTGTTGTAACTTCAAAACCACCTGCAGGATTGTATTTATCTGACTTCATGTCAATAATTGCATAAGTATCTTCGCCTGTTATCGTTTCAACTGCTCTTAAGATAACTTCACCTTTTCTTGTTTCACCAATATTTAACATATTTTGATATCTGTCAGTTGCACGAATATCGGAAAGAATAAATTCTCTTGGTTTGTCTAAGTTGATATATGTCTTTGTTTTATCGTCAGGATTATCAAATTGATATCTCGAATCGGGAAGCTGATTAATCTCTCCAATTCCACCCGGAATCATTGTTCTTATAAGACGTATTGCACTTCTATCATTACTATTATAAGTTCTTACAGATATAGTACCTAAAAAAGTATTGTCTTCTAAAACAACTTTTTCGTCAGATTCTTTAAGATAAAAATTAATAGTTTTATCACCGTTGACAACTTCTAATGTCACATCATTCGGGGCATATAAAATATCGAAATCTTTATATAATGATAACTCGCTGCTTTTATGCCAAGTATCATCAATGTTTTCATTAACCTTCTCAATAGTTTCCCAGCTTTTATCGGTTAAATTAATTTTTATTACACCTGATGAACTTGAATCGTGAATTGTTATTGTATCAAATGAATTGTTATCAGAGGATGAAAAATCAGCATCTGTAATAAACGTTGTAGTTCCGTCAGTACCTTCTGTATATTTTCCTATTGTATAAGATTGAAAACTTTGATTGTCGTATGTTGATAAATCAACCGTCCCGCCATTACCTTTTAGACCCGCGGTGTTTAAAGTATTCTTAGATATAATTAAAGTACCCGAATTTAATTCAAAGGTGTTATAATTCCCTTCAATCGGATTAAAAGATGCATTACGTAAGTCTACAAAATCAGCCTCAGAAACAATCTTACCGTTACCTGCTATTTGAACAATATGAGAATCATCCGAACCTATCGTTATATTTGTTAAATTGTCTGCTTGCTTTATAAATTTTATGACTCCGTCGTTTTGGATTTGACTGTATAAATTAGATGTACCGGAAATCAGTATTATACCATTTTCGCCATTTTTTATTGTATTTTGCTCAATATCGCTCACTCCGGCAACACTAATGCTCACATCCTTCATTGATATTACACCTTTTGTATTATCAATGATTTGTGAATTATCCGTGAAAATTACATTATCTATAACTATATTAGGATTAGCTTCATCGGCATTATTTGCGTTTAGTCTGATAAACGGACGGGCATTTTTTACCGTTAATTTATTAATCTTCAAATTAACATTATCAGTTAAGTTAAATCCTGATTTTTTGTCCATATCAAGAATATAACGGATATCTGTATTTTCATCACCCTTTAAAGTAAAACTCCCTGCAGATGTCGTTCCTAAATCCGTTTTTGCTTTATAATCACTGTTGAAATTTAAGACTTTTTTTGTGTTTGTTGGAGTAAGTTCATCAACTATTTCATTTATTTCGTTAAGATTATCTTTTCGCTCTAAAACTCCGAGAATAAGACTATCTCTTGTTTCATTTAAGTCTAAACCTATTTTTCCGATAAAATCTTTACTGTTGAGAGTATAAACATCACCAATTTTATTTATTGTTTTTTCTTCTTGAATTTTTACATCATTACTTAATTCAAGATATATTGCATCAGATGAATTTATACGATTTAAAACTTGAAAAGAAATATTTTCAGACTCTTTATCTATTAATGCTTCCGCAATATTAATTAAATCCTCAGTGTCACCTATATCTTCAATAATAATCGCACCACTTGAACCGTTACCAACAATATATTTGTCAGCAATCAAAGAATAATCTTCGCCATCTTTTTGAACACCAAAATCAATCTTGAATTTTGTGTCAGAAAGCGAAGTTAATTTAGAGATATTGTATGTATCAAAAACTTTTTCATTATTATCATTAGTATTTTGAGTGTTCAATATAACTTTATTTAAAGTAAGTGATGAATTAGTATCAGCAAAGACATTTTTATCTGTAATAATTTCAAGATTACCCGTTGCAGATACAAAAGAAACGTTGCCATTAATAATATTACCTGTTAAATTGATTTTATTTAAATCACCAGATTCGGATACAAAATTTAAATTATAAATTCCGTCACCTTCTATTCCGTCTTTTATATTTAATGTTGAACCGTTTGAAATATTAAAATTCAAATTAACATTATTATTACCGGATTCAGTATACACATAAATATCGTTCGGATTTTTATTATCCCCAATCTGAACGTAGTTTCCGCTAAATTCCGTATCAGATTTGACATCAAAGGTTAAATTACTTGTTGTATAAATTGCACCGCCGAGCGCATTACAACCTTCGCCTGATTTTACATAGTTATCAGTAAATGAACCACTGATTTTTGTAATATTACCTGCATTATATATAGCCCCGCCATAAGCATTATTGTCTGATATTACGTAATTACCCGAAAAATTTCCGCTAATATTTTGAATAAGGCTTTTCGCAGAATTATAGATTCCACCGCCAAAACCGTCATCAGTTCCGGTTGCTAAAACATTATTTGCGATAAAACTGCCGTTTATATCATTTATTAAACTAAAAACATTCCCGCTGCCTTGAGTTACGTTTGCCAGAGCACCGCCATATTGAGAGGCTTTGTTTTCGGTAAATTGACCGATAACACCTGTTACCAAAGGCGACGTTAAACTATCAGAGAAAATGTATAATCCGCCGCCGGATACTGCTTGGTTCCCGCTAAAATTAACATTATTTAAAGTTAAGAACGAATTTCCTTCTATATATACCGCACCGCCATTTCCGGTCGATGTGTTTGATGAAATATTTCCGTTTTCATAATTTAATACAGCGTTTGTTCCAATATTAAACAAAGCTCCATTTGCTGATTTTTGAGCATTTCTAAACTCAATATCAGAAACCTTTATTCTTGAGCCAACCCCAAGTTCAAATCCGGAGTAATTACCTTGATAACTGATTGATGAATAATTACCGGACACGGAATCTTTATATCCAATAATATCTAAACTTGAAAGATTTGCATTCTTTCCCGTATTAGCACTTACTTGATGGTTTACGGCAGATTTTATACCGTATGAATCTTCATCATACACAATAAATTTTCTATTTTGCATTGTTCTGTAAGTGTTCAATGCTTCTAATGCGTCCTGTTGCACTCCTGCATAAAAATCAGTAATCGTAATAGAATCATAATTGCTTCTTATTGGTGAACTTTTATCTAATTGAAGATTATAAGTATATTTTTTTACAATTGAGTCATAACTTATTTCATTGGAAATATTTGTGAAACTGCCTTGCCATGTGTCAGAACCAATATCAATATAATTAGAACCTAATTTTAAATACACATTCTCTGAGGAAGGACTAACCAATATATATTTGTTTTTAAAATTGTTTAAGTTTCCGTCATTTAATCCGTTAAAAACGAGATTGTTCAAAGTAACAGCACTCAACAGTCCGGAATTAGTGACTGAAATTTTATCCGCTCCACTCGCGGTAACTTCAAACTCAAATGTGCTTCTATCAGAAACGGTTGATTCATATTTGTTAAAAACGTAATCCGATATGCTGCCATCTACAAGCGAAATATTAGCATTAGATATTTTTACATTTGACGATTGAAAGGTTTCGGGAGCAATATAAAGATTAACATTATCCGAAACAGTTACATTGGCATTTTTAATAGCATTTTTTAAAATTATTGTACTGTTTGTATCACCTGTAATATAAACTTTATATCCATTTGCACCATTTATATAATCATATATATCCCAAGTTCCGCCGTTTACGGCAGATAATGTAAGTTTTGCATCGGCATTGTCGACGTATATAGCTTGCGCAAATTTATTACTATTATTATCTATTATATTATTACCTTGAATAACAGATTTATACTTATCAGCAATCAATTCAATATCGGAAGTTGTATATATTGCACCTGCATAATTTTCTCCTTCAAATGAATTAAAATCATATATATTATCCTTAAGGCTTATATTTGTCAGCTTTAACACCCCTGCATTATGAATAAAACTTGATAAATAATCACTGTCAAAAACCCTTCTGTAATACGCATTTTGAACTGTAACATTATTAATAATCAAAGTTGTAGTACTTTCATTAACTTTAAAACCGTAATAAATACGAGAATAATCTAAAGTCGATTTAATCCCGTCTGAGTTGATAATACCATCAACCGTCATTTTATAAGGTTTTGTAATGCCGGAATAATCTTCTGCATAATAGTCAGACTCAGGTGAATATGTTTTAAAATCAAAAACCCGTTCTTCTCCGTATAAATCGTCTTTATTCGTATTTATATCCTGTAATACATCAGCAACGGAAACTGAACCATAGGCAAAAGAACCAACAATAACCATGCCGGCAAATAATTTACATAATACTTTGCTAAATGCACTATAATTCATAATACTTATTAACAACATTATCGTTTAATTAAAAACGATTTTTGCTATTCTATAAAACCTCATTATTGTAATACTCAATTCTAATTATATTATACAACATGTTTATATATTTTGCATTATTTTTTCAAATCAGAATGCAGATTTTTAACATTTATCAATTATTTAATATTACATTGATTTAGATATTATTGTTTAATAGAATTAGCAAACTCTTTATACACATTCATTCTGTAATCGTATGCTTCGCTTGAAGTGTTGAAAATATTATTATAACCGCTTTCAATATCTCCAAAAGTTGAACGGTTTTCACTTTTCATCATTTGCTCATGAGTATTTGTATAAGGTGAAAGCGGAAAAATATCTGCCATTTGCATATATGTAGGTAGTCTATAACTTATATCTTCATATCCGTTAAAAGCATTTTTAATCCGATTAAGCCTTGTTTCAAAATTCAGCTCGCCCCAATCGTTATCATCTGAAATCACAGGGCCTGCGGCATAGTCATCGTTATGACGTTGTTTTTTATATTCGTGCATTACACTATTAAAATCGTCAGCTTTACTCCAATCGTTGCCCGCAGTATAACCTAAATTCTGAAATCTGCTATCATCAGTACATTTTTCGCCGATTATAGAAATATCATTTCGACCTGTTTTTTCTCTAATTTGAGAGGTTATATATTGCATTTGTTGATAATTAGGGATTCTGCCTTCACCGCAGTAGTTGCCCATATCATAATCCCCAACGTGTTTTGCACTGTCAAAGAATATTGAATCAAACCCTAATTCTACCGCCCAGCAGCAAGCATCAATAAATGCTTTTTCATCTTTATCCCAATTGAACGGTCTGCCTTGAACAGTCATTTGACCTTCAGATAATGGCATTCTTATCCCTGTTTTCAGCCCTCTTATATGAGCCAAGTCATTAAATGCTTTAACCTGTTCATCATCACCCATGCGTTCTCCGTTACGTTCAAGAGTCCTTGATGTAAGGTTCGGAGAGATGCCTGAATGTAAGTCAACGGTATAAAGTGACCTGTCGCCTATCTTGTTATCATTTCCGCCTTTTGTCGGATAAAGCTGAGATAAAACCACGCAATTAGCATAACTCTTTGATGATGGCGGGATTGCAGGGAGAAGTTTTATCATATTCAGCAATCCTTCTTGCTTTTCATCACCTTGAGTTAAAGCTATTGTTCTTGGATTTATCTCTATGTAATTAGCCCGTCTGCCCCATTTATCACCATAATTAGGAGATAAAATATATGACGGAATTTCATAGTTATCGTTTAGCGTACAAATACTTTGTATTGCCTGTTCCGGAGTGCGTTTCAACAAATCTTCGGGATTTGTGGTAACCCATTTTTTTTCGCAGCCTGTATGATATGTTCTCTGTTCTGTTTCGTTATCTTTATAAATCTCATTTCTGCCTGTTAATATCCAGAATAATTTTTTTGCAGGCTGCTTATCGCCATGATAACCTTTAAAGTTGATTTTAGCCTTGTTGTAAATAGCTAAATTCTTCATTCCGTCAGCATTAAAAGATGGATTGTTGTTTTGACAATCCTTGTTTTTTTTGTTGGCGATTTTGTTTGAGGAATAATAATTCCCCAATTGGATATTATTATTAATCTCCATATTATATATAAAACATTTTAGAGAAAAAATTTGCCAGTTTTGTAAATTATAGATTATCTAATATTTTCTCCTCTTAAAGAGTCACTATTGTCCAATATAAAATATTATAAATGTATTAAAATGCAGATATAGTTTACGTTTAAGATTTATTGTTAAATGTTTTTAAAGTATTTTTTAATTGATACCCACCTGCCGTTGTACATTTCGCAAAGCTCAATAACAACAGGCTTATTAGACTCTGCCGACACAAATGATTGAGTAGCATTTGTGGAGAGGTGATTGAAGTGGGTAGCAACAAAATTATCTCGGACAGTAGTGCTTATTCAAGGGCGAGAGAATAATAATTAAACTATAATTTACCTTAATTAACATTTCTTTACATTTCTTTTTCAAAAAAGGCAATTTTTTTAAACTTATATACTTTATATATACATAAGAGAGATTTAAAACTTTAAAACAAAATTATAGGGGTAAATATACTAACACCCAACTTAACCCCAATAGATTAACTTAAAAGAGGA
>CACZPS010000126.1 GCA_902783125.1 uncultured bacterium | reverse complement strand
ATTATTACCACATTTAAACCCTCACGCATTTAGACATTCACAAGCAAGTATGCTCATATTAAGCGGTCTTGATTGTGCAACAGTTAGCAAAAGATTAGGACCCGCAAAAATAAGCACTACAACAGATATTTATAGCCATATTATGAAAAAAGCCGATGAAAAGGCATCTAACACGCTTGAAAATATTTTATTAAACAATTCAGATAATAATATTTATTCTACAAAATCATCATAAAAATTACACAAAAATTACACAGAGTTGAATTAAAGTTGAATTATTAGCCAAAAATTGCACTAAAAAAGAGAGTTTCAAAATCGCTTAAACTCTCTTTTGTTTTAAATGGTTGCGGGTGCTGGATTTGAACCAACGACCTTCGGGTTATGAGCGATTACCTCTAACCTTTAAACCGACGGTATCTTTCACGAACTCCCACGACTTTTAATTCATCATTTCAACATTTTCCAAACTGTCACTATCTGATTTATGATTTTCCAACCTCATGTGCAGATGAATGTGTTGTATTATGTTATTTTTCATGTTAGCATTTGTCTACACAAAGGAGTACTGAATGGCTGGAAATGAGTATTTGTTACAAATAGTTAGAAACAAAACTTCTAATGTTTCTGAAGATGTTATTTGCAAGAATATTTCAACATTAATATCTGATATCAAAAAATGGGCTAATGGTTGCTTAGAGGATATCTATATTTCAGGTTCAAGAGCCAAAGGAACCGCAATAAAAGGTTCTTCTGACATTGATTTATTAATATCTCTAAAATCAACCACTAATAATACTTTATCTCAAATCTATAATTCGCTATTTAATAACTTGAATAACAAGTATACAATAAGAACGCAAAATGTATCTTTAGGCATCAACTACAACAACTACAAAATAGACTTAGTACCGGCTAAAAAGCAAAGTGGACATACAAATGACCATTCGTTATATTGTTCTAAACAAGATACATGGATGCAAACAAATATTCAAGAAAATATAAATTATGTGGCTAATTCTGGTCGATTAAATGAAATAAAATTAATCAAAATATGGACTTTAATTCACAAGTTAGATTTTCCATCTATGTACATAGAATATGTTGTTATTGAAGCATTAAAAAATAAAAGGACTGATAGTAACTATTTAGCTGATAATGTGTGGACTGTTTTTAAATATTTAAGTAATAGCTTTTTAAATACTCGTTTTATAGATATCGCAAATTCTAATAATATTATTTCAGAAATGCTAAATACAAGTGAGAAAAATTTAATTGTTGCTAAGGCAAAAATTGCATTAGCTCAAACAGATTGGAAAAATATCATATGGTAGATACTACTGTCGAAAATGAAAGAATGCAACATTTATTTATGGTATTGCAGAAGAAAATGCAATCTGAATTAGAAGGTTCGAAGATTATACTTGAACACCCAACATCATTGGGTGATAATTGTGAATTAAAATGGATTGACTGGCTCCGCAAATACTTACCTGAAAGATATCGCATAGATAAAGCATTTATCATTGATTCAAAAGGAAATTTAAGTGACCAAATAGATGTGGTTGTATACGACAGGCAATATACTCCATTTATTTTTAATGATGGTGGGGCGATTTATATTCCTGCAGAAAGTGTATATGCTGTGTTTGAAGTAAAACAAACAATTAACAAAGAATATTTAGAATATGCTGGTAAAAAAGCAGAATCCGTTCGAAACTTATATAGAACATCCGCATCTATAATTCATGCAGGTGGAAAGTTTGAACCTGTTGTACCTAAACATATAATTGCAGGGATTTTAGCATATGATTGTGAATGGGTTAATGGATTAAATGATACTTTTATAAAAAATTTAAAAACATTACAAAATAATCAGTTATTGAATATGGGTTGTGCATTGACAGTCGGAACTTTTTATATAAATTCTGACAATAATAAACTCCAAATAAGCAATGCGAACGAATCACTGATTTATTTCTTTTTGAAATTATTTAAAGAATTACAAAGAGTTGGTACAGTTCCCGCAATGGACATAAATGAGTACGGGAAATTTTTATCATATTTTTTATGAGGTTCTTTATGTAGTGTATATTTCCTCTAATTTTTCCAACTCTTGTTCAACAAAATCAGGTATGACATGTCCGTAGATGTCAAGTGTAATTTGTATGCTTGCGTGTCCGAGAAGTCGTGAAACTACAATTGGTTTTATTCCACTTTCTAAAGCTCTTGTGGCAAAAGTATGTCGAATTGCGTGAACATTACGGTGTGGAATGTCTAATTTTTTCTGGATTTTGCTAAAATTATCCAAAAATGTTGCCGTATCCGTAAAATATCCGTCTTGTCGTGGAAATACTAAATTATACTTGTAAGAATCTTTTCCTATTCTATGCTTTAATTTATCCTGCTCTTTTTTATATTCGGCAAGTTCCTGCATGATTTGTGGTAATACTTTTATTGTTCTTGTTGAGGTTTCAGTTTTTGTATTATGCACAAAACCAAGTATTGTTTTGTTTTTTGCAGTTGTACTAAAATTTTTATTCCTTTGAACTTGTTTATTTACTCTTATCGTATTGTTTGTAAAATTTACACAATCCCAAGTTAAGCCCAATAATTCGCCTGCTCTCAAACCTGTATAAAAATCAAACTTGAAAGCCATACCGTAATAGTGATTTTTGCATTCTTCAATAATGCGTTGTTGTTCTTCTCTTGTAAAAGCTTCTACTTCTTTCTTGCCCTCTCGCCTTAATCTCACGTTCAATAAAGGATTTCGTATAATTATACCCTCTTTTAATGCAAAATTTATTCCACTACTTATAAGAAGATGTATATTTTCAACTGTTTTTACTGCTAAACCACCTTTACCGTCAGTTCTTCCGTCTGAATATAAATAGTTGTAAAATGTTTGTAAATCTCTGCTTGATAATTCTGATAATAAAATATCGCCTAAATGTGGTTTAATGTGCCGTCTTATAATCATTTCATAACTTTGGCTTGTAGATGTTCTTAATCCGTGTATT
>CACZPS010000125.1 GCA_902783125.1 uncultured bacterium | reverse complement strand
TTGGTTTGCAGGATATCCGAACTCTTTTTCTTTTTGAGTTTTAACATAATCAGCGTAATTATTGAATTGCTTTTGGATATTATTCGTTTGAAGCGCAGCACAAGAATTCCATATCGGCATTATTATCAAAATAAAAGTACATACTATTTTTTTTATCATTACTTTTTCTTTATTTTTTCCAGCTATAACACTAATATAATATTATAAATTTTAAATAAAAAAAGATATGTGTCAAAAATTTAAACTATTAAATTTTTATTTTAAAACTTGTGCCTTTACCTACTTCGCTCTCGACTTCTATTTCCCAATTATGAAGTTCGGCAATATGTTTTACAATTGCAAGACCGAGTCCTGTGCCGCCATTTTTTCTGCTTCTTGTTTTATCAACTCTGTAAAATCTTTCAAATATACGTGGTAAATGCTTTTGTTCAATTCCTATTCCGTAATCCTTAACTTCAATTATTATATTTTTATCTTGGATTAAATTAACTTCAATATTATCGCTTCCGGAATACCTTATCGCATTAGATACAAGATTTGATATTGCCGTTATTACAAGATTTTCAACTCCTAAAATTTCAATATTACTGTTTGTTTTAAATTTAACATCAAGTCCGACTGCAACATTATTTATTGCTTGTTGAATAGCATCATTTAGATTAAATTTTTTAAAATTCTTATGTTCATTTGTTTTTTCAAGGTCAATTTCGGATAGCGCAAGCATATCTCCCACCAAATTATTTATTGTTGAAGTTTGAGTTTTAATTATGTCAAAACATTCTTTTTGCAAATCATTTGTTTCCGTGTTTTCTTCAATCAATTCAACTGCAGAATTTATTGCGGTAATCGGAGTTTTAATTTCGTGCGTTATATTAGAAACAAACTCACATCTGTATTTTTCGAGTTGAGTTAGTCTTTCGATTTGATTTTTTAGTTTATTTGTCATTCTGATTATTGCTGAGGATAGTTCGCTTAGCAAACTACTTTTGGGCTTTAAAATTTTAGTATTAAATTCTCCTCTTGCAATTTCAATCACGCTGTCTTCTAACAAATTAAACGATTTTCTGATTGAATAAAAAATATGTATAAGAGCTAATATAAGACAAAGTATCCCTATACAAAATATAATTATTATGTTTTCTTGTGCTTTTATTATGGAACTTATAACAAATTCCTGTGATAGAGAAAGTTCTAAATAATAAGTTTTGTTATTTACATTAAACCTGCTTATCTTTTCTAAACTCTTATTTTCAAACGATTCTATGTATAAATTCCAAATATCAAATTTTTTCTTTCCAATCCTAACATCATTTGTTTTTATTTCTTTTTTATTGTCAGTAGATGAAATAATTAAATTTTTATGTTTATCAAAAACCCTGAATGAAAATTCAGGATTGTTTTTAAAAACACTTGCATAATTCTTTAAGGAAATAAAATCATTATTTTTTAATAACGGAATTATGACCCATTGAACTTGTTTGGTAAAGATTTCAAGTTCTTTTTTTTCTTCTTGAATATATGAATTATTAAATTGAACAATATTGAATATGGAAATCCCAACAAATAATAAACCCGTAATCAAGATTAACAAAACTCTATTTAACCAAAACAAATCACGTTTCTTCATTTAATTGGACTCCTTTAATTTGTAACCAACACCCCTTATTGTTTCAATATTAGCTCCTAAGTTCCCTAGTTTCCTTCGTAAGTTAAGAATTTGAACATCCATCGCACGTTCTGATACATTAAATCCATCATCACCTCTTAAATAGTTTAATAGTTGAGAACGAGAAAAGGCTACCCCCGGAGATGATATAAATATTTTTAATATCTCAAATTCAAATTTGGTTAAATCAATTTGCTTATTATCAAGTAATACTATTTTTTTTAAATCATCTATTTTTAAATTATTATAAGATAATTGTGAATAATCGTTGTTACTAAGGTGTGCCTTCACCCTTGCAAGCAGTATTTTATTGCTAAACGGTTTTGAAATATAATCTATTGCACCCGATTCAAATCCTTCTAAAATATCTTCTTCCATTTTTTTTGCAGTCAACATTATGACTTGGATATTTTTTAAGTATTCATCATCTTTGATTTGTTTACATAACGTGTAACCGTCAATTTCAGGAATCATAACATCAAGCAATATCAAATCAGGTTTATCGGATTTAATTGAGTCTAATGCCTCTGCTCCGTTAAAAGCCTTTTTTATGTTGTAAAAACCTCCTGATATCAAAACCAGCTCTATTAGCCTGTTTATATGAGGTTCATCTTCAACTATTAGTATTTTCGCACCATTTTTATTCATATTTTTATTATATATTAAACTTGTTAATATATTATTAGTTTTAAGTTTGTATTAAAGGGGGGTCTTAACAAATTTATAAAAGAAAAATTTGTATAAAAATTTTAATTCTAAGCCTAATTTTAACCTTTGAAATATCAACTTGTAATGTAACTGAGATAGTGTTTTTATGTTATAGTTAGCTTATGAATAACAACAAAAAAATTTATTTTTTAGGACCTAAAACATCTTACACTGATGTTGCAAAAGATGAATTAAAGAAAAGATTTTGCCTATCCGGTTATGAAGATGTTGAAAAACCGACGATAACATCTGTATCAGCCGAATTATCAGAGTTAAATAATATTGAATCCTTGGCTGTTTTACCTATTGAAAATTCTATTGAAGGAATAGTAAAAGAATCTATTGATAATTTATCCAGAATCCCCGACAAAGATGTTAAAATATTAGCTGAATGTGTTATTCCTATCAGACACTGCCTTGTGACTTACGCAGATAATATAAAAGATGTAAAGACAATTATTTCGCATCCGCAGGCTATTTCGCAATGTTTTGACTATATTTACAGAACCTTTGGGGAAAGTATTGTGTATAAATCAGAATCATCAACGGCTAATGCGATAAAAAATCTTGCACCTGAGGACAAAACAGTCTGCGCTATCGGAAGTAAATATTCTGCAGAATTTTATAACAAACCTGTAATAGCTGAAAGTATAAATGATGAACAAAATAATGAAACCAGATTTTTACTCATAGGAAAACTTCATTTTCCCCAAAAGGATTGTGATTATAAAACAAGTATAACCTTTTCAACCGATAATAAACCCGGAGCATTGTGTGATATTCTGAATATATTAAAAGAACACAATATAAATATGTCTTATATTTCTTCAAGACCTTCTAAAAAAGGATTGGGTGAGTACACGTTTTACATTGATTTTGACGGGAAAATTCTTGATTTAGAAGTATCAAAAGCTATATTCAAAATTCTGCAGCACGTCACAATGTTTAAGCACCTTGGAACATATCCTAAAGGCTAATTATATAATTATACTAAAGACATATATTCAGGAATTTTTGATTCCTTACATTTGAGTGCATTTAGTCTATTTCGAACATAATCTGCGTGTGATGAATTTGGACGCATTTTTAAAAACTTGGCATAATATCGCTTTGCCTCAGATATTTTCTTCATATTATCAAAACAAACAGCTATTCCAAAATATGCCCTGTGAAAATCAGGGTTGCGCTTAAGAATATCAAAGAATAACTTGCTTGCCTCTAAATATCTGCCCTGACAAATATATAAAGCTGCTTTATGACTGTATGCTTTCAAATATTCAGGATGTTCTTCTGTTAACTTATTGTATATAAGCATAGCCATATCATTTTCGTCTACCAACTCATGTGCCAACGCTAATTGAAGTTGAACATCGAGTTTTGTTCTGTCAAGCATTACAGATTTTTGGAAACATTTTATTGCTTCTTCCGGCATTGATTTCAAAAGATAACAAATACCCATTTCATAATAAACTTCATAATCATCAGGATTAAGTTCTTTTGATTTGTTAAGGTTATCAAGAGCTTTGTCATAGTTATTTAAGAACTTGTAAGACTGAGCCAGACCGAGATATGATGATGAGTTTTTTCGATCAAGCATAATCGACTGTAAATAATACGCAACAGATTCTTTGTATTGTCCGGATTCTCGCAAGTTATCAGCCTTGCGGGCATAGTTTGTAAAATCCTCTTTAGACATCTTTACGATATTATTAATATTCGACTCATGCACTATTGCAGAAACATAGCTACTAAATTTATTATCCATCTCTCTCCACCTATTTTATTCTATCTGATAGGGTATGGATAAATAACATACAAATGGTGGATATTAATAGTCCATTGGATTTATATACAAATATGTGGTATAACCTAATTATGAAAAGATTGGGGATAATAGCTGTATTAACTTGTTTAGGATTAAGTCAAATCGGAACGTTTACAAAGGCTCCTGCTTATGCGGTAGAAGTCGTTAATCTTAACGGAGTAGAAAAAGAGAAATATAAGACAACTCCTCAAACGAAAAAAATTTCAGGTTCGCTTTTGATAAATGATAAACAGGTGCTTGATGAACTAATCAAACTTCAGAAAGAAAAAGACCTTGCTGATATTGAAATGCTGTGGAAGGGCACTATTGAAAACAACAAGGTTATTGAATTTGCCCTAAAAAAGCTTGCCACTCCGGAAAGCCAAAGAAGAATTCATTCTTCGCTTATGTCAAAAACGCTTTCTGCAATAATTGCAGGGGCGTCACTTGTTCCGAGTATGGTGGGCGGGAATTACGGGATTCAAACCGCATCTTATTCTGCAGGAAGATTAGCCCAATCACTTTTGAACAGAAAAAACACCCCGCAGGAAGTTCCGCTCACTGACACAGAACTGATTGAGCTGGCAGGACTTGTTGAGGACTTGCAGGATACAATTATTTCTACATATTACAACTATAAAAATGCACTTGTTATGATTAAGGAAACAAGAGAGAGAATCCTGCTTTATGCCAAGAATTACGATAAAGCACAAAAAAGAGGTGATGTATTAGACCTTACTATTTCATCAACTCTTTATGACAATATGATTGTTCAGGAGTACGAAGAAATCCAGAACGCAAAGAAATATCACGCTGAACTTCAACGGCTTGCAGGCAAAACCGCCGTTGATAAACTAAATCTTTACAGATACGATTTTGATTCAACACTTTATAATAAGGATAAACTCAAATGAAGAAAATAATATTTACATTCATAATATCCTTAATATTAGTATTACCGTCATTAGCGATAAGCTATGATGATTTGAATACCGTTAAAGAGCCTGCATACAGATTCGGAACAACAGACGATGTTGAAAACAAAATGGATATCAATCCAAATATTGTTGATACAAAAGCTCTGCATACAGAAAACAGTGTTGATGAGGCTTGTCTTACTTATGCTGATTTGAGCATTAAACGTATATCAAAAGAAATTTCTCAGTCTTTGCAGATAGATTATGACGTTATATTAGCGGATGTATCTTTGTTATGGCAAGGTGCCGCTCAAAAAAGTGATACGATAAAATTTGCATTGTACAAGCTGGCTAATCCTGATACAGACAAACCAACTCACACAACAGTCAAAAAAGTATTGACAACCATTGCAAATATGTCTACCCTAATCGGAGCTGGAAGTGGGAACCCGCTTTTGTATGCGACCTCATTGATTGGCGGTAATACGCTTGGTATTTTTGCTCAGGATACAAAAGCACTTAATTACAAATACACAAAAGTCGGAGATGCGGATATGATTATTCTTGTCCGAAAAATCGACGCGCTTCAGCAAAAAGTTGTCCGATTATATTACGATTATATGACCGCAAGAGAGGTCTACAATATGCGTTCAGAAATGGCAAAAAGCAGATACTACGGCTTTAGCGGGGTGCAAAATTCAGGCTCTAAAGAAGTTGTAATAATCACTGATGCATATTACAGAGAAGCGCTTGATGCTCAACGGAAAGCAAAAAACAACTATATTGACAAACGCGCTCAATTAGAACAACTCGTTGGACCGGAAACATATAAACAGTTTGAAGAAAGTATTAATGCAAGAGAGCGAGGTAAATAAGTGCTGTCCCAATATTTTATTTAATATCGTACGTGATAACCTCGTTTAATATGTGACTTATTTTAATATTGTTATTAAATTTATAAAATCCTTTTTACCACACCTTATCAATAATCCCGCCGCCAACGACATCATCACCGTCATAAAAAACAACAGACTGTCCAATGGCAATAGATTTTTGATATTCATCAAACTCAACATCAACCGAACCGTCTGATTTTGGGGTGATTGTAGCAGGGGTAGGTTGTTGTGTCGAACGTATTTTAGCAGTAACAGACATTGAATCGTTTAGAATATCAACAGAAATCCAATTTATATCAATTGCATTCAAGGATTTCTTAAAAGTTTTATCTTTATAGCCTACAACAACTTCGTTAGTATCTTTTCTAAGCTCCAGTACATACAACGGTTCGGGCGCAGAAATTCCAAGACCTTTTCTTTGTCCTATTGTATAGTTCCAAATTCCGTCGTGTTCACCCAGAATATTACCGTCTAAATCAACAATATTACCTTTTTTAGCTTTAATTCCTAAAAGTTCATTGTAATCACCTTCATAAAAATCCTGACTATCAGGCTTTTCTGAAACATCAAGTCCGCCTTTTCTTGCAATTTCTCTAATTTCTTCTTTAGTATATTCACCAAGCGGGAGATAAATGTTCTTTAACTGCTCTTGTTTTAGTTTGTACAAGAAATATGATTGGTCTTTTTTAGGGTTTTTTGCCCGTTTTAAGATATATCGTCCGTTACGTTCTTCAATTCTTGCATAATGTCCAGTTGCAAATTTATCAAATTCCAGTCCTGACTGTTTAGCCAAAAACGGAAGTACTCCGAATTTTACTAGCGCATTACATCTTATGCAAGGGTTTGGAGTTCTGCCTGACAAATATTCATCTTTAAAATTATCCAAAACAATTTGTTCATATTCGTTTGCACATTCAAAAACATAATAAGGAATACCTATCTGTTTAGCAATATTTCTGGCAGATTCAATATCTTCTTTTTCATCAGGCCCATAACAAGCTCCATGCGTACAAGTACTTTTTTCTTTCATTACACTTAAATCTAAGTCATTACGCTCTCTCCAAATAGACATTGTTGCGCCAATGACTTCATGCCCTTGTTCCTTTAGTAATAATGCTGCAACAGATGAATCAACTCCGCCAGATAAACCTATTAATATCTTCATAACCTTCCTCGTGCCATTTAGTTTTGAATAATACAAGTCTATTGTATTGTGAACATAAAATTATTTAAATAATTTTTTTATATTTAAATGATTTTTTAATCTTTTAAAAAAATTCTTTTTTATCGGTTTTAAATCAGAAACATCTACTCGGTCTTTTAATTTATGCAATGCAATAAAAGCATCATTGCCGACATAAGCCTTCGCAGGATAACCGATGTATGTGTTAGGAGTAATCGAATTAAATTTATTATTAAATGTGTGAACAAATTTCCCGTCAATCACTTTACCTGCTTTTTGGATAATAACATTCGTTTTCTTCTCGGAATTTACTTTTACAGAATCGACGACAACCTCTGTTCCGTCATATTTTTTTAAATAAAGTGAGCTCCAACTTTTATCAGGTCTAATCTCCCGATAATAAAAAGAACCTTGCGGGGTCACCCCTATATTCATATTTTTATTATCAGAACTGCATGGTTTTACATATTTTGCATTATAACGTTTAATTATTTTTCCACTACCGGTAGTTGTTATAATCGGAGTCAATGGCTTTATAGAATTGTTCATTTATATATCCCTTATAAATTTAGTATTTTTAATTATATTACTATAAATATATATATATGTAAAAAAATTTTATAAGTATTAGATTGAAAAATTTTTGAGAAGGTTGTACATATCCTTTTTTATTAAGAAATAGGCGCAGAGCAAGTTACTATATTTTCCCCATAAAAAATAGGCCCGGTGGGATTCGAACCCACGACCAAAAGATTAAGAGTCTTCTGCGCTACCACTGCGCCACGAGCCTATATGGT
>CACZPS010000124.1 GCA_902783125.1 uncultured bacterium | reverse complement strand
TCAGAAATTCTTAGTCACTTAGTCACGGTTCACTTAGTCACTGTAAATTATAGTTTAGCGAGCGTAGCTCGCTAAACTATAATTTACTCCATCAATAGTATGAAATTATTAACAAATTTTTAACTAAAAATATTGATTTTGCCGTAATTATCATTATAAAGAGAGTAAGTAGAAGTATAGGTGCGGGAAAATGGTAGTTTCATACACTAATAACAATTTCTATACAGATGCATACGCAAACAGACCGGTCAATAATATGACAACAAACGCCGATGGTGGCGGTAATGGTGGTGGCGGAGCTTTCTTTAAAATGTTTGAGGAAAAGGAATCAGAAGAAGTAAAAAAAGATACTTCAGTAAGCTCAAATCCGTTAGATGATTTATATCCTCAATCGAAACAAGGTTTCTACGCAAGTGAAAATGTTATCAAAGATTATATTGATAATTCTTTATTGTTAAATACTGAGCAAGTTGCCTGTACTAATATTACACAACATTTGGCACTAAAAAATAATGTAAAAGAAACATTGAAGTTTTTAAATACACAGGCTGCAAAAGTTATGGTTAATTCAAAAAAACGTCATTATAAATACCAAACTGAGCCAAAATCTGAAAACAATTTATCTATGAAAGTTTTAACGGGAACAAACTTCTTTGAAACCGGAGTTGGGGAAAGCGAAGTTAAAGAAATTTCTAATCCTCAGGTGAATTTCTTTATGTCACGCAGCAGATAATTTTTGCTAATTTTGTTGACCTACTTGAAATACGAGTGTTTTTTTTATAAAATTCGGTAAATGGAAAGTAAGAAAAAATTAATTGTAATATCGGGTTCATCCGGTGTAGGAAAAGGTACTGTTATAAAATCGTTGTTAAAAAGAAATAACGATATAAAACTTTCAATATCTTATACAACCCGCTCACCTCGTTCAGGTGAAGTTGATGGAATAAATTACTTTTTTAGAACAAGAGATGAATTTGAAAAGTCAGTAAAAAATGACGAATTTTTGGAGTGGGCAGAATTTTCAGGAAACTGTTACGGTACAAAAAAGTCGTTTGTTTTAAAATCACTCGATAATGGTGAACATGTACTTTTGGAAATAGATACTCAGGGTGCATTACAGATAAAGGAAAAAATGCCTGAATCGCTATTGATATTTATTGCACCGCCATCTTACGAAGAACTTGAAGCAAGATTAAGAGGAAGAAAAACAGAAACCGAAGATGCTATCCAAAAGAGATTAAAGTTTGTAGAATTTGAGAAGAAAAATTCCGAAAAATTTGATTATATTGTTATTAATGATACTGTTGAAAATGCGGTATCACAAATTGAAAATATTATAAACGATGACAAATAATTCTGTAAAACTAAATAAAACTGTTTTGTTAGGGATAACAGGCGGGATTGCTGCTTACAAAATGTGTGAGCTTATCCGTATGTATAAAAGAAACGGATTAAATGTAAAAGTTATCACAACCGAAAATGCCCTTAATTTTGTGACAGAACTAACTCTGGCAACCTTATCAAATAACGAGGTTTATATGGATAATTTTGATATAAAAGAGTATAAACCTGAGCATATCAGTCTTTGTGATGAAGGGGATATTTTGGTTATTGCACCGGCTTCGGCTAACACAATTTCAAAGATATCAGACGGGATTTGCGATAATCTACTTACATCTATTGCCTGTGCATTTAATAAACCTATAGTTATAGCTCCTGCTATGAATACAAATATGTGGAATAACCCGTTTGTTCAGTCAAATATTGAAAAATTAAAATCATATAACTACAATATACTTGAACCGGAAAACGGCTATCTGGCGTGTGGTACAAACGGTCAGGGCAGACTTTGTTCGTTGGATAGGATTTTTAATAAAACACTGGATTTGTTAGAACATACTCAGCCGTTAAAAGATAAAAAAATAGTTATAACAGCAGGCGGAACAATTGAAAAGATTGACCCCGTCCGCTATATTTCTAATTTTTCCTCAGGCAAGATGGGATTGGCTATTGCAGATAATGCTTATATGCTTGGGGCAGAAGTAGAACTTATATCAACCTTTGATACAGATAGACCGTATACAGTTACAAAAGTTCAATCTGCAGAGGAAATGTTAAGAGTTGTTACTGATTCTCAGGATGGTTCTGATTGTATAATTATGACTTCGGCTGTGGCTGATTACAAAATTAAAAATTATTCGGAACAAAAAATTAAGAAGACATCAGATGATACGGTTACTCTTGAATTGGTTAAAAACCCAGATATTTTAAAAACTATTTCAAAAACTCGTTCAAAAAATCAAGTTATAGTTGGGTTTTGTGCTGAAAGTGAAGACTTAATAGAAAATGCAAAAGAAAAGATTTTAAATAAGGGTTGTGATTTTTTGGTAGCAAACGATATTTCAAGAAAAGATATCGGATTTTCATCTGATGAAAATGAGGTTTATATTTTAGATAAAAATCTAAGGATTACTCACCTTGAAAAACAGTCAAAAATGAGTATAGCAAAAAAAATATTGGAGCATATATTTAGTGAATAAGTTTGATTTAGTCCGTAGAATAGAAGAATTTGCACCGCTTGACACACAAGAAAAATGGGATTGTTCAGGTTGGGCAGTACTTACAAAAGGGGTAATTGTTAATAAAGTTATGCTTGCTTTAACTGTGACTGATAATATTATCAAGCAGGCAAGAACTCAAAAATGTGATATGATTATTTCTCACCACCCTTTGTTTTTTGTCCCTTTTGAGTATTCGGATATTGATATTTATTGTGCACACACAAATATGGATAAAGCCATTGGAGGGACAACAGACACTTTGATAAAAGAATTGGGTCTGAACCCTGCTGAAATAGTTGATGAATTTGTAAGGATTGTTAATTTAGATAACCCGATATCTGTTATTGAGTTTGGGCAAAAACTAAAAAAAATATCTCCGAATCTTAGATACGTAAACAACCATAATGTTGATAAAATACAAAAAATCGGATTCTGTGCAGGCTCAGGAAGTGAATTTATCAATAGTACTAATGTTGATGCTTTTGTAACTGGAGATTTGAAATTTCATACAGCCTTAGACAGTAAAATTGTTGTCTATGACATTGGGCACTTTGAAAGTGAGATTTTGATATTACCGATATTTAAAAATATTCTCAAGATAGATGTGGTATTTGCGGATGAAACAACTCCGTTTTTAACAATATAACAATACGGATTTGCTAAATATATATAACAACGAGTCCGACTAAGATTCCTAAAATAACGGAAAATGCAGGAAGTTTACTCCTATACATAAGAATTGATTGAGGTAATATTTCTCCAAATACAACATATAACATCGCCCCGCTGGCAAAGCTCAAACTTATTGCAAGCCCAAACGGTCCAATATCACCTATCCAATACCCTAATAATGCTCCAATAATTGTAGGAGTTCCGCTCAATGCAGTAATCAGTATAGCAAAACGTCTTTTTATCCCTCCGTTAATTAAAGGCACTGCAATAGCCATCCCCTCCGGAATATTGTGTAGTCCTATTAAAATAGCTAACACTAATGCAGACCCCTGCATAATCCCGTTATTATTAGCAAAAGATGCCCCGATAGTCATGCCTTCAGGCAAATTATGCAGTGCAATTGCACAAGCCATAATCGTACCTGCTCCTATTAATTTTATTCTTGTATCATGTCGCTTTAAATGAACTGATAGGTGATTACTGTGTATGATTTCATCAAGGTTGTCCGCAGTTTGGGGATGTTTTTTTGAAATATGTCTGACTTCAAAATTTGTATGATTGTCAATATATAAATTTAACAAATAAACAACAGCAACCCCTAAAGCGATTGAAAAACAAATAGATAAAATAGATACCCCCGTTTTTATAGCACTCTGAATTAAGTCAAAACAAACAATTGCCGTCATAACCCCTCCGGCAAAGCTAAGGAGTAAACTTGCAGTTTTAACGGAATCACGTTTAAATAGTCCGCTTAAGACCCCGCCAAGCCCTGTTCCGCCGATTCCTGCCAACGCTGTTACTTTTATTAGTGTTAATATTTCGTCCAATGTATTGTCCCCAATTCTATTTTTTAATAAAAAAATATCAATGTAAAGTTATATTTTACCATTTTTTTAATTTAATCTTTAATTTACTGTTTATCATTCACTTTTGACTGTTTTTTCTATTTTTTGCAATTTCCCAATTTCCAAGTTCCAATTTTAACTTTTGTAAATTTTATTAGTGAAAATAGTAAAAAATAAAATTCTTGGTTATTAATACACCAGATATTAATGAGGTTAAATATGCTAGAAAGAAAAATAAATACTTGGCAACCAACAGCAACAAAAATAAATGATACTCCCAATGTTCGAAATAAAAATAACAGTGAAAATAAGACATTAAAAACAGGTGCAATAGTAAGTTTATCAGCTGTTACATTAGGTACGCTTGCTGGAATATATTACTTTACAAAACGTGGTGCCGGAAAAAAATTAAACTCAAAAATGTTTGCAGATATTAATAAAACTTTGAATGAACCACCACAATTCTATGAATCAAAAACTGATATAACTGTTACTTCAGAAGATATTAAAACAATAAACCATAAACCAAAGTGGAATGCTGTTACAACATCTTATAAAAACATCGAAAAACAAGACTCACATACTCCAAATGCAAGCGAAAACCCTATAAATTTAAAACAAAATTGGAGAGAAAAACGAAAAGATGACGTAGTTCCCGGAATAATCAGACAGATAAGTAAAGATATAAAAGAATATATTAAAATATGCGGAATTGATAAGAAAAATAATAAGGTAAATCCTGAAAAACTAGATGAGATTTTAACAAAAGCAGTAGGAAAAGAAAATGTACAAGAACTTCCGTATATTGAAAACGGAAAACATGGTATAGGTAGAAAAAAAGAATACAAATCACCAAATGGAAGGGTATATACACTTGAAACCCACGACTCTCCAAAAGGTGTAGTAACAAGATTGTATATGAACTGCAAAGACAAACATTTGAGAGCATATCTTCATGCGGATGGGACTTTTAGGTTAAATTCCTATACTTCTGATGAGGCACATTTTAATACCACTGTCAAAGGTAAGCGTTGGATGATGGAATCTAAATTCTTAAAATCTGCTCAGACAGGGAATATATAATCGTATCAAAACTTTTCAATTCTGAATATTGCTGAATATTTATGAGCACCATAATATAGTTCTATTAAAAGAAAGTTGTTAGCTAAATCAGTAAGTTCAATGTTACATTTTGTAGCGGGCTTACGTTTGGACTTGCGGATATATTTCCCCCAAGCATTAAGAAACTTTATCTGCCAACGGGCAGATTTTGTCATATCATATTCTTTTAAATTATCACGATAATAGTTTGCAGGGGTAAAACATCTTTCAAAAACAGGGATAGTGTATTTAACGGTTCCGGCTTCTTTAAATAAAATAAACCAATCATCTTTATATTTTCTTGGAGTAAGCAAATAATACCCCGGCTCAATTGTTATTGTCTTAAAATACAGAGGAGAATTCAATCTCATAAGAGGATAAGGCGACCATGTCGTATCTTTCATATCATAATATTGATCAGGGTCAACACCGTGAACAAACGAAAATGTTGGGACCTGCATATCACGATAAGCCTGTTCATAATCTGCCTGAGAATATGTTTTTGAACGTACTTCTTCGCCCTCACCTACTGTACTTTGACTATCTTTTGAAGGTTCGTTATTCACATTTTGTTCGTTCTCAAATGTTTGAATGTAGGGGTCATTCTCCACATCATTATATTTGCCATACTTGGGTTTTTCAGTTTTAACTTTTTTTTGTTTTACTTTTTTTTGTTTTACTTTTTTTACTTTTGTATTAGATTCATTTGAAATATCTGTTTGAGGTGTAAAATTATTGTTTTTAACATTTTCATCTGTTGCATCATTATTAATAGGATTTTTGTCACCCTCAAGAACATTTTCCAATGTTGTATTATCATTAACCTTTTCATTTACTGGCTTTATATTTTCATTAACATTTTCCGATTCGTTTTCATCTGTTTCAATATATTCATATTCGTCATCATCAATATTACCGTTTTCTGATGTTGTTTGCGTGGTTTCATTTTGAAGGTCATCATGTTGTTTTATAACATTCGGCAAATAATCACTGCTATCTGAAGGAACTTCACTTCTGACATCAGGAGAAGCCGGTCGCATAGCAGGCACCGGTTCGTCACCATACACAATGCACACGGACAGAACTATTAAAAATAGTAAAGCAATAGTCTTTTTCATATTAATATTTTAATGATTTTTTTAGAAAAAAACAAATAATTAATAGTGACTACATACAACATTAATTTGACGTTTTAACATTATATTATTATAAAACCACACACTTATAAACTTCTTGTCAACTAGATTGCAGAAAGAGTAAATATTTCATAAATTTCTTCATCAGAAAGTTCTGTAATAATCTTTTCACCTTCAAATACAGCTAAATCAGCTAATTCTTTTTTCGATTTTAGCATTTCATCAATCTTTTCTTCAAAAGTTCCAAGGGTAATCATTCTATGAACCATAACATTCTTATCCTGACCGATACGATAGGTTCTGTCTGTTGCTTGTTCCTCTACAGCAGGGTTCCACCACAGGTCATAATGAATAACATTTGTCGCTTTAGTAAGGTTCAATCCCGTTCCGCCGGCTTTTAGAGAAAGTACCATAATATGATTATCATCTTTTGTTTGGAAATCTTCAATAAGTTTTTCTCTTTGTCCTACCGTTAAAGAACCATGGAAGAACAGCGGATCTTCATTAAATTCTTCAGCTAAGATATGCGTCAGGATATCACCCATTTCTTTGTACTGAGTAAAGATTAGCGTTTTTTCATTGCTATCAAGTATATTGGTCACAAGATCCACACACTTTTCCATCTTTCCTGACATTTCCTTAGTCATTTCACCGGCTTTTATAAACTGATAAGGGTGGTTACAAATCTGTTTTAACGAAGTTATCAGTTTAAAGATATTTCCTCGTCTGTTTACTCCCGTAAATCCGCTGATTTTATCCATCATTTCGTTTAAGGTCTTTTCATACAACAATGATTGTGCTTTCGTTAAATAACAATAATCATTAATAACAACTTTATCAGGTAAATCAGAAATAACGGATTTATCAGTTTTTAATCTTCTCAATACAAAAGGTGAAACAGACATTTTTAGCTTACCTGCTCTTGATTTTTCCTTAAAGCGTTCAATAGGAATAGCGTAACTTTTTTGGAACTCTTTCAAAGATCCTAAATAACCTGTATTGATAAAGTCAAATATACTCCATAACTCAGTCAGTCTGTTTTCAACAGGAGTACCGGTCATAGCTATTTTGATATCGGATTTTAATATCTTTATAGACATTGTTTGAGCAGTATCAGGATTTTTGATATTTTGAGCCTCATCAACAACAATCATACCCCAGTTATGCTTTTTCATCTCCTCGATATCAATACGCATAATTGCATAAGTTGTTAGAATGACATCCAGCTTAGTATCAAGTTTTCTATCTAATCCGTGATATTTACCGACCTTTAAATTAGGTGCAAACATTTGCAATTCTTTCATCCAGTTGCCCATTAGAGTAGTCGGACAAATAACCAATGCAGGCTCTTTTAGTTTGTTTTCTTCTTTCAGCTTTAAGATAAGAGAAATAACTTGAATAGTTTTGCCAAGCCCCATATCATCGGCCATGCAACATCCAAAACCTTTAGAAACATTTGTCCACAGCCATTTTAACCCTGTTTGCTGATAAGGTCTGAGTTCGCCTTTTAAATCTTTTGGAGGGTCAACTTCCACTGATTTTGCAAAATCTTTGATAACATTCGCATAGGCTTCATCATAGTTGAAATCATACTCTTGCAGTCTGCCTGACATAGATGCGTGTAACAATTGTAATCTTGTCATTTTTTTATGGTCTGCATTCAATATTTGTTCTGCCAATTTCTTGCTTTCTTCTTTATCTACAAGAACGTACATGTCTTTATATCTAACAAGACCATTAGAGGTTTCAACAAGTTTATTAAATTCATCTAGAGATAATTTCTCGTCCCCAATTGCAATTTCATAATTAAATTCCAGAATATCATCAAGAGATATTTTGCTTGTGGATACAGTATTAAAAATATCCATCAAATCACCTGAGCGAGAAGCCTTAACCTTTGCATTTATTGACGCTCTCGGAATAATAATGTTATTCAATTCATCAGGTAATATAACCTCAATTTGCGCCTTTTGAAGATAATAAGAAGTCTGAGCTATAATTTTGTATACCTCTGCAAGATTTAATTTTAAAGTTAAGTTTTCTTCATCCTCAAATAACTGTTCAAGTTCCGGCATGTATCGGTTTGCAAAATTAAGTTGTTTTTCTACGATTTTTGCAATATCAGCGCTATCAGCATCCCAAACTTTATCTTGAACATATAAATCATCTATCAGGACAGATTCGTTCAATTTCCTATTTTTAATATGAATCTTAAGTTCAAAATCATCATCATCAAGTTTATTTATCTGAAAATATGGAATAACATCATATTTACCCAGATATAACTCATCAAACCACTGGTCAAAATCTTCTGCAAGATCTTTACCTTTTAACAAAGATTTTTGTTCTAAGTCTTTTATTAAATAATTACCTGATTTTACATCTTTAAATCGGTAACTTTTTATACTTAAAAACTTGTAAACAATATAATTTAAATAGTTATGAACAAAATCATTGACAAACTTTTTAGGTTTAACACCTTTAATAAATAGATTTTCCGGCATACAACGTTCTAAATCATTAATAATCCGTGCTATTTTTTGATTAGAAATTATTGGTTCGTAAACTATCCTGAAATAATTTCCTTTTCTTTTAACAGTCGGGATAAAATAAAGTCTTTCAACAAGTTTCATAACAAACTGGGTGAGTTTATTAAAATATGCAAAAGATGTTGATAGAGCTGAAAAATCAACAACATCGCCAAATCCCCCGAAATAATCCAATACTAAATCAAGAGGCATAACATAACCTATTTCACCTTCAACAACTTTTGAAGAGAATTTGAACATAGAACCTTTTGATTTTAAATAATATTGAAAATTATTCGTAGGCGTAACAAAAAACGACAATTTGCTATCAGATTCAGTTCCTTCATTTATTAAGAAAAAATCAGTATTTCTTACAGGCGGATTAGGGCTAAGAAAAATACCCTCAAACTCATCCTCAATCAACTGATAGATTAAACTCAGAGTATATCTGAAATCTTTATTCTTAAAACCATTTGGATTTTCACTTAAGTTGAAAAACAATTCATCAACATTATTTTTTTTGAACGATAAATCAATATCCAGCTCTTTAGATTCTGTCAACGTTTTCCCTCACCCTATTAACCCAATTATCTTATCAGAAAAGTAAGTTTTTTTCAAGATTATGGCAATCTCTACAAAAAGGAAAGGTAAATATAATTTAAGTGAATAGTGAATAGTGATCTATCTATCAAAAAAGGATAAAAAATTTTTTACATTTCGCAATAGCAAAATGTGTAGGATTTGAGAGAGGTTAAAATAAAAGACTTCTCAAATAACTGCGAAACAAAACAAATTTGCTGGCATTTGTATCCACTCCTAAATAGAGGGGTAAAAATCTTTGATTTTTACTTGGCGAGCAGATTCCCTGCCCAATTTTTTTGCAACAAAAAGACTCCCGACATAATCGGAAGCCTTTAAATATATTTACCCCTTGGGCAGAGGTGGATTGTCTTGGATTTGCTCCACGCTCACAGAGTGTCGTTTTCGGTACTTTGTACCTATCAACGCCATCTGTTCGCTATCCGGACTAACTTCGTGTCGTCCGTCCGCAAATCCGCTCGAACCAGACCAAGCTCCGCTTGGTTGGTTCTCATCCACACATCCAACTTATTTAAAATTGTAAAAAAGCAAATGGTTTGCTCATGTTTAACAGATAGTTTGACCATTTACGGTGAGATAAATTATTAGATTGATTTATAATGT
>CACZPS010000123.1 GCA_902783125.1 uncultured bacterium | reverse complement strand
GTAGATGATGACGGAGTAATAGGTAAATTAGATGAAGCAGACGGCGGAACTACTCCTGACGATTACAAAGATATTTTAAGACTATATGATATTGATTCTGAATCTTATTTTATAGCAAGAAACAATGACGGAACTGAATATTCAGACATAAACAAACTTGGTTATATGATAAGTCAAGGTCATGGTGCAGTGGTAGGGGTTTGTTCAAACAGATTGTGGCAAGGAGTAAAATCTGAAACAGGTAAAGAACAAATAGACCACGCTATCGCTATTACAGGGGTTGTGTATAAGGCAGGCACAGAACCATCAACAACGGATAATACCGGAAAGATTACATATAATGAGCCTTTGGGTTTCTATATCCATGATTCAGGGGCTTGGATGACAAGATATATCTCACTTACAGAATTTAAGTCAGTAACTATGTACGCTGAACACGGTATAGAAAAATATTCCGATTATGAACAGTATATGACAGAAATAGGTGAAACTCCTATGTCAGAAGATGATTTCAATAAAATATATTCATCAAATCTCAGATCTTATGACACACAAGTGAGAGAATACATAGAAAAGAAACCAAACGGTATTTTTGTGACTTTTACAAAAGAATCTATAAAAGATGATATATTTAACCTTAATGCAACAGGTGACAAACAAGATAATACTATAACAGGTAACAGCGGTGATAATATAATTAAAGGTATGGGAGGCAAAGATACTCTATACGGCAACGCAGGTGATGATGAAATCAGAGGCGGAGCAGGTAACGATATAATCATAGGGAATAATGTATTCAAAACAGACCTTGAGGTATTTAAATCCTACATAAATGACTCTAAAATCAAAGATAGTCTGACATACATTAACACCGCAGATAAATATCAAACAGGCATGAACAGTTTGTATGGTGATGCAGGTGACGATGTAATTATTGGCGGTGATGATATAGATTTAATCTACGGTGGTGCAGGTAATGACTACATCTGGGCCGGCTATGGCAGAAACGCTGTCTATGGCGGGGCAGGCAAAGACCTCATTATCGGCGGCTGGGAAAATGACAGACTCTTTGGTGAGGCAGGCAACGACACTATTTATGGCTTAGGCGGTGATGATACTATCCACGGTGGTGCAGGTGATGACATTATCTATGGTGGGATAGGCAACGATAAAATCGAAACAGGCAAAGGTAATGATACAATTTATTTTGAAGGAACAGAACACGGCGTTGATACGATTACATCAGAAGGCGGACACACCACCTTTAAATTTATGGATGAAGTATATGACAGTAACAGTGAACCATATTCAAAAGGTGCTAAAATTAGCGATATGGTAACTATCGGCTTAGGAAAGAGTGGAGATAACCAAAAAATGATGGATTTTGGTATTGCATATACTAATGCTGAAAATAGTGTAACGGATGCAATCATGTACCAAAATTTCTTTAACACAAAAACAGGCAAAGCAAGAGCCTTGTCTATATATGATGCTGATGGCAAACTATACAACGTCACTGCCACAAAATCAAAAACAGCAACTGTGTCTAACACAAGAACGATAGGAACAACAACTATTGGTGGTAAGAAAGTTGATAATGCAGGTGTAAATAATATATTGCTTACAACAAACGAAAAAGGAACAACAATAACAACAAGTACCAAAAATGATGTTGTTGTTATGGTTGGAACAGACGATAAATTTAATCCTTATTATAAAGATTCTGATGTATATGATTCAGTTACCTACAAAGGCGGAAACGACATATATGTTTCAGAAGAAAGAGATACACATTATTATGTAAACGAATTTTCCGATAGTACAAACCTTACAATCAGGGATAATGTTAAGGCATTGGAAAAAGTTACAGTTGATAAAGACTTAAATCCGATAATAGATAAGAATGTTGTAAGTGAACATGATGAGTTGTATATAAAAACAGCGGAAAAATCAAACCTCCATTTCTTCTTTGATGTTGAGGTAAATGATAATAAAGCATATACCACAAAGAATGACGGGTTGTATGTTTTGAGTAATATTAATAACTACAAAAATATAATAACAGGTGATACAAAGGGCTCTATCTTTATGGATAGTTACTTCAAATATGATTTAAGTACCGATGTTGCACAAGAAATTAATTCGGATGCAAAATTCTATGGTAACGGTCAAATTGAAACCATATATTATGGTGATGGAACTAACTATGATTATTATAATACTGTTTCATCTTTATCGACTGATTTAATAAAAATTGCTGGTCAAGTTGCTGGCTGGTTATCAACTAATTCTTCTTATGGATTTGATACGGCATTTGACGCACTTGGCAGTGATAGTTTAACAGATGCACAAAAAGTAGACCTTATTGCCGCATATACTATTAAGTCATAGTGTAAGTAAATATAAAAAAGAGGATAGTTCACACAACGACTATCCTCTTTTTTTGTGACTTAATTCGGTAAAGATAAGCAATAGAACTGCCGTATTTAAGAATATTCCTTAACCTTTTTATAATATACCTTTCAGATATTGACCTGTGTATGAGTTTTTGACCTTTGAAACTTCTTTCGGCGTACCTTGAGCAATAATTGTACCGCCGTCATTACCGCCGTTTGGACCAAGGTCGATAATATTATCGGCGACTTTTATCAAGTCCATATTATGTTCAATAATAAGAATAGTATTTCCCTGATCAGCCAGCCTGTGAAGTATCGCAATCAGTTTATCCAAATCCGCCCAATGCAGACCGACTGACGGTTCATCAAGCAGATACAAGGTCTTGCCTGTCGCACGTTTGTTGAGTTCTGATGCCAGTTTTATACGCTGAGCTTCACCGCCTGACAAGGTTGTTGCACTCTGTCCGAGTTTTATATAATCAAGCCCAACGTCGTGCAAGGTTTGGAGTTTGTTCTTAATCTGAGGAACACTGTCAAAGAACTCTAACGCTTCTTTTACGCTCATTTCAAGAACATCATAAATAGTTTTGCCTTTGTATTTTACTTCTAACGTTTCTTTATTGTATCTGTAACCACCGCAAACATCACATTTTACATAAACATCAGACAGAAAGTTCATTTCTATCTTTAGAAGTCCATCGCCTTTGCAGGCTTCACATCGTCCGCCCTTGACGTTAAAGCTGAACCTTCCTGCTTTGTATCCTCTCATTTTTGCTTCATTTGTTTTGGCATAAAGCTCTCTAATCGGAGTGAAAACATCAGTATACGTTGCAGGGTTAGAACGTGGAGTTCTGCCGATTGGGGACTGGTCAACGTCAATAACCTTATCAATATGTTCAAATCCTGTTATTTCATCAACCCCTTGGGGTTTTGGCTTGTTTCCTCTGAGTTTATGCAGAGCATACTGATAAATAATATCGTTCATCAGTGTTGATTTCCCTGAACCTGAAACACCTGTCAGTACGGTAATTTTACCAAGCGGAATATCAACATCAATGTTTTTTAGGTTGTTTTTGTGGGCATTTTTTACATGTAAAACCTCGCCGTTTCCTTCTCTTAATTTATCAGGAATAGGGATAAATTTTTTACCGGAAAGGTATTTGCCTGTAAGTGATTCTTCTGAATTTATAATATCTTCTAAATCACCTCTTGCAACTATTCTTCCGCCGTTTACCCCTGCTTTTGGTCCGATATCAACAATATAATCAGCATTTCGCATGGTATCTTCGTCGTGTTCAACGACAATAAGAGTGTTCCCAAGGTTTCTTAACCTCAAAAGTGTTTTAATCAGTCTGTCGTTATCTTTTTGGTGAAGTCCGATAGACGGTTCATCAAGTACATATAATACACCTGAAAGTCCGCTTCCAATTTGAGTTGCCAGTCTGATTCTCTGAGCCTCGCCACCTGAAAGTGTTCCTGCCATTCGTGCTAAATCAAGGTAACTTAAACCTACATCAAGCAAGAATTTTAGCCTTGCTCTGATTTCATCAAGCACCTGCTTTACAATCTTTAGCTGAAAATCTGTCAGAGTAAGATATAAATCAGAAATAAATTTATGAGCTTCATCTATAGGCATAGTACAAAACTCATGTATATTTACCCCGCCTACTTTAACAGCAAGCGGGAACGGCTTTAATCTTCCGCCGCCACAGGCTTCGCAAGGAGTTGTAACCATATATTTTTGGATTTCTTCTCTCCAATATTCACCTTCTGATTCTTGATAATGTTTCATCAAAAATGGTATTACACCTTCATAGCGTCTTAATTTTTTGCGATATCTTTTTGTGCCAAATTCTTTTACATTTATCCAAAGTGTTTCCTTGCCCGAACCGTACAAAATTATATGCTGATGTTCTTTAGAAAGTTCTTCAAACGGTGTATCCATGCTGAATCCGTAGTTATCGGCAACACTTTGCAAAAGGTCAAAATAATAACTGTTTGCCGTTTTACTCCAGGGGTAAATTGCGCCTTGTCTGAGTGATTTTGTTCTATCAGGGACAACGAGGTCACTGTCCACTTGGAAATCAAATCCTAAACCGCCACAGCGTTCACACGCACCGTAAGGGTTATTGAAACTGAATATTCTCGGGGTAAGTTCTTCAAAACTTATTCCGCAGTTTTCGCAGGCAAGTTTTTCACTGTACATAATTTCTTCTTGCCCGATTACATCAATAATAACAATTCCGTTAGCTTTTTGAAGTGCTGTTTGAATACTGTCTGAAATTCTTGATTGGGCGGACTCTTTAACCACAACTCTGTCCACCACAACAGAAATATCGTGTTTTTTTGTTTTGGCAAGCTCAATATCGTCTTCATCAAGGTTATAGATTTCACCGTCAACTTTTACTCTTACAAACCCTTCTTGTCTGAGTTCGTTAAAGAGTGAAGAATATTCACCTTTTTTACCTTTTACAACAGGGGCTAAGATTTGGATTTTTGTACCCTCAGGCTGTTTGAAAACAGATGTTACAATTTCATCTATTGTTTGAGGTTTTATTTCCGCTCCGCATTTCGGACAATACGGAGTTCCGACTCTCGCCCAGAGGAGCCTTAAATAATCATAAATTTCTGTAACCGTTCCGACAGTAGAGCGTGGGTTGTTGCTTGTGGATTTTTGGTCGATAGATATTGCAGGGGTTAAACCGTCTATAGAATCAACATCGGGTTTATCCATCTGACCTAAAAATTGACGGGCATAAGTCGAAAGACTCTCAACGTAACGTCTTTGACCCTCAGCAAAAATTGTATCAAATGCCAAAGAGCTTTTGCCTGAGCCTGATACTCCTGTAAAAACTATCATTTGATTTTTTGGTAAATCAAGCGATACATTTTGAAGATTATGCTGCCTTGCACCTCTAATAGCTATTGTTTCGTTCATCTCACTCCCCTTTAATGATATTGTACACTAAAGAGATGAATTGGTAAATTATAGTTTATCGAAGGACTTTGTCCTTCGATAAACAGTGAATAGTGAATAGTGAACAGTGAATAGATTAAATTGTCTATTC
>CACZPS010000122.1 GCA_902783125.1 uncultured bacterium | reverse complement strand
TCACGAAGTGAACTAAGAAATTTTCCATTTTCAATTTTCAATTTTCCATTTAAGGACGACTCCGTCGTCCGCTAAACTATAATTTACATATTTGCCCAAAAAATAATTCTTGATACGATAGTAATATGGCAAAGATTTTATTAATAACCAATAATAATGATGTTAAAAATAAGGTAATGACAACTCTACTTAATCATGAAGTTCTTGTATCAGACGATGGCGTTACTATTCTTGATATCATGAAAGTTGAAGCTCCGGATTTGGTTATGTATGATTCATCGTCAAAACTTGATTTAAAATCAATTTATCGTGAAATAAAAGATTTTCAGTCCATTCGTTTGCTTTTGATGGGCGAGTCAGAAGTGCCACAGGAACTGCTATCTAACACTCATCAATTTGTATCGTTGCCTATAAATCCTACATTGCTAAACTCCACGGTAGAATCAGGATTAAAGGCAAGAAAATCTCTGATAAAACTGTCAAAATCTAATCAAGAACTTGCTAACAGCCTTTATCAACTGAATGTTTTATATAGTACAAGTTCTCAGCTTGCGGAAAGTTTAAGCAGAAATAAACTCGTTAATATTGTTAATGACGGTATTGATAAATCATTAAATTCAAACATTTCTTGCACTCTTTCTTTTAAAGATGATAAAACTCCTGTATTATTGATTAATTCTAACTATAAACTTTCACCAAGATTATTAGAGGCTTTGAAGCTCAGAGCGGTGTTAAACTATAAAAATTCTGGAATTGATGTTTCTGAGATGTTTTCCTTAGATGATATTGAAGTTGAGCAAAATATAAAATACTCAATTAACGAATATGACTTTGAGATTCTCAATTATAATAAGCTATTATCTTATATTACAGCGGACAATAAATGTTTCGGATATTCTGAAATCTTTAGAGAAAAAGTTTTTTCACAGGACGATGATAAATGTTTTAAAACACTTGTTAATCAGGTTACACAACCGCTAAAAAACGCAATTTTGTATCAGGAAATAGCGAATAAGAATAAAGAACTTGCTCGTTTGGAACGATTGAAATCAGAATTCATTTCAATTGTTTCTCATGAACTTAAAACTCCGTTAACATCTATAAAAAATTCTCTCGACATAGTTTCAAGCGGGAAAACAGGTGATATAACAGAGTCGATGAAAAAATTCTTGGATATGGCAAAAAGGAATGTAAAAAAACTTGCCAGAATTATTAGTGACTTGCTTGACATGTCTAAAATAGAAGCCGGTAAAATGGATTATAATTTTGCAATAGGTTCTGTTGAAACAGTTATAAATGATGTTGTTCAAAATTTGTCCCAAATAGCTTTACAAAAAAATATCAAACTTTGCGTGAAAACAGTAGGTGAATTAAAAGATGTCTATGCCGATATGGACAGAATAGAGCAAGTGTTGACAAACCTTGTATCAAATGCAATAAAATTCACTTCTGATAGGGGAACTATTTGTATAACTGCCAAAATGGTTTATGCGGAAGATATTTATGTTGAGGAATGTTTTAAACCGCAAATAGAGAATTTAGAAGGTGAATATATTCAGGTTTGTGTATCAGATCAGGGAATTGGTATTGCAAAAGAGGATTTGATGCATGTGTTCGATAAATTTGAGCAGATAGAAAACTCACTTTCCCGAGAAGTAGGCGGTTCAGGCTTAGGGTTAGCTATTGCAAAACAATTGATAACGGCACACAAAGGTGCTATTTGGTGCGATAGTGTGATAAATCAAGGCTCCTCTTTCTATTTTGTTCTGCCTGTATCACGGGCATAAAGTAAATCGGTTAAATAGTTTGTAAACAAACACAAAAACATGATATAATAATGTTGTGGAGGTCTAAGGGGTATTAAATGAAGAAAGTTCTAATTGTTGATGATGAGCAAGATATTGTTGATAGTTTAAAATTTGTTTTGGAATCGGAAGGGTATGATTGTTATACTGCATTAAACGGTGAGGACGGGCTTAAATCCGCTAAAGAAGTTGTGCCGGATTTAATAATTCTTGATATAATGATGCCTAAAATGAACGGATATAAGATTAGCCGTTTGTTAAAGTTTGATAATAAATACAAAAACATTCCTATAATAATGTTAACTGCTCGTTCTCAAGAAGAAGACAAACTTATCGGTGAAGAAACAGGAGCAAATGAATATATTACAAAACCGTTTGACTTAGATTTTGTTGTGAGTAAAGTCAAAGAGTATTTAGAATAGTTTTAGCTCTGTACTAGAGCAGAATTGAGATATTAAGTGGAAACAATAACAAACAAGACATTAGAAAAGTTAAAATATGAATTGGTGCGTGACGGACTTGTTGAATATGAGGTTCTGGATAAAGCTCAAAGACTGGCATCCGCTGAAGGAGTAAACATTGGGCAGGCACTAATCTCATCAGGGGTTCTTGATGAAGCGACTTTGTTAAAGTTTTTAGAGAAAAAACTGCATATACCTTATGTTGATTTGGAAGATTATTCACTTGATACAAGATGTTTAAAATATATAAGTTTTTCTGATGCAAGGAAATATAATGTAATTCCGCTGTTTAAGATAGAAGATGTTTTAACTGTTGCAATGGCAGACCCTTTAGATTTGTTTGTTATAGATAAAATTATTGAATCAGCGGAATGTTCTATTGAGCCTGTTATTTCATCAGAAAAAAGTATTCTTGCTAAAATTGACGAATATTACAACACACCATCAACTGTGGATAAAATATATACATCGTCAGCTGATTTAGATTTTAACTGGACGGATGAACTCCATAGCGAAGATTTGAGCGACGAACATATTCAAAAGATTATAAGAGCAATTTTAAAACAGGCAATTATAGAAGATGTTCACGAACTTTATTTTGAACAGTCAAACGAAGGTTTAAATTTGGTATTCAAGAATCAAAACCGTTATGAAAATAAAGGAGTTATTCCGTATATTCTTGTTTCATCATTTGTTGCGAAGTTAAAAATGTTATCTAACCTTGACCCGTCAGTTTGCGAGGTTCCTCAACTTGGCAAATTGTGTTTTAAGGTCGATGAAATAACATTGATTGCGAGTATATCAGCTTTCCCTACTATTATTGGAGAAAGAATTGCTCTTAAAATCTATAAACCTCCGATGGAATTATCAGAGCTTATCCATGACGAGCGACAAAAACAAATTCTTCATAAATCACTTGATCAGTCCGGTATTATTCTTGTTTGCGGAGCGCAATTGAGCGGCAAAACGCATATTATATACTCGTTATTATTAGAAGCAGTGAAATCTAACAGAAATATTATGACCATTGAATCTATTTCAAAGTATGATTTGAAAAATGTTCATCAGTGCGAGCTAAATGAAAATGTCGGTTTTAATCTTGATAAGGCGCTGCGATTTATTGAGTTTCAGTCACCGGATATGGTTTATATTGAGGGTGTTAAATCTAAGCATGCACTTGATTTTCTATCTGAACTTGTTTATAACGAAAAAACAGTTATCACGGAATTTTTGGCAAATAATATGTCTGATTTAAGAGAAAAACTGGCATATCCTGATTTTCAAGCCTTTAAGGCACTTATTTCTTGCATGATATTTATTCATTCAAAAGATAGTATCGAGGTGTTTGACAAAGAAAAAGTACAAATGTATCTATAATTGTTAGTCGAATCTCAATAAAAATAAAAAGCTGCACTTTCTGCAGCTAGTATTTCATAATCTTGGGAGGAGATTTGGGATAGTTGATAGCATGATTGTACTACACAATATAAAATCATGGAGCATGGATTACCAAAAGTGTTACAATTTGTAACATGATTGTATTAAATATTTTCTACAAAGGGGTAAATATTTAAGGATATTATTTAAAGATAGAGGATAAGTAATATTTGTCAAGAGGTTTTATAAAATAAAAAATATATTTATCCCCACCTGGCAAAAAAAAATCTTGATATGTTTTAAAACTTATGTAATAATTATCAGGCAAAGGAGATTTTTATGAAAATAGATGCTATAAATTATGGAGCATTCACAAATTCTACTCCAATACAAAACTTGAAGGCGGAAGAAACTAATTCTTCTTTAGATGAATATGATGAAACGAGAATAGCAAAAGATTCTGTAAAAGAACAAAAAGTTGATAATCCAATTGAAAAGAAACAAGGTACATTAGAGGATTTGATTAGCTTGCAGAAATCTACAGAAAAAATGGCACAATCTTATGGTTTTGCGAGTGTTGCCGAAGCTCAAGCTGCGACAACAACAGGTTCAACCTCTGAATCAACCTCAGCCGTAAGTTCTGTTAGTTCAGCTTCATCAGGCGGAATAAACGCATAATAAGAATTTTTAATTTAACAAAAACAGTCGCTTTATGTTAGCGACTGTTTTTTGTATGAGTATTGTAATAAAAGTATTGTTTTTTGCAAATAGTATTATCGGCAATAAATATAACAAAGCGGGCTTTTAGTTTTTATCCCAAAAAGTCCGCCCGTTTTTTAATATTTTAATCTAAATTTATTTCAATAAACTGAAATTATATCCGGGGTGAAAACTTTCAAGCCAAGGCATAATTTCTTCTTGATTCATTTCTGTTTTAGCACCGTCTTTTGTTGTTTTTACAACTTTTTGCGGAGCCAAAACATCTAATCCGCCCCCAGGTCTGAGTTCTCTGTTGCTGTCTACTTTCTTATAATCAGTCATCTCATAAACTGTTCCGTTTTTCATCTTCACAACACTTTTAATTATGGAATCAGAGTTTTCAGGTTTAAATGTTTCTATTCGTTTTATAGGTGATGATTTAGGGAACGTCATTCTGTCAACGCTTGTTACTACCCCTGTCAATTCATCTTTAAGTCTTGAATACGGTGAAACTCTACGAATTCCGCTTGGGGAAATATTAACTCTTTTTTCATATTCTATTCTGCTGTTATTATCATTCCACACTCTTTTCCCTGTTGTAACTCCTCTTTCATCTTTAGCATACCATTCATCCCACCAGCTACTATTTGCATTTTTCCATTTTGTCCAATTCCTGACTTCATTTGTTCGTCTGTCTACTTCTGATTTTATTTTTGAACCGTCAGAATAAAGGTTATCAACCTCAATGGTAGACTCACTTATTTTATTTGTTTTACGGTCAACAATAGTCGGTTTTATATTTTCTTTAGATTTCTTTTTGTTAAGTACTTTTGGTTTTCCGCCACGTCCGTAATCATCGTACAATATCTCAACTGTTTCACCGGTTTTTGTTGCATTAGTAACTGTTCGTGTAGGTTGTTTTGTTAGTGGATTATAAGATGTTCGGCGGAAAGTTTTATTCGCCAATTCTATATTCACTTGAGTTGTTACATCATTACTGTTAACAGTTTTTAAGGCTCTTGCACCATTCAGGCTATGTTTTTCAAAAACCTTGCTTCCGTCAGGGTTAGACTCTATTTCTTTAAAGTTCAAACCGTCTTGTATCTTTGCCATTAGTTTTTTTAATCTGTTGTCTAATGAATTTTTTTCTTGAGTTACCGCGTTATTAGATTGTTTTAATGCTAAATTTTCTCTGTCTTTTGCTGCTAATTCTTTCAAATGTGCTTCTTTTAGAGTTGCCATAGCTCTTTCGTTTTGTGATTTTACTTCTTCAATCCCGAGTCTTGATATTTCGTCCATTTGTCTTTGGACTTCTTGAGCAGTTTCAGTTATAGCACGAGTTGCACTTTCTTGTGATACCCCGCCCATAAATTTCTTTTCTAATGTACTTGCACCTTTTGTAATGATTTCATCTATTCTGATTGGCATAATCCACACTCCTATTTTTTACACTTCTTTGATATGGTTAAAACAACTGAAGATTAAAATTTGATGTATGTTTACAAAATTGTTACAATTTATTTTTTATCAAACGGAAAATAATAATTAAAAAGTGCATTTTTGCTTTCTTGCAAGTTTGATTTGTAATAAAATATAGTCATGGAATTAGTTCACTTAAAAGAAATAAATTCAACAAATGACTATGTAAAAAAACACATGCAGGAACTTAAAAATCTGACCTTCGTTTATTCTGACAGGCAGACATCAGGCAGAGGAAGATTAACGAGAAAATGGATTGATTCCGGTGAGGATAATTTGTTTTTAACTATAGTTATAAAGCCAAAAGAAAGTGAGTTTGAACATATATCAAACTATACTCAATATTTATCCGTAATATTGGCGATGGTACTGGAAGAAGAATACAATTTATCACCTCAGATAAAATGGCCGAATGATGTTTTAATTAACGGTAAAAAGATAGCTGGAATTTTAGCTGAGGGAACAACAATCGGGGGTGAATTTTTGGGGCTTGCGCTAGGGATTGGTGTTAATTTGAATACCTCATCAGATAACTTATCCAAAATTGACAAGCCGGCGACATCAATTTTTAATGAAACAGAAAAAAAAGTTGATAAAGTTATATTTTTAGAAAAACTGTATTCTAAATTTTGTTTGTTGTATGATAGTTTTGTATGCGAGGGGTTTTTATCTATAAAAGAGCATTACATAAAACGTGCTATGTTTCTTAAAAAACCTGTTTCGGTAAATGTTCTTGGGGTTGTTCATGACGGAATAGCTGAGGATATTACAAACGAAGGCTCATTAATTTTGAAAGAAAAGAACGAATTGAATATATATTATATAGGAGATATTTTATGAACGAAATATTAAGCGAAGGCTTAGTTATGATGTGCATAGGGATGGGTACGGTATTACTTTTCTTATGTACTATGATTATAGCAATGAATGTTATGTCAGTGTGTGTTGCAAAGTTAAACGAATGGTTTCCTGAAGCGGGGGTAAATGTAAAACCTGCTCCCGTTCGCACGACAGATGACAGCGAAGTAGCAGTCGCAATAGCTGCGGCAGTCGCAACAAAATAAATGTGTATAGTAAATTAAGTAAATATTGAATTCTATTCACTATTCACTATTCACTATTCACTATCAAACAAAGTTTATACACATTAGTAAAGGAAAAATAAAAATGACTAAAAAATTAATTAAAGTAATGGATACATCTTTCCGTGACGGGTTTCAATCCGTATACGGCGCACGTGTATTTGTAGATGATTTCATTCCTGCTTTGCAAGCAGCAGTTGATGCGGGTATCAAGCATTTTGAAACTGCAGGTGGTGCAAGATTTCAATCACCTATTTTCTATTGCAGAGAAAATGCTTTTGAAACTATGGATAAAATCAGAGAAGCAGTCGGACCTGACGTTAATCTTCAATCTCTTGCAAGAGGGGTAAATGTGGTAGGACTTGATTCTCAACCTAGAGATATTATTAACTTGCACGCTAAAATGTTCAAAAAACACGGTGTTACAACCGTCAGAAACTTTGATGCATTGAATGACGTTAATAATCTTATTTATTCAGGACAATGTATTAAGGATAACGGACTTAAACACGAAGTTACAATTACAATGATGGAATTACCGATAGGCTGCGAAGGCGCTCACGATGTTGCGTTCTATGAAAAAGTATTGAGAAACATTCTTGATGCGGGCATTCCGTTTGATAGTTTAGCCTTCAAAGACGCATCAGGTACATCAGCTCCTGAAAAAGTTTATCAAACAGTAAAAAGAACTCGTGAAATATTAGGTTCTGAGGCTCATATCAGATTCCACTCTCACGAAACTGCAGGTACCGGTTTGGCTGCATATTTAGCAGCATTAAGAGGCGGGGCTGACGGTATTGATTTATCAATGAAACCTGTTTCCGGCGGTACTGCTCAACCTGATATCGTTTCTATGTGGCACGCTCTTAAAGGTTCTGAATACGATTTAGGTATTGATATTAATAAGATTCTTGAAACAGAAGAAATATTTAAAGAATGTATGAAGGATTACTTCTTACCACCTGAAGCATTGGCAGTTAACCCAATGATTATATCTTCACCGCTTCCTGGTGGGGCTTTAACTGCTAATACTCAAATGATGAGAGATAACGGTGTTATGAACAGATTCCCTGAAGTTGTTGCAGCTATGAAGGAAGTTGTTGAAAAAGGCGGTTTTGCTACATCAGTTACTCCTGTTTCACAATTCTATTTCCAACAAGCATTCAATAACGTTATGTTTGGTAACTGGAAGAAGATTGCAGAAGGTTACGGAAAGATGGTTCTTGGTTACTTTGGAAAAACACCTTGTGAACCTGATTCTGAAATCGTTAAAATTGCACATGACCAACTTGGTCTTGAACCTACAACAGAATTAGTTGTTGACTTAAATGATAAGGACCCTTCAAAAGGTATTGAAGCTGCAACTAAGAGATTATTAGAAGCAAATCTTGAAGTTAATGATGAAAATATCTTCATTTCTGCTGCTTGTAAGGATAAAGGTATTATGTTCTTACAAGGTAACGGTGTTCTTGGGGTTAGAAAAGGAGTAAATGAAGGGGCTAAGACAGATGCGGTCGCTTCAGGAGGAAATGAATACACAGTTAAGGTTAACGGTAAAAACTATGCGGTTAAACTTGACGGTGATAAAGCAACAGTTAACGGAAAATCTTATGATATTGACGTAAAAGAGGGGATTGAAAACTCCTCAGCTTCGACTTCATCTGGCGAAGGCGAACCGGTAAAAGCAGGCGTTCCTGGAAATGTTTTAAGAATAGAGGCTCCTGAAGGTACTTCTGTCGAAGAAGGCGATGTATTGCTTGTGCTTGAAGCGATGAAGATGGAAATCGAAGTTAAATCACCTAAAGCAGGAACAGTTCAATCAGTACTCGTTTCTCAAGGTGAAAAAGTTGTAAACGAACAAGAATTGGTATTATTAGGATAAGGGGGTAAGTGATGAGTATAGATATTCAAAGCGGATTAAACTCCCTATGGCATTCAACGGGTATTATGAACTTCATTCAACAGCCTGATCCGAATATGAGTGCAGTAGAAGGATTTTTACACGCTTATGGTATGCCGATTATGATAGTTATATGTTTGTTCTTACTATGGCTAGGCATTAAGAAACAGTTTGAACCATTGTTACTTGTTCCTATCGCATTTGGCGGTTTGATAGCAAACTTCCCTTGTGACCATAGTTTTCAAGCATTTGTTTATAAGGTAGGGATTGACCCTGCAATAGGAATTTTTCCATTGATTATCTTTATGGGTGTAGGAGCAATGACAGACTTTGGGCCGCTTATTGCAAACCCTAAAACCGCACTTTTAGGCGGTGCTGCTCAGTTTGGTATCTTTGGGGCATTACTTTTAGCTCTATGCTTAGGTTTTAGCTTGCCTGAAGCTGGCGCAATTGGTATAATAGGCGGTGCAGACGGTCCTACATCCATATTTGTAACGTCAAGATTAGCAGAACACTTGTTGCCTGCAATTGCAGTTGCGGCATATTCCTATATGGCATTAGTTCCTGTTATTCAACCTCCTATAATGAAAGCATTGACAACAAAAGAAGAACGCAAAATCCAAATGAAACAATTAAGAGAGGTTACAAAACGTGAAAAGATTGTTTTCCCGCTTGTTGTATTGTTGCTTTGTGCAATTCTTCTTCCGGATGCTTGTCCACTTGTCGGGATGTTAACATTCGGGAACTTATGTAAAGAATGTGGTGTTGTTGACAGATTATCTGATACTATGCAAAATGCTTTAATAAATATTATTACAATTTTCTTGGGGTTAGCGGTTGGTTCAAAACTTTCTGCAGATCACTTCTTAACATTAGAAACTTTGAAGATTTTAGTATTAGGTATTATAGCATTCTCACTTGCAACAGCAGGTGGTGTATTGATGGCAAAACTTATGAATCTTTGTTCAAAAGAAAAAATCAATCCGCTTATCGGCTCAGCGGGTGTATCAGCTGTACCAATGGCAGCTCGTGTATCTAATAAGGTTGGATTAGAGGAAAACCCTCAAAACTTCCTTCTTATGCACGCTATGGGGCCTAACGTTGCGGGTGTAATCGGTTCTGCCGTTGCAGCAGGTGTGTTGCTTGCACTTTGTAAATAATTAAATATTTGAATAAAAAAACAGACATGGAATAATGAACTGAAACCTAAAAACTAGACAAAAAAAAAGGTGTTCATAAAACCTTTAAAAATGGTTCCTGTATTGTACAGGAGCCATTTTTAATTTGATCCATTGATACCTTTCATTATTGTATTAGTACATGTATTCATCATTTTTTTCAACAATTTCATCAAATGTTTTACATTTTTTGTTGGGTTTCACCTAACCTACCCACTACAATCTACAATATATTTTATTAATTAGCTAGTAGATCAGTTTTACAAAAACGACAATAAATAAATTTCTGTTGACATAATAATGCCAACCCACTTTTTTCTAATTCTCAATTTTTGTGTGTTTTTATTTTCTAAAACAAACTATTCTTTTACATTACTTATCAACAGCAAGAGGAGTATCTTTTTCACCTATATAAAAAACAATCAGTTCTACAGGGTCATTACCGGTATTTTTACCATAGTGGTATTTCCCGATCATTTCAGGTAAACATTCACCCTCTTTTACGGTTATTTGTTCATTTTTATCCGTATAAACAGTTAAAGTACCTTTTTTAACATAAGCAATATTAACTAAATCGTGTTTGTGCATTTTTAAAGATTCACCAACTCCGATATCTATTTTTAATACGGTGACTTCCGGTTTTTTGATTTTCAGTTTATGATATTCAACCTTGTCCCAAGTTGATGTTGTTTTCAGCAAGACTTCTTTTTGTGCTGAATACGCAATATTTGATACAAGTAATATAGCTAATCCTAAAATAATTCCTTTTGTTTTCATATAATTCTCCTTTTTATTTGAATCTTATTAAATTATTGAACATTGTATTGTAAAAAATAATTTTTTATACAATCTAAAACTATTTCTGCGTAAATATCATGTTTACCGTAGAAAATATGGCTTGCACCTTCAACTTCGATTACTTTATTTTTATTCGGATTTTTAGTCCATTGATTTAATTGTTCCATAAACGCTTTTGGACTGTCGCCGGTGACAGAATCTTTTGACCCGATTAAAAACGTTCCGTAAGGTTTTATGTTGTATAGAGAAGATGTTTCACCTTCTTTACTTAATACAGGGCAGTTTTTAAGATTTTCTGCATTGTAAAATCCTAGAACTGTATTGGCAGTCATGGGAGAAAAGCCACCGAATAATTGCGGGAGAATATTATCGCCATTACCTTCTTTTACCCATTTCTTTGCCATATCAAAGCAAGTATCAATATTTGGCATAACTTTCCACCAATACATAATATCTATAGGACAAGAAATAATAAAATAATCAACATAATTATCAGGAGTGTTTCCAAGATAGTTTATTATTTTATTAGAACCAAGTGAATGACCGGCAAGAATTATCTTCTTAAACCCCATGTCTTTTGCTTTAAGAACCCAAGTTTCAACATCTTCATATACCATATTAAAATCATCATTAAAAACGCCAGTGTGTTTTTGTTTACCGATAGAATGGTCTGTGTATGCGAAACAGGAAAAAGAATCGTGAGCGTGTCCTATTATCACGGATATTCCGTTTTTGCTCAATAGTTTTCCGGTTGAATCTAATAAATCGTTTTGAAACACATTAGAACAAATTCCTGTCAGCATTATTAAAACGGTATCTTTTGACACGCTGTCATATATAGCTCCTCTTAGTTCTAACCCTCGTTTTGTTATCGCTTTAATAATATCCATTTTTGCTCCTTGAGGCAAGGATAACACAAAAACTAAGCATATTAAACATTATATTTAAGAAAAAATCATTTTTAAAGAACGATACTTAATTTTTTGTAGAAATAATCTCATATTTCGCAAATAGTGTATATTTTACGATTAAAAATTAGCCAAAAGCCACTCTGCGTGTAGGTTTTACACTATTTAGTTTTGTAAAAATATTGCTATAAAAGGGATAAAAAGGGTTTAAAAATTTAAAAAATAGGGTATTATATTAATGTAAGGGCTACAAGACCTTTACAGAGTGTTATTCCCCACTAACCACTCTTTAATAAAAAAGGTATCCGGTTACTGTTTATCAATTGAGGTGCCGCCATGGATACTATTTACTCCAATTTCAGCCGTGAACGTCTGCTGATTCTGTGTGCAAATGTATTACTGGTCACATCTTTGATATTATCTCAAAACAGTTTTGTTTTTGCGGATAACATAAAGATTGTGAGCGGGATAGTTTCACCACCGATGATTAATGCTATTCAAATTGAAAGAAATCTTGAAAAGATAAAAACAGAAGAACAATCTGAAGCGGAGTTTAATCAATACATCAATAAAAAATATGCAAATTGCAGGGTATATAGTGTAGACAAAGGGATAAAACATATAAAACTAGTCAGGTATTATCAGGGGCGTCCTGTCAGGTTAAACGTAATCGAAGCGGATATCAATGTAAATCCGCAGATTCGTATAGAGCCGGTTTTAGCCTCAGCAACTCTTTCTCATAAGGCATCAATAACTGCAATGGCGAAGAAAAATAATTCCATAGTTGCAGTGAATGGTGCCTTTTTCTTACCGCAAACAGGTTGTCCGCTCGGTACAATGATGGTGGACAAAAAATTATATACAGGTCCGGTTTTTAACAGGGTTGCAATGGGGTTTACTACTGACGGATTCAAGATGGACAGAGTAAAACTTGATGCAAAAGTAAAATGTGGATGGAACGAAATAAAAGTTGATAATATAAATCAACCAAGAATGTCAGTAGGATTTACTCTTTGCTACACACCTGACTGGGGCAAGATGTCACCTGCTACCCCTAAAAACGGATTACAAGTTGTCGTGTCTGACGGAAAAATAATATCAATTACAAAAGAAAAATCTCCAATTCCTTTAAACGGCTATGTTCTTGTCGGACCGGCAATTAAACTGACCAATCTTAGAATCAATGACAAGGTAAACCTCGATGTAAAAACTTTACCAGAATGGGAAGATGTAAACCATATTATTAGCGGAGGTCCTTACCTTGTCAAAGATGGTCAGGTTTATGTTGATATTCAAGATGAAAAACTCCTTGCAATAGGCGGCAGAAATCCAAGAACTGCTATCGGATACACTAAAGATAACAGATTCATTATGATAACAGCTGATGGTAGGGAAGGAAGCTCTATCGGAATGACATTAAAAGAACTAGCATATCTGATGCACGCATTAGGTTGTGTAAATGCTATGAATCTTGACGGCGGAGGCTCAACAGTAATGTATGTTAAAGGTCTTATTGCGAATAAACCGCCTGTTCAAGGTGGAATAGCTCTATCGAATGCTCTCACAATATCAGTCAGATAGATAGTTATCTATAATTGTTTTAATTCCGGATTTTGCTATTTCAAACAATTCATCCATTTGGGATTTTTCGTAAGGTTCACCCTCAGATGTTGTTTGAAAATCAACTATTTTTCCGCTTTTCGTTAAAACTACATTAGAATCTACTCTTGCGTGAGAATCTTCTTCATAGTCTAAATCAAGAAGTATTTCATCTCCGATTAATCCGATAGAGATTGCCCCTATTGGCTCAATTATAGGATTTTCCTGTAATTCGCCTGATGCTAAAAGTTTTTCAACTGCGCATTTTAAAGCTAGAAAACCGCCGCAAATACTTGCTGTTCTCGTTCCGCCATCAGCTTGAATGACATCGGCATCAATAGTAATTGTGAGTTCAGGCATTTTCTCTAAATCAACACAAGCTCTCATACTTCGTCCTATAAGTCTTTGTATTTCATGGGTTCTTCCCGAAACTTTATTTCTCTCTCTTGAGCAACGGGTGTTTGTTGCTGATGGCAGCAAGGAATATTCTGCCGTTATCCACCCTCTGTTATCGTCTTGCTCCATCCATTTCGGCTTTTTATGCTCAACTGATGCTGTTGTTATTACTTTTGTATCTCCAAATTCCACCAAAACAGAACCTAGTGCATGTTTTGTAAAATCCTTCGTGAATTTAATCGGTCTTAATTCGTTATTTTTTCTTCCGTTTTTTCTCATAATTTTCTCCTTGTATTGTTAATTATATTTTAAAACAAAAATTTGTGGATTTTAAAGTAAATAGTGAGTGAATAGTGAATGGTGAATAGACGTTCCATTCAAACCTCACCCAAACCCGCTCCTAAATCTTTTAGGAAAGGGAGAAGTTGTTTGAATTTGCTTGCAAATTCATTACAAATTCGAGAGAAGTAAAATATAAATAAAATTTGAGGGTGTCTAAAACGCCAAAATTTAGCTCTGGTTGGGTGGGTACGCCGTTCGTGATATTTTGTCTAAAAGTATCATTATAAAAGGCTTTACACCACCCTACTTTTCGATTAACATATTACTTGATTTTGACTTTTTAGACACCCTCTACAAACTTCGTAATTTTCTCACAATAACGTAATCTTAATCACTTTATCACTTAATCACCTAGTCACTTTTATTTTCCATTTTATAATCCCACATATAGATTTGCCCGCAATATTTACAAACTGCAAACTGATTCATAAACATCAAATCAGGAACAAATGTATATCCGTCAACTGTTATTTCTATTTCGTTATTAGCATTATATTTCAGACTGAATGACTTACTCCCCTGATATTCGGGAGAAAACATCAATTCAAATTTATCGACTGATTTACAATTCTTGCATATAAACATTTATTTAATTCTTTTCGATTTCCTTTTTGCGCCGGCTCTATCTAAGATTCTGTCATCAATTTGTTTCATAGCACCTGAGTCATTATAGAAATTCTTGTACCACAAACACATACATATAACTCTTAATGGTAGTAACAACTCTACTACAATAACAAAGACCAATAATTGTACAATAAATAATCCGACTTGCTCAGGAGTTATTTGATGAACACCGGATGCCGACAGAATCATATTAATCCAATCAAGTGACGGAACTGTAATATAAGGGACTATCAATTCCTTTAAAACATTTACCCCTTTTACTGTTTGGAGAAAAGTCAATACAATCTGAGGCAATATAACATAAGTCAAACCACCAACTAACACAATCATTAGAAGTGTTTGTCTAAAATTCCCATGCACATACTGTGAACTCTTTTTAAAACAGTCAAACGGTGATAGTTCCGGTTCAAAGATAAATATTTGAAAAATAAATGCGTAATATATAAGTAATATCCAAACAAATACAAGAAATATTGGAATTACACTTAAAAGAATTAATCCGATGTACATTAAGAATAATAATAAATATTCGCCCCATCTTCTTGTAACCATCATCGTATGAGCGGGGAAGTCATATACACGTTCAGATTTTAGCATATTCTCTGTCATTGAGTTAACTGCTGAATATGCAACCATATAATCCCAAAATGCTTTTGCCCATAATATAACAACGGGTAATAGTACAACTCCGAGAGCTATATTCATATACATTGGAGTACGCAAAATTGGGATATTAGCTAAGATTAAATGATTGTATTCATTAAATGAATACAAAACTATTGTAAATAGCACTATTCCCGCAAGTTGTCCAAATACCGGAAATATCATGTACCAAACAAATCTATCTATGTTTGTGAAATAAAGACCGATAGATTGAAGAAATATTTCAAAAATTGTACTATTCTTTTTTGCCATAATCCATTTTGGGGATATTTTTTATTTAATAATTATATTTACCCCACCTTTATAGTATAATTTTAGTACTATAATTATTAATTGTAAACAAGAATAGCAAAAATATGACAGAACACATAGACCAAGTAAAAGATTTAATAAAAAGTTTTAAAGAAGAAGAATATTTTGATTTTGTTAATTTACATATTCATTCAAAATATTCTGACGGGAATGCCGAATTTGAAGATATAATTAATCAGGCAAGAAATTTTGGGTTTAGAAAAATTGCTATTTGTGATCATAACACAGTTGAGGGTCACAAAAAATTCCACGATAAAATTCTTCTAACAGGTGTTGAATTTGATTGCTGGTGTGGTTATGTATTTATGCACCTATTGGCTTACGGGATTGATGTTGAAAACCCTGTTTTAAACAAATTCATGGCAAAATCAAAACGAGGAACTGATACAGATATTGTAAGAATTTTCGCAAGAAGAAATCTAAGAAAATTGATAGATGCCATTCATCAAGCTGGCGGAATTGCAGTTCTTGCGCATCCGGCTTGCTGTTGGGCAATAGATTTGGATAAATTCGTTCAGAAACTGATAACTATGGGATTAGACGGAATAGAAGTTTATTACCCTTACCAAAGACACAGGAAGTATTTCAGATTCCATACATCAGAAAACATTATCCAGATAGCTGATAAATATAATCTTATAAAAACCGGCGGAACAGATTGCCATACAAGAAACATATTATAATTTTATTATTTTAAAATTATATCAAGTAATATAGGTTTTTTATATTGAAAAATCTCGTTCATTTTTGTTTCTAAATCAGTCATAGATGTAATTCTATAACCCGCAATCCCATAAGATTGTGCAATTTTTGCAAAATCAGGATTTAATAAATTGGAGCCATTTTGAGCATACCCGTTTATTCCTTGTTGGGTTTTTATCATCCCTAATGAAGAATTATTTATAATAAAAATTTTTACAGGGATATTATACTGTGCGCAAGTTCCCAACTCCTGCATATTCATCTGAAACGACCCATCACCTGTTATATTAAGTATAAGCGCATTAGGCTTGGCAATATATGCCCCAATTGCCGCAGGTAAACCAAACCCCATAGAACCAAGCCCACCGGAAGTTAAAAAATCTTTTCCGGTTCCTGCTTTAAATTGCTTAACGACTTCTATTTGATGTTCGCCAATATCTGTTGCTATAATGGGATTATATATTTTAGCGTGACTATACAATGTTCGTACCACATTTCGCATAGATAACTCTCTGTCATCCAAATAATTTATTTTTGATTTTTTATTTACGCCTGAAATCCATTCATACTTTATATCAAAAAGTATTTTTTTTGATTTTATAACCCCGATTATATGTTGAAGAACTATTTTTACCTCTCCGATTATTTCTTTATCGACCTTTATATTTTTGGATTTATTTGACTCAATATTTACGTTAATAATCTTCGTTGAGGGTAAAAATTCTTTTTCATAATTAGTCGTTCTGTCTGTAAATCTTGTGCCAAGCGCAAGTACCACATCAGAGTCCTTTATGATATTGTTTAATTCACTATTTCCGTTAGCGCCAATCATGCCAGCAGAAACACTATCAACAATACCTTTTCCCATAAGTGTATGACAAACAGGAATATTTGTAAGTTGCAACAATTCTTTAATATCCTGTTCAGAATCTTTGCACCCTCCACCAACAATAATTAGCGGTCTGTTTGCATTTTTTAGTAAATCTATTGCTTTAAGAATACAAGAATGAGGTGCCTCAACCTTTATTTCGTGCCGCTTTTTATAGGTTTTTTGTAGGGATTCTGATTCTAATATAGATTTTGTAATCCCGACAACAACAGCACCTTTTGGTAGAGCTTCAGCTTCGTGTATAGCCTGAGATATAGTTTTTGCTATATCTTCAGGTTTTGAGATAATAAAAATTTTTTTAGAACAGTTTTTTGCTATTGAGGCGACATCAATATCCTGAAATTCATTTTTACCAATATTCTCTGATAAAGCAGTTATAACAACTAATGGAGTTCCGTCTGATGTTGCATTTGATATTCCTGTTATAGTGTTTGTAAACCCGGGACCGGAAGTCACTAAAACTACACCACAATTCCCACTAACTCTTGCATAACCTTCTGCTGAATGTACTGCACCTTGTTCGTGCCTTGAAATAAACTGTCTTATTTTATCCGATTTGGATAAAGAGTCATATACAGATAAAATAGGAGTTCCTGGGTACCCAAACACCGCTTCAACCCCGTTTTCAATAAGAGCACGAACGAGAGCATCACTACCCTTAATTATTTCTACATTTTGTTTTTTTACTTCGGCTAATATTTTCACATACCAATTATAGTATAAATATATAAGATTGATTATATAACTATACAATTTTAAATAATTATTTCTTGTGTAAATATACAATTTGACAGTAATCTTCATACATAATAAATATTAGGGGTAAATATCTAAACGATATATAATCAACAATAAAATAGTTAATTATAATGTTTAAAAGGGAATTGAAACGCAACGATGAGCTGCCAGCTCCGGTTCCAAGATACTGTATATGTTTCACATCGACCAGCCCAAACTCGTGATTTTACAGATGTTTTTTTATGCTTGTAAAATCACTCAAACATGGGCTTAATTGAGTGAAACATAACATTATCAGAAACCTCTGCTAAAGCTCATCTTATCCGTTTTAATTCCCTTTTATAAATCAAGAAAGGGCGGGGTATATAAAAATAAGAGCTTTTAGGGAGAGTACCGAAACTGTAAGATTATATTCTATAAAGCACATGTCCGAGCAAATTTACTAGCATAAAAGACATCCGTAAATTTGTGAGTTTGTGCTTTTCAATATAGAATCTTTACCGTTGTCGTGGACTCGGAAAGGCAGCTCTAATTTTTATATACCCCGCCCTAAAAAAACAAAACTACTTCCGATAATATTTATTATGTACTATTGTATCATTACATATAAATACTTTATTTTTATATAATTATTTGTACTTATTTTTTGATTTTATTATTACACCAAGGCTTATACCAGTCACGATTAAGGCCAACACTTCGGAAATAGAATAATCAATATTTAATCCGATTTCAGAATAAAGAATAAAGAATGTGGTAATGAAGATATAAAATAACCCAGGAAGAAGTGTTATTAAATAATTCTTTTTGTTTTTATATAAATACACTGAGGCATATAAAAAAGTTGGAATAGCTATTAATTGGTTAACAAAATTAAAGTATCTCCAAATCATAAAAAATCCGTTAGAGTTTAGTTTTGCCCATATTAATATTGAAAGAATAACAACAAATGCCGGAATAACTATTTTCAGTCGGTTTAACATTTTTATCTGGTCCATATTTAATGACTCTGCAACAATCATTCTTAAACCTCTAAATGCTGTATCGCCAGAGGTTATAGGTAAAACTATAATTGCAATCGTTACAATAAATGATAATGCCGGAGCCACAAATGTTTCAGATATAATATTCAGAACATTAACTGTTCCTATTAAATCACTTGGGACAAGATTGTGGTAATAAACATGCATTGCGCCTGCCGCCCATATCATTGTAATAAGAGATTCAATGCACATCATTCCGTAAAAAATCTTTTTACCCGACTTTTCTGAAGAAATTGTTCTTGAAATAATAGTAGATTGAGTTGAATGAAATCCGGATAACAATCCGCAGCTTACAGTTATAAAAAACATAGGCAATATGTGCAATCTATCAGGGTGCATATTTAACCTATTTATATCAATATTTTGTATTGTTAATCCGTTTGTTATGAAACCTATAAAAACAAGTCCGGTGCCAAGTAACAATAAAAACCCAAAGATTGGATAAAGTTTCCCTATTACTTTATCAATCGGAAACAATGGTGCAGATAAAAAATATAATGCAATTACTGCATATATTGAAATAATTATCGGATTACTCAGACTAAAATCGGATTGTCCAAAAAATTTATTCGCAATTAAATCTCCTGCAGTATATATAAATACTGATGTTAGTATAATCAAAAGAATGGAAACAATAATTATAAAAACACTATAAAACCCTTTGCCAAGATATTTTTTGATAAGCTCAGTAATCTGGGCACCATCATTTCGTACGGAAAGCATGCCCGAAAAATAATCGTGCACTCCGCCCATCAAAACACAACCTAACGGAATTATAATAAATGCTATCGGCCCGAATAATATACCCTGTATTGCACCTAAAAGCGGCCCAAGTCCTGCGATATTTAAAAGGTGTATTAAGATATTTTTATTTTCGGTTAACGGTACATAATCAACCCCGTCATTAATTCGTACAGCAGGAGTATCTTTCGCTGATATGCAAAACTGATTCTCTACATATTTTGAATAAAATATGTATCCTAAAATCAAAATTACTATCCCTAATAAAAAAGTTATCATAATTTTATTATATCATTAATTGGCACTCGGGGTAACAATAAATTACTATTTACATTGACTAAATTATTTTTTTTATTGATTCATTATTAGTACAGAAATGTCCGTTTGGCTAACAATGTTGATATCCGGTTTCCATACAAAATTGTTTTTTTATTTTATCTATAATTACTATTCAATGTGCAAAATTGCATAGTTAACCCTACTTTAGTCTAAAATCAGGGTATAATTTTTTGACTTCATCTGATGCTGAATAATTCATTTTTATAGGTTTTGTCTTTTCGGGACTTAAATTTTTCTTCAAATCACTATAAGTAACATCAATCAGTTCACTAAAGAATTTTGGTTTTGGAATTGCTATCGGGTGAACTTTTTTGTCCTGTTCAAATTCATCAATATTACTATCTACTATATATACAACATCTTCATCAATTCCATATAAAGAAACGACATGTGCATAGTCATCTCCTAATTCTCGATATGAAACAAAGACCATGTTATTTTTTAATTTATCTGATAAAAATTCTTCATCAAGATATCCTTTTTTGTATTTCCCATCTTCTAAAATAATGTCATCATAATAAGTTTTTTGAACGAAATGTGTTTCTTTTCCCGTCAATAAGTGAATTGCAGTTGCTACTGTTCCCCCGTCTAATGCAAGTTCTGAATCATTTGTAGCCGGCGGAATTTTAAGGTTATAAAAATTTGAAATTTGTTTTCGCGAAAGATTTCCGTTTTGTAAGGTTCTCAGATATTTTTCCATGCCCATTTCAATAGCAACGACCTCTCTATCCCCGATTGAGTAATGATTACTTTTTATCAGAACGCTATCTATATCTTCTTTTGTAAAAGTATAATTTTTATTCACACCTTTTAAATGAACTGTAATATCGCTATTATCATTTATACTCCAACACTTTTTTAGTTCACTCTTAAATTTTTCCCGCAAAATCGGATTTGGATGATGAAGCATGCCATTAATCGATGCCAATAACCAACAGTCACCCATATCACCTTGTCTGAAATCTCCAATTTTACCATCTACTTTTTCTGTCAACATTTTTTGAATATCAATTTTATCACCAAACGGTATTAATTCCGATGTTTTATTATTCCAATAATATAATACTCTATCCTCGTACCAGTCTTCTTTATCTGTATAAATTCCGTTATAATTTTTAATTTTAATCAAGCCGGATTTATTTACTTGATATTCTTCCTCATTTGCCTCTCTTACGGACGAGGTTGTGCCGCTATAGTCTATTTTAAAGCGTTTATCACCAATTGAATAATATTCACCAATAACCTCTGTGACATTTGAGGGCTCAAATTTTTTGTCTCCATCGTTCCACCTTAAATATTTTTTTGTTTCATCATCATAATATAATTCCAACTGTTGATTATTAGAAATATTTAATTTATATAAATCTTTTGCGATATCCGATTGTTTGTAACCGTTTACAACCGCTAATGCTTGACCTAAATCTTTATATCTGCCCCAAGTTGGTATTAATGTCGTACCATAATCCTTTTTTATATAAAGGTTTCCTTTCGGTGATAAATATTCGCCTTTTTTTGTTTTTATATATCCTGTTTTGTAAACTTCTGATATATTTTTTGATTTTTTAAATTCATTTTTTTTATTGTCCCATTGATAATAAGTTTGTTTTTCATTGTTAAAGTATATATTCCGGTTTGCTGTTTGAGCTAAATTTAAGATTTTTGCCTTGCTTTTTAGAATTGAATCATTTTTATCTTGAATGGTATAATTTTGTTCAGCACTTGTGTTTATTGTTTTTGAATTAAGTGTTATTGGGGTAAGGGTTGAAAGTGCAAATAATGTTGTAAATAACAAATTATTAGCGTGATTTTTTTTTTGCGAATAAAAAAAATTATTAACTTTTTTTTTGCCAATAAAATATATTTGTTGATTGATATTATTGTTGTTGATAATCATTACAGAACCTTCTGTTTATAAGAAAAACAGTAATAAAAACATTTGCTAATATAATAACTAAAATTTACATAAATTTACTTGGATAACATAACCATCAAAACGGATATATCTGCAGGTTTAACCCCTCCGATGCGGGAAGCCTGTGCAAGATTCTTCGGTCGAATTTTAGCTAATTTTTCTTTTGTTTCTGTCGATATATGAGTAATCTTTGAATAATCAACATCATCAGGGATTCTGTATTTTTCAAGTTTACTTGCCTGTTCTATCTGGATTTCCTGTCGCTTTAAATATCCGTCATATTTTATAAGAACTTCAACTTCATCAGTTACATCCTTAGAAAGATTTCTTATATCTGTGTTGTAATCTAATTTTTTGATTACCTGATATGTTATATTTGGACGTTTTAGAAGTTCCGCCAATTTCATACCCTTATCAATATGTTCTTCATATTTAGCTAAAATATTATTTACTTCATTGGATGCAGAAACTTTTGTTTCTGATAAAATTTCAATTTCACGCTTTATTTCTGCCTGTTTTGCACGATATCTATTGAACTGAATATCATCGATAAGTCCTATTCTATGTCCAATTTCGGTTAATCTTGCATCAGCATTATCCTGTCTTAAAAGGAGTCTATACTCAGAGCGAGAAGTTAACATTCTGTAAGGTTCTTCAATATCTTTGGTGACTAAATCATCAACTAAAGTTCCAAGATATGATGAACTTCTTGAAAGTTCTAACATTTCTGAACCGTTTATATAATTATATGCATTAATACCTGCCAAAAGTCCTTGGGCTGCTGCTTCTTCGTATCCGCTCGTGCCATTTATTTGTCCTGCACAGAAAAGTCCTTTTACATTCTTTGTCATCAAAGAATGTGTTGTCTGAACGGCAGGAATATAGTCATATTCAACCGCATACGCAGGTTTTATGATATGTGCTTTTTCTAACCCCGGAAGTGAACGTACCATTTTTACCTGAACATCAGCGGGCAGACTTGTTGAAAACCCCTGAATATAAAGTTCATAAGTCCCCAACCCTTCAGGTTCTATAAAAATATGGTGCGAAGGATTAGACGCAAATCTGACAATTTTATCCTCAATAGAAGGGCAGTATCTTGGACCGACTCCATGAATCAATCCCTGATACATAGGTGATTTATCAAGGTTTTCTTTGATAATTTTGTGAGTTTCTTCAGTTGTTCTTGTCAGATAACAAGGAATTTGTGGTCTAACAGGTCTATCAGGTTTAAAAGAATAAAAATGCAGTTCCTCGTCCCCGGGTTGAACTGTCATTTTTGAATAATCAACAGTTCTTTTATCAATTCTGCAAGGAGTTCCTGTCTTTAGTTTTTTTACGGTAAACCCTAATTTTCTCAGTGACTCAGATAGTCCGATTGCAGGCATTTCCCCTAATCTTCCCGCTCTATATGAGTTTAATCCAATAAATATTCTGCCATCAAGTGATGTTCCTGTTGTCAGTATAACTGTTCTTGTTTTATACTCATTTCCATACTCATCAACTGCGCCGGTTATTTCGCAGTCTTTGACTATTAAATCAGTTATACAGCATTGTTTCAAGTAAATATTATCAGTACCTTCGATAATATTTCTCATATATTTCATATATTCTTTTTTATCTGATTGAGCTCTTAGCGCTCTAACAGCAGGGCCTTTTGATGAATTAAGCATCTTCATTTGAACATAAGTCGCATCAGCAGCTTCACCCATAACTCCGCCCAGAGCATCAATTTCTCTGACAAGAGTAGATTTTGCAGGTCCTCCTATTGCGGGATTACAAGGCATCAGTGCAATATTATCAAGATTTAAGGAACATAATAACACTTTTGCTCCAAGTCGTGCAGAGGCTATTGCCGCTTCGCAACCAGCGTGTCCACCTCCAACTACTATTACATCGAATTGATTTTCTAAATATCCCATATATAGATTATACAACAAATTTTAATGTGTGGTATAATTTATATTATGAAGAAGATATTATTAAGTTGGATTTTATTAATAGGTTTATTTATTTCTGCTCCTTGTATGGCAGAAACATTTGATTATGTCGGTGGAAGTTTTGATTGGCTGTATATGACTAATCAGGAGAGAACTGACAGAGTTTCTCAAATTTTTAAAATAATGTTCCCGAAAGGTTATGTTGCGAACTTTCCTAGAGGGTTCTTAAAAGAACGCTTAAAAAACTATCTTAAAGATCGAAATCACGAAGTTCATTATGAAGCTGTGTGCGCCGGCTATACGCATTACAAAGATGTTGATCTTCAACCGTTCTTTTCGGGAAAATCACGGTTTGTTTATATGTATGCTTTACAGTATACAAAAGCGCCACAAAAGACTTTTTATTACGATGCAATGGGAAGATTAAAGTTTGTTGATTTTAGATACGGTGATTATCCGACATGCCCGTATTACACAAAGAAATATGCAATAAACGGTAAACTAGTGAGAGCTATGTATCTTCAAAATCCTGAAACAATGTACATTTTCTCTAATAAAGGTTCTTTTATCGGGGTTAAGTATCAAAATAATTTGTACGGATTCAACTATACAAGATAGTGTAAGTCTATTTTATTTTGATAAAAAATTAATGTATATATAAAATCCTATTGCAAATATCAAAACAAGTCCGCCGATTATGTTCATTTTTGATGCGGATTTCGGGTTTTGGACTAAACTAGGGTAAATATACTGTTTTGCCTGTTCTTTTTTCTTTTTATAAAGCTGGTTATTTTTTTTTGCAGTTTTCTTTTTAGCGAGATATTTTTCCTTAAGTTTACCTTTTTTCTTCTTTTCACCAAGCACTAAAACTTCTTCTGAAAATTCAAGTTTATCAAGTTTTTTATCCCCGCCTAACATCAGTGCATAGTTTATCCCCAGTTCAAAAGCACGTTTAATGCAATCAAGAGCAATATTCCCGTCTTGTTTAACCTTTTTACCGTGAGCCGAGGCATTACCTTGAGCCTTAAGAAAATAAAGGTCGCTTATCATTTCCCGTTGTCTTATATTTTTGGTAAAGATATCATTTAAGGTTGCTAAACATTCATCAAAGGTCGAATCAGGAATAAGTCTTTCGCCTAACAGGCTTCTGCAAACATTTTCCGCAAAACGACGGGTCTGGACGATTGATTGCTCAAAATATTCATCCCTATATAATTTTTCGGACTCTTTTATTAGCCTGCACAAATCGGTATCAATTTTTTCTAAAAATTCAAAATTAGACATGATTTTATCCTATACTTCAATATTAGCATAATCAGAGTGAATTTTGTAGGATAAATTATAGTTTATCAGCCGAAGACTGATAAAAGTGATTAAGTGATTAAGTGACTAGGTGATTAAGAAATGAGAAATTCTTAGTCACTTAGTCACTGTTCACTTAGTCACTGTAAATTATAGTTTAGCGATGAACTTCGTTCATCGCTAAACTATAATTTACCAAAC
>CACZPS010000121.1 GCA_902783125.1 uncultured bacterium | reverse complement strand
TCACGAAGTGAACTAAGAAATTTTCCATTTTCAATTTTCAATTTTCCATTTAAGGACGACTCCGTCGTCCGCTAAACTATAATTTACCACTCCAACACCTATCTCAATTGCCGAGGTGAGCGATTTATGATATTCTATATATATGCAAGATTACGGTTCAGAATCAGAGCGTATGGAAGCGCTTTATAAAAAAATATATATCGAATCAGCAAAGATTATCAGAAATGAAGTCGATAAACTCAAACCTGATGTTAATTGCAGAGCTTGTACTATTCCATGTGATATTCAAAAACCGGATATTTTCTCTGTTTTTCCGCCAAAATGTCCTTATAACAATTGGCAGATTAAAGTAATATCATATCTTACAAATGATTATAAATCTAAACTGCGGGTAAGTAAAAAATCTATAATGGAAAAAAAGAAAGATTATTCCTGTAATAAATGCGGAAACTGCTGCAAACTTGCTGTCAGTGAATTTAATCCAATGCAGCTTAAACAACGGGCTTTAAGAGGGGATAAGTATGCGAAAGAATTTTCAGCTATTTATGTACCTTACGAATCTGAAGAAATGGCAGAAGCAATATGTCCTGATTTTTACAACAAATTAAAAGAATTAATGAATCCGAATGAAAGATTATATTTTTACTATTGCAGTAAACTGGGGGCTGATGATTTATGTTCGGATTATGAAAATCGACCTGATATTTGTAAAGATTTTCCTCTGACAGCGCTTAAGATTTTACCCGATTGCTGCGGTTATCAACCTTGGCATGAATCAGTTGAAAAACTTGCTATGTCTATTAAAGCAAGAGAAGATTTGATAGCCTTTTATAAAAATAAAATAGGGTAAGTATTTGTAAAGAAATCCTCAAAATTATGCAACAAATCATAATATTTCTGCTATTATATATAATACGTATTCTACTATTGAAAGAACAGATTATATGGTTAAAAACAAAGAAGAATTTAAAGCAGATAAAGAACTTTTTATAAAGCAGATAGACGAACATAAACAAATATCAATGACCGGTTCAAGGGCATTGGTTTTATTGATTTTATTGATTACCGGACCTAAAAATTTCCAAGAAATTAAGCAGTATATAGTTGATTGCGGAATTGTAGAAAAAGAATACTCAATAGATACAATAAGAATTGATATTAATACATTAAAAGCGGTTGGTTGTGAAATAACAAAAGCTACAAAAAAAACCAATCATAAATATGGCTTAATATCTCATCCGTTCACACTCGTCCTTACTAATAAGGAAGTAACGATTTTAAAGAGTGTGTATAGAAAGTTGGCAAAAAAAGCAAGTCCGCTAAAACTGGTAAAATTCCACAGGATTTTTGAGAAAATTGCAAAAATGGTTAAAGATGAAGATATTCGACAACAAATTCTGGGAATCTCTTTGTTAAAGAAATCTGATATTAATTTGTTGGAAGAACTTGTTGCTGATGAAACAAGATATAATAAAATCCGAATTGAATACAACCCTTCTTCCCATGCGGAACCGGTTGAATATGATTTTTCACCTGAAAAATTTGAAATCAGAAGCGGGAAACTGTATGTTTTTGGCTATAATCACACTTTAGGCGGACGGTCATTCTTGCCTGTATCCAGAATTAAATCTATTATTTGTAAAATGTTTGACAGAACAACATCGTATGGACTTGATACTATTATAACTTTCAGGCTAAATAATTATAAAAATTATTCACTTGAGGAGAATGAAGTTGTAATAGAAACAAAGGATGATGCTGCAATAATTGAGGGGCATTATTTTAATGAATTTATCGGGATACAACGAATGTTGTTCTTTGCCTCTGATTGTACTGTGATTAAACCTGATGAAATAAAACAAACGATTATAAACAAGTTAAAAGAAATGAGGGAAATCTATGAGTAGTAATCCTAAAATAAATATAGCATCATATCGTGTTTTGAACACATTGGCTTGTTTATTTGAAAAAGATATGGAAATGAATGAGATTGTTAATGAACTCGAAAAAAGATTAGGCGGGAGTTTTAACAATTTTGTTGTAAGTAAGTATGTTCATACGTGTAAATGTTGCGGGATTGATATCCAAAAAGTTGATGGAAAATACTCATTGGTTGGGGTTCCGTTTGTTGAAAAACTCAGTGAGAATGAATCATATTTAATAAATGATTTGAGGACAAATGCAGACGATATGAAAACTCCGGGTGCTTCAAAATTGATTAATAAATTAATAGGAAAACTTCACCTTCCTATGTGTAAAGCAAGTAATGGATTAAAATCCAGCGAAAACTTTAGGCTTATAAAACTGTTTGATAAAGCATGTACTGCTCAATCAGATGTTGACTTTATATACAGAAATGGAGATGTAAAAAGATGCTCTCCGGTTCAGGTTAAGTTGGATGATAATGATAATCTGGTTTTTAATGCTGTTTTTGACGACGGTCCAAAAGAGGTAAACCCTTATGATTTAGCAGATGTAAGATTAACTGATAACAAGGTAAGAAAAATCAAAGTTGTCAGTAGTGAAGTTATATATGAATTAAAAGGTAAACTTGCTCAACGATATCAGCTTAGAGAACATGAACAACTAATTAAGAAAAAACCAAACGGTAATCTTGTCATTTCTAATAAATATGAAGACAGGGAAAAATTACTCAGACGATTAATGCGATATGATTCTTTATGTAGGGTTATGAAACCGGATAATTGTGCAGATTGTATGAAGAATTTGATTAAAGATACGTTGGCTAATTATTCATAATCAAAGGTTTCTGTTTATAAATTTTAATAAAAAATATGCAGATAGATAATTTTAAGGTAGAAGACTGGTTTAACGAATATGAAAAACTTGCCAAATATGACATGGCAGACACTTGTGTTGAGAGTTTATCTATTGATGAATTATTTAATATTATAGGTAATAAAGAAAATTATCTTAAAGAAATAACAGCACGCCGACTAACTTACGGTGATATTCAAGGCAGTGACCGATTACACAATGCAATCCGCTCATTGTATAACCATGATTATTCACTCCTATCCCGACCTATTACGATTACTCATGGCGCAATAGGAGCGAATAGCCTTGTAATGCAGGCATTGATTGAAAAAGGAGATAAGGTTGTATCAATTGTCCCCACTTATCAACAGCATTATTCTATACCAAAATCACTTGGCGCAGATGTACATTTAGTATTTTTAAAAGAGGAACACAACTGGGGAATAGATTTAGATGAATTAAGAAAAGTTGTCGGAAATAACACAAAACTTATTTGTATGAATAACCCAAACAATCCGACCGGTTCAGTCATGCCGGAAGAAACACTGAACGAAATAGTTAAAATTGCGAAGGTAAATGATAGTTATATTTTATGTGATGAGGTTTATAGAGGTCTAGAACATAACCGTCAAATCTCTAAATCGATAACTGATATATACGAAAAAGGTATTTCAACGGGAAGCATGTCAAAAGTATTTTCGCTTGCAGGTTTAAGGTTGGGCTGGATTATCTCACCTAAAGAAGTTATGGATAAAATCATTGTCCACAGGGAATATAACACAATCAGCGTAAGTATTTTGGATGATTATTTTGCGGCACTTGCACTCGAAAATAAGGAAAAAATATTAGACAGAAACCTGAAGAAAATTTTGGAAGGTAAAAAAATAATGTCTGACTGGGTAAAATCAGAACCGCATATATCATGGATTGAACCACAGGGCGGAACAACCTGTCTTTTAAAATATGATATGAATATATCCTCTGTTGATTTATGCAAACAACTTCTAAATGATACGGGAGTATTATTTTTACCTGCATCTACTCTTGAAATGGAAGGATATTTAAGAGCAGGATATTGCAGTGATATTTCAAAGCTCCAACTGGGCTTGGAGCGGTTCTCCGATTGGTTAAAGAGTCATTCTCTCTAGAACAAAATTCCGACGATTGTTGCAGACATAAAACAGGTCAATGTGCCTGCAATTAATGCTTTAACACCGAGTTCAGAAATATCTTTTCTTCTTTCAGGAGCCAATTCACCAATTCCGCCGATTTGAATAGCAATTGAGCCTAAGTTCCCAAAACTGCACAGAGCAAAACTTGAAATTAAAAATGCTTTATCTGTGATAATATCTTTTATTGATGTTAAATCCATATATGCAACAACTTCGTTCAGTACAATCTTTTCACCGATAAGACCACCAACATTAGTGATATCAGCTAAAGGCACTCCCATTACTAATGCAAATATTGCAAAGATTTTACCTAAGATGAATTTCAATGATAAATCAGGCAGCCAGTTCCAAGCTATATGCAGCTTATAAAATAAAAATGAACCTACTCCGCCCAAGAACCAATCTACCATAGCAACAAGCGCAACAAGCGCAATAATCATAGCGCATATACTCAAAGCAACCTTTAGACCGTCACCTGCTCCCGCTGAGATTGAATCAATCAGATTAACATGAGTTCTTTCCACTTTAACCTCTATATTATCACCCGTTTTTGGTTTATCGTCTTCGGGGTATATCAACTTAGAGATTGCTATTGCCCCCGGAGCAGCCATAACCGATGAGGCAAGAATATAAACCGCAGGAATACCCATTTTTATATAAACAGGCATCATAGCTCCTGACACACAAGCAAGCGAACCGGCTAAAGAGGTCAATAACTCAGAACGTGTAAGTTCTTTTAAATACGGTTTAATCATAATCTGCGCAGTAACATTCCCCACAAACGAGTTTGCAACAGCACAAAGAGATTCTGCACCTGACACCCTCATAAACTTATTCATAGCTTTTCCTAAAATAGCAACAAGTTTTTGCATTATTCCGTAATAGTAAAGAATATTTACCAGAACTATCATAAGAATCATTGAACATATAAGCTGAAACGCAAAGATTTTTCCGCCATCACAATAGTCTATTGTAAATTTATTACTTAATATTCCGCCAAATACAACCGCTCCGCCTTCAAGCGCAAAATCAAGTAATTTCTCAATAAAAGCACCTATCTTTAAGAAAATATATTGCCCCACAGGAACTTTAAAAATAAACAGTGCAAACAACACCTGCAACAATAATGCCATAGCGATTGTTCGATAGTTTATTTTCTTTTTATTATTTGACATGGCATAAGCTATCAAAAGTATAACGATTACACCTATTAGACCAATAAATCTTTGCATAACAACTCCCTTTTTCTTGATTATACAAGAAAAATATTATGGGGTAAATGTTTTTAATATGTGTTTATATCAAATAAAACAAACCTATTTATTGTTTCATACAACAATGTTTGTATTTTTTACCGCTACCACACGGACAAGGCTCATTTCTACCCACTTTTTTTGTAGTAATTGTACTATTTGCTTCATTATGGCTATTAAACTCCACACTTGATTCTATACTTTCAATTGAACTTGAAAATATAGATGAATGGTACAACACAGAAGTTGATGAATATATTTTATGTTTTTTAAACTGCGGTTTATAAGTATCTATTAACGACTCAAAAGTATGGTTTTCGCCCAAAATTTCGTTTATTTTTTTCATAAAATTAGGATATTTATCGGCAACCCTTTTAAGGATTTTATCGGAGATTCCATCATTATTTAAGAAATATCCAAGACAGTCTTTTGAATTTTCTACTTTTGAATCATCTTCAAAAATCATACAGAAAGTTTTGTAAAAAGGAATTGAATATAGCCCCAATTCTTTATCAAAAATTACCCCGACATCATAAAGCTCGTTGTGTGAAGAAAAACCGCCGAGCGAGTTTTCGATAAAGTTGTCGTATCCGTTTTCTAGTTCTTTTATTTTAAAGAATTTATATTGTTCTAACGGTTTTTGTGCTTTTTCCATATCAAAACCATCAAGAGAATCTTCGTCATTCAATATCCCGATAACAGTGTCAGCATATCTGTTTGTTGTTATAAATTCATCTGTTCCAAAAGTATTAATGAATTTTTTGTACATAGACTCAATATCTTTTTTTATTTCCGATTCTTTTTCTTCATTATCTTGATAGACAAGCCATGGAGTTTGAACAATCTTCATTATTGCATATCTCATAGCGTCTTTAATCCTTGATGGCGGAAGCATGTTATCTATACCAATAAGAAAATACTCATCTCTAAATTTGAAAATTCGTGCAACAATAAATTCACCTGTTCCTATCCCTCGAAAAGCTGTCATTTTAGTTAAAGATAAAACCGTATAATTTTTTTCATTAGTCAGATTAAAGAGTTCAAACCCGTTTTTGAGGATTTTAACTACCCTGAAAACAGAATATTGCGCACTAAGAAGGCTCTTTGCTATTTCCGGATTAGAAAGGTTTTTGCTTTCGTTAAACAATTCTATAACAGACTTCATTGGTGTACCAAGATTTCTTTCAAAAACATAAGGTACAAAAATTTTCTCCATCTGAGCAGGGGTTGCGTTCACCGCACCTAATGTAGTCAGATACTCCTGAAAATCTGACTTTGTTGTTTCGTCGTTTATTACAAATTCAAATAATTCTTTTATTACACCGTTTATGTCGTTTAATTTATCTATAACTGTCATCTTCTTACCTTTCGTTTTATATAAAAATACAATAACCAAAACCTAATAACAATACCCATGAGATTTATTGTAAAATAGAGAATTCTGTTTACTTCTTAGCTGTTCCTCATTGATATCCCAAGGGTAAAGGGGTAAAGGGGTAAAGGTATATATATTATTTTTATTCTTCAGTTATATCCCAGTGTTCGATTATATCATCAGGAATGTCGTCTAAAAACCTTGACGGTTTTGACAGAACCATATCCATTGAATAATCATACATATTAACAGGATAAGTAATGTAGAGATTATTCTTGGCTCTTGTTGTTGCTACATACATCAGTCTTAATTCTTCATCAAGTTCCTCAGGCGAATTAAATGAATAAGCGGACGGAAATCTACCGTCAACAGCACCTATTATAAACACACTATCCCACTCTAAACCTTTTGCGGAATGGATTGTGGATATAACAAGGCAATCGTCTTTAATATTATTTTTATACATTCCCTCTACACTTCGCTCAGGCGGTTCAAGCGCTAAATCACTTAAAAAATCCGAAAGTTTTGTATACTGCTCCGATAAATACAAGAAATGTTCCAAATCTTTTTCGCGTTTTGTATAATCATCAAATTTATCTTTCAAAATAGGGTGATAATAATTTATAATCCCTTCGACAATGTCCCTCAAGGGTTTTGTAGAAATTCTTTGAGAATTTATTATGTCAAACAGCGGTTTAAAATTGTTCGATTTTTTGGATAATTTATCAGGAAGAAGTTTTAAATCAAATTCTTGAGAGCTTTTTACTATCGGAATAATTGAATTAACCGTTTGAGCACCAACCCCTTTTAACAAAAGTAATATTCTTGAAAGGCTGACTTCATCATCAGGGTTAAGGATAACCCTTAAATGCGCGACAATATCTTTTATATGAGCAGTTTCCATGAATTTTGGACCGCCAAATTTTTCAAACGGAATCCCTCGTTTTGATAGTTCTATTTCAAGATTAAACGACATTCTGGAATTTCTTGCAAGTACACATATATCCGATAACTCTATCCCTTCATCAAGCAATTCCAAAACTCTTTGACAGATAAAATCAGCCTCCATTTGAGTGTCTTTAGCACAGATTAGAGCAGGCTTAATATCAGATTTTATATCCGAAAATAGAGTTTTGGCATATTTTTCTTTTGCTTTTTTAATTATCTCATTGGTTAATTCAAGAATAGGCTGTGTGCTCCTGTAATTTTGTTCTAATTTTATAATTTTTACATTGTCAAACATTTTTGGAAAATCCATAATGTTCCTGTAATTTGCACCCCTAAATGAATAAATACTCTGAGCATCATCGCCTACTGCCATAACATTATTATGTTCTGAAGCTAAAAGTTTTATTATATCCGCCTGAAGGGTATTTGTATCTTGATATTCATCTACCAGAATATATTTATACTGATTAGATAATTTTTTACGAATATTCTCATTATCCTCCATTAAAAATTTTAGATACAGAAGCAAATCATCATAATCAAATAAAGAATTTTCACGTTTATAATTTACATACGCCTTATGTATTTCTATTATTTGTTCCGTGCAATGTTCAAAATGCGAAAACTCAGATCCAATAATATTTTTTGTAGGTATTTCTTTATTTACACTTTTCGAATACATCTCCAAAATAGTAGACTTTTTAGGGAATCTTTTTTCTTTTTTGGGGTAAAGTTTATTCGTAATATGGCTGATAACATCTTCTGCATCAGCACTATCCATGATAGTAAAATTGTTTTTTAATCCCAAAATTTTCGAATATTTTCTTAAAATCATATTCGCAAACGAGTGAAATGTTCCGCCTGAAACATTTTCGCATCTGTCATCAAGAACAGCGGTTGCTCTGTTTAACATTTCAGCAGATGCCTTTCTTGTAAAAGTCAAAAGCAATATATTGTCAGGTTTTACCCCGTCTTCAATCAACCTTGCAACACGATAAGTAAGGGTTTTTGTTTTGCCCGTTCCTGCGCCTGCAATAACCAGAACAGCCCCATCTTTAACCTTTACTGCTTCTAATTGTGCCTCGTTTAATTCTTTTTCATAATCAACCTTATAAGTTATATCATTACATTTACCCCTACTGCGTTTCAAAACGTATTTTTTTCGCTCGGGTTTAACTTCTTTTGTTGAAATAACATCATTTGTCATAAGATTATTTTATCATAGATAACATAAGGTGCCACAATCAATATGATTGTAGCACCTTAAAATAACCTTATATTATATATATTTATTTATTATTTATGCTTGCATCATCAAGTAAAATAACCATTACCTGTTCGCCTTTTTTGGCTTTATAATGAAGTCCGGGAGTAAGTAATCCTGTAATCAAACCTACCGTACAACCGACCGGAATACCAATTGCAAAACCGACACCAAGTCTTGTTGCCGTAGGAATAAATGCAAAACCGGTACCGGCACCTGCCCCGATTATACCAAATCCTACGGTTGATAAGAATAATTTCCAGAATGTCATCCATGGACCTTCTTTAAGAGTATAATCTTTTGTAAAAGGACGTCCGCACATTTCAAAACATCTGCCGTCAGGTAATACAATAGATTTAAATAACAAATGCACTCTTGCGTTTTTGTTAAATTTTCTCGGTTTTTCAAGTCTTGTGATTTCCGCAACTATCTTTGTACCGCTTGGGAGCAATTGTGTTCCTTCATCGGTGTACAATGCTTCCGGTAATACAAAATTAACTATATCACCCGCTTTTTGACGTTTTGAAAAGAACTTATTATCGAAAGCAACAATAATTACATTACCTTTATCAACAACTTTTCTTAAATTAGTTATTCTTACTTTGTTATTAGGCGCTTTTGGAACAACACTTAAATGTTCGGTTCCCAAGACGGTTTCAACCTCCCCTACATATTGAGGCTTAACGCAGGAAAGTTTTGATTTTAACTGACACAAAACAACTGCAGCTTCAGCCCTTGTAAGAGTCCTGTTTGGCTCCAGCATATTTGGATCAGGGTGATTTACATATATTCCGTAGGTAAGTGTTTTTGCATACTCATTTCTTGACCAAAGCGGAATATTATTTTTGTCTTTAAAATTGTTAAGAATTGCCATATCAGATACAGTATCTTTTGTAATATGACTGATTACTGAAACACACTCAGAACGCAACATTGCCTGATTTGGTTTAAAGGTTCCGTCAGGATAACCGTATACAAGCCCAAGGCTGTCCGAACGCATAATATCATTATAATAAGCGTCCTGTACCGTAACATCGGAATATTTGTTTTCTGATTTAATTTCACAATTATCGTTATTCAAAACTTTTAAAAGTGCAGTGACAAATTCTGCTCTTGTGACAGGGTTTTCAGGATTAAATTTCCCAAAATTATCAGTGTACATAATACTGTCACTAACAACACATTCTATGGCACTATTTGCCCAATAATTAACTGAAACATCTTTTATCTTGCAATTATCATAATTCATTGCAAAAACAGGGGAAATGTTTAAACCCAAAATGCCTGCTACAAGCAAACTTGCGAGTAATTTTTTCATAATAGCATACCTCATTTATAATAATATTACTAATTTGATTTGTGATTTCGCTTATAATTAGCATGCAGATTATATAATATTTTTTTACGATTATCAAGTGGCAAATTAGAACTATAATTTATTTGTGGACAAAAAATGTTACTTATTGTAAACTTTATTTGCGCCGCTAGCAAAATATTTTTTTGCGGACGTTATTTAGGTATAAGCACAAGAATAGGAGAATATAAAAATGATAAACAAAGTTAGTTTTACAGGCAGAGAAACAATGCTTACAACAGTATCAAAGGACGTTAAAAACACCGCTTCAAATTATTTATGTACAGCGAAGGTTTATTCTGCAGAAGAAAGACTTATGGCTGAAAGAGCAAATAAAGCTACAAAACACCAATATTTCTGTCCTGATACGCCGATAAAAAATGTTGATACTAAACCTGTCGTAAAAAAAGCAGAAGATGTTGATGTTGATTTTGTTGCGGAAACTGCACCTCATAGATTTAACGTAATCGGTTAATAAATATATTTATAAAAAACATAAAAAGCGCTCATAGTAATTTGAGTGCTTTTTTGTTGTAATAATTTGTAACATTGGGGGAAAATTAGTCAATTTTTACATAGAAAAATACTTTTTATAGATGTGTGTATATAATTTATAAGGTTATGTAGTTCGCATGGTAGAAAATGTTACTCAAAAAATGAATATAGATGCAAAACATACCGTATTAGATACAAAATTTGCAGAAATCAAAAACAAGCAAGGTGTTTTGGGTAATATTTGGAATGAAATAAAAGAAATAACAGGCACGGGTATAAGTGAATCAAAATGTGAGAGTATATTAGAAGGTTATAAACAAGGCTTGATTTCGTTTGATGAAGCTTTGGAATATATAGAAAAATTTGATAAAAAACAAGATAATATGACTGATTTAGAGTCAAATATTGCAACAGGTATAGGCGCTATCGCTGTTGCAACATGTTTAACCACTGGTCCAATCGGCTGGGCAGCTGCATTAATGTATGGTGCCCCTGTCGGAGCTGTTTTAAAACCTGTCATTAAATTGATTGACAGATTTACAAATAAAAAAGACGGCGATGAATTTGATGTTAAACAAATAGCAAAAGACACTATCTCAGGCGCCGTTACAGGTGCTGCAAGTGCAGTATCTTCAGGAGTCGGAGCAGGTATTAAAGCCGGAAGTTTAAAATTGTCGGTTAAAAACGGTACAAAATGCGGTGCGGAGTGCGGCGCATTTGCGGGTGTGACAAGTTATATGACAAATACGGCTTTAGACAAAGACAAACATTTTAATCTTCAAGAACTTGCTGAAAATACTATTGCTTCCGCATTCGTTGCCGGAACTGTCGGCGGTTTTGTCGGGGCGGGCATGTTTGGTATGTCAAAAAATGTTGGACAAGATATAACTAAATCATTAAAACAAACTATTATTGATGATTCCGCTTCAAGTTCTTCTCGTAAGGTGTTAGGCAGAGCTGAAAAAAGCATGATGTCAATACAAGCGTAAATTATAGTTTATCAGCCGAAGGCTGATAAAAGTGATTAAGTGACTAGGTGATTAAGTGATTAAGAAATCAGAAATTCTTAGTC
>CACZPS010000120.1 GCA_902783125.1 uncultured bacterium | reverse complement strand
TCACGAAGTGAACTAAGAAATTTTCCATTTTCAATTTTCAATTTTCCATTTAAGGACGACTCCGTCGTCCGCTAAACTATAATTTACTAAACATACTTCAGTAAAATATCCAAGAGTTCGGATTTGTTTCTAAACCCTGAAAATCTTGTTGCTACATCACCAAACTTGAATAAAATAAATGTGGGAAAGGAGGTAATCCCATATTTTTGGGTTATTTCCGGAGTTTTGTAGGCATCAATTTTACCAATATTCACTTGGTGTTCTGCTAAATCTTCTAAAATAGGTTGCTGCTTTACACAATAATGACACATATCACTGCCAAACATTACAAGTTTTAATCCGTCTTTTATATGGTTATCAAAATTGGTTTTATCTAAAATCTTTAACATAATTTTCTCCGCTAAATTTATTGTATGACTTTTTCTACATTTAAAATAACTGTTTTTTTGCTGACAAAATCCCCCATTTATATTGCCTGATTCGGTAATCTTTATATTATTTAGCAAGTTGGATTTTAATATAAATTTTGTAGTAAAATATTATTATGAAAAGGATTCAACAGTTATCAAAAAATATTATTAACCAAATCGCAGCGGGAGAAGTGATTGAACGTCCGGCATCAGTTGTAAAAGAACTTGTTGAAAACTCAATTGATGCAGGTGCCACTAAAATTAGTATTGAAGTAACTAACGAATGCAGAAATATCAGAGTTGCTGATAATGGTTCGGGAATTCATCCCGACGATATAGTTTTAGCGTTCTCAAAGCATGCAACAAGTAAAATTGAAAAAAGCGAAGATTTATTTGATTTACATACTTTAGGGTTCAGAGGTGAGGCTTTAGCCAGCATAATTTCTATCTCAAGAGTCACCTGTATCACAAGAACAAAGGATTTTGATTATGGGACAAAAGTCGTTTGTGAAAATTCAGAAGTAGAGTCAACAAAAACAGGCTGTGCTATTGGAACAATTATGCAAATAACAGATTTGTTTTATAATTTGCCTGTAAGATTAAAGTTTTTAAAATCCGAAAGAACAGAATTTGCATATATTTCAGAACTTGTATATGCAATTGCTTTGGCAAATCCTAATATTTCAATAGAACTCAAAAACAATAATAAACCTGTTTTAAAAACTGACGGTATTGGCGGAATAGAAGGGGTTATAAAAAATCTTTATTCAAAAGAGTTGTTCTCTCATCTTAGAAAAATCGAAAAAGATGATAAACTTGCTAAGATTGAGATACAAGGTTATGTAAGCACTCCTGATTTTACTCGTTCAAGTAAAAAAGATTATCATATCTTTGTTAATGGCAGAACTGTAAAATGTCCGACTTGCATTAAAGCAATTGATGTTGCATATAAAAACACTATCCCTAATGGAAAATACCCGTTTGTAGTGATAAAATTGAATGTTCCTGCTGATGATATTGATATAAATGTTCACCCGACAAAACGTGAAGTCAGATATAAAAACCAAAACCAAATATTTAATTTTGTTATGTCATCAATTTTGCAAGGGATTGAGTCTAATTTCTCACGTGATTTTCATGAAAAAGTTGTTACTATTCCAAGTATAAAACCTAATTATGATAGTAACTATCGTGATGATGCGTTTGTATCTGAAAATAATATTAATACGAGCAGAATTATTCAAACAATTCAAAAAATATCTGATAACAAACCGCTCCAAAGCGAAAAAGTACATTTGTACAACCCTGAACCACAGGTAGTTCAGAATAAATTAATAACAGAAGAAATAAAACAACGTGAAAAAATAATCGGTCAGTATAAAGATACTTATATTTTGATAGAGCAACCTGACGGATTAGAGATTGTCGATCAACATATTGCTGATGAAAGGTATATTTACGAAACCTTAAAATCTCAGCGGGTTCCGCAATCTCAAATGCTTTTTGTTTCAGATGTTATAGAAATTGAACCCAAAGAAGTTGATATCATAAAAGATAATATCGATAAATTTGAAAAATTTGGTTATGGAATTGAGTTTTTAAAAGAAAACGAGATTATTTTTAGAAAAATTCCGCAATTATTATCAAAATATAATCCAAAGGATATTTTAAAAGATATTTTGGAAAACATTGAAGGTGACATAAATAATCTTGAAGAAAAAATCCTTATAACAACTTCCTGTAAATCGGCAGTGAAAGCTAATACCCCACTGAACTTATTTCAGATGGAAGAAATCATAACAAGATGGCGAAATTGTCCGAATAATTTCACCTGCCCTCATGGCAGACCTATTTCAAGATTACTCAAACATTCCGAAATAGCAAAATTCTTTATGAGGCAGGAATAGTAAATTAACATTGATAAGTCAGCAACTGATAAATTCAAATTTATGCTAAAATATAGCTATGAAAAAGCTCATTATATTCTTCGTATTGATTGTGTTTTTTGTTACATCAACCAACGTAATGGCTGAACAATTTGTACTGGCTTGCAAAATAAATATTCAAGCTGTTCACATGCTCACTAACAAAGTGATGCGCTCATACGTTATTGACAGGTATTTCATTTATGACACAGTATTACAAGGGGTATATGATGCAAATAATCTACCGCTCAATGTTCACGAGTTTTCAGAGTCTAAACTCGTATTTTCAAAACGGGCTGTGAGCTTTGCTGATATTGTCGATACAAAACTGACTTATGACAGAAAAACTCATAAAATCACTCTGAATGAAATCTATGCTTATGCGTCAAAGTTTGACCAGAGAGCTCAGTTTGTAACAAAAGGCGAGGGTACCTGTCAGGAGATTAAAATTAATAGAAAACCGCTGTTTTAAAAATGGGAAATTGAAAGCGACACTCCACGAACGTGAAAGATAATCAAAATGCTGAAAAATAAAAAACTATTTATAATCTTAATAACATTATTTTTTTATATAATTTTTTCACAAAAAACTTTTGCACTGACTCTTTCACACCCCGAAGAACAACACATGACCGTATCTGAGGACGGAATATTCTTCTCAGGAAAAATTGGGAAATATGAAAATGTTTATATAAATAATGTACTTATGCACCCTGAAAAATCCGGAGCGTTTAGTTACAGTTTTCCTCTGAATGAGGGCGAAAATATTTTTGCGGTACAAGTAAAAGACCTGTTTCTCAAAACAGAAACTATAAAATACACAATAAAACGAGTAAGCCCTCAACACGAACAAAACTATAACAAATTTGTCGAACAAACCCCGCAATACTATATAACAATGAAAGACAATGTGGTTCTACGCTCAACCCCGATAGATGAAGGCATGAACAGACTAGGATATCTTCCAACGGACACAAAAGTGTTTGTTGACGGGACTACAAACGAGTTTTCCAGAGTGTACCTTTCACCAAACAACTATGGCTGGGTTATGACAAAACATATAAAATCCATAACCGACTCGGAAAAAAATAATAATTATATCCCGATTTCCATACTCTCAACCGAACAGACAAAAACAAATTCTGATACAACTTATACAGTTACATTATCGGATAATTGTCCATACAGCGCTATATCAGATGGCGAAAAACTCACCATAACCCTTTATAACCTTGATAATGATGACGAGATGTTTTCAAAAGAATTTAATTTGGGGAATTTCCCAAGATATTCAGTTATAATGCAGAACGGCGTACTTTACGTAATGCTAAAAAATACTCCGATAACTAATAAAAATTATTCCAATCGTAATGTAAAAATAATTATAGATGCAGGTCATGGCGGCAAAGACACAGGAGCTGTCGGTTGTCTTGGAGATAAAGAAAAAATTCTCAACCTCGATATTGCACTGAAACTTAAAAAAATACTCGAAGAACATAATTTTCGGGTAATAATGACAAGAGAAACCGATAAATTTGTACCACTCAATGACAGAATAAAACTTGCAAAAGATAATAATGCTCTGATTTTTGTGAGTATTCACCTTAATTCTGTTCCGATATCATCGAATCCCAACCTTAACCAAGGCACAATTGTGTATTATTTTAATTCGCAATCTAAAGACCTTGCCCAATCGTTATCAAAATCCATCTCAAACGAACTCGGAACAATTAATGGTGGAGCTTCTCAAGCCAGCCTTGCTGTCGCAAGACCGACAGAATACATTGGAGTACTCGCAGAACTCGTTTATCTTGTGAACCCGAAAGATGTCGTTATTTATAAAAACAAAAAATTTACATCTAATGCAGCTTTATCTTTGTATAAAGGAATTACCGATTATATTCATACAGAGATTGAAAAATAAAACACATCATTATTTATTTTGAGGTTGTCCAAAAAATCAAAATCAAGTAAAATGATAATCGCATGATAGAGTAGCATTAACAATAACAAATTAAGGAGTAAATAAAATGCAAGTACAGAAACTCGCAGTAGTATAAATGAAAAAAAGAAGTGATAATTTTCAATTTCTATTTTCTAATAACCTTTTTCATCGTTGCGTGGTTTTATTTCAAAATCAAGTTCTTTTGATTTATAAAATCCCTCTGCCGTTTCACCTTCGAATTTTTGCAAAGGTTCTCTCATAGCTTTTTTTATTGCCTCTGCAATAGGTTCTTGAACCTTATTAAATTTAATATTTTTAGGATAATAAATTGCACCGAAACTTGT
>CACZPS010000119.1 GCA_902783125.1 uncultured bacterium | reverse complement strand
TGTTAACTCGTGATGCAAGAGTAAAAGAACGTAAAAAATACGGTAGAAAAAGAGCTCGTAAGAGATTCCAATTCTCAAAACGTTAGGAATAAATGTAGAGGTAAGTTGTTTTTATCTCCTTTATTATTCGAATATATTTACAAAAAGTCCGAGATTTGTTCTCGGACTTTTTAATCTTCTATGTGTTTTAATAACTTTTCAGTATCGTATTTATTAGGCTAATTATAACAAAGAATTGTCAGCATAAGAAATTTCTTTATGTATTTAAATCAAGTCTTTTTTTAGAATAAACGATTTATCAAGTTCTTTCTTATAACTTTCAAGCAGCAAATCTAAAAATTGTTCTATGGATTCAGTTGTTGGAGAATCTTCTGTTGATGAGAGGGAAAGTTTTAAAATATTCAGACAATTGTATATTTGTTCAAAGCCATAAAAAATATCAGATAGTTTATCTTCTATTTTCGTCATCTGTTCAAATTTAATTTCATTGGATTTTGTGTTGTAAATACTATTCAATATTTCTATTTGTTTATTTAAATCATTTTCTTTTTTCATACTTTTATCTCCATTCATATTCCTACAGATTATATTATACTAATTGATTAATTTAAATTTGTATATTAGTCATTTGGCTAGTTGTTAAATTTTCTGTTTAAAACGAATAAATTGTTTGGTAAATTATAGTTTTAAGGCGGTAACCCCAAAACTATAATTTACCTCTCATTTATTTGCTTTAATAAATTTGAATAAGTTCATACAAATACACGATAAAATAATACTCTAAATCTATATAATTAGAATGTAAACACTTATATAGGTAGCGGGATGGAGAGCGAGAATAATTTTAGTTCGTATAATAATATAAAACGACTTTCTGACGAAGAAATTGTAAAAGTCTGGGAAGCGTATCTTGCCGATCATGATAACAAAGAACTTCGTGATACATTAATTGTCCAATATATTTATCTGACAAGATATGTTGTGGGTCGTGTGAAAGTTGCACTCCCGCCTACATTTACATTTGAAGATATTTCAAGCTACGGTATAGAAGGTTTGATTGACGCAATAGAAAAATATTCACCAAGAACTGGCGCAAGGTTCGAAACTTACGCATTAGTTCGTATCAGAGGGAATATTATTGACAAAATTCGTTCGCAAGATTTTCTGCCTCGCAGCGTAAGACGAAAAATAAAAAATGTAAAAGAAGCGCAAGAACAATTAAAAAAACAATTTGGACGTTCTGCGACTAATTCTGAAGTGGCTGAATTTTTGGGTATTGAAACCGAAAAAGTTGATCAGATTTTGTCAGATGATACAACAATTACATCTATCTATGATAAAAAAGGTTCCGGTGATGATAATTTAGAGGTTATTGATACCATAAAGGACGATTCTCACCAGACTCCGCATGAAGCTTATGAAACAAAAGATATCAATAATCAGCTTGAAAAAGCATTAAAACGATTGCCGGAAAGAGAACGTATGGTTATGGTACTTTACTACCACGAAAACATGACATTTAAAGAAATTGGTGAAACAGTAGGAATTTCTGAATCAAGAACATGCCAGATTCATGCTCAGGCAATTATGAAGTTGAAGAACCTATTAAGCGAAAACCGTTCTGAGAGAATGAAAAAGAGCATTGTGTAAATAGTGAATAGTAAGTAGTGAATAGTGAATAGAAGTTTTCCATTCACTATTCACTATTTATTTTTAAGAGAGGGAAAATAAATGAAATACGCAGAAGATGGTCTACAATATCATATTAATCTAAGAGCAGGTGATGTTGGGGAATATGTTATTCTCCCCGGAGATCCAAAGAGATGTAAAAAGATTGCACAATATTTTGACGACCCAAAACTAATTGCAGATAACAGAGAATATGTGACTTACACTGGATATTTAAACGGAGTAAAAGTGAGCGTAACCTCAACCGGAATAGGTGGACCGTCTGCAGCTATTGCTTTGGAAGAACTTGTGAAAGCAGGTGCGAAATACTTTATTAGAGTAGGTACATGTGGCGGTATGGATATTGATGTAAAAGGCGGCGATGTAGTGATTGCAACGGGTGCTATTCGTATGGAAGGTACAAGTAAAGAGTATGCACCAATAGAATTTCCTGCCGTTGCGGATATTGATATAGTAAATGCACTGGTTAATTCAGCAAAAAAACTTGGATTTAACTATCATACAGGTGTTGTTGAATGTAAAGATTCGTTCTATGGACAACACGAACCTGAAAAAATGCCTGTCAGCTATGAACTGATGAACAAATGGAATGCGTGGCTAAAACTCGGGTGTAAAGCCTCAGAGATGGAATCGGCAGCACTATTCATTGTCGGAAGCTACTTAAAAGTAAAAGTCGGTTCCGTGTTTTTGGTAGTTGCTAATCAGGAACGAGAAAAACAAGGACTGGATAATCCTGTTGTTCACGATACAGATGGTGCTATCAAAGTCGCAATTCAAGCGGTAAAAGTTTTGTTAGGTAAATTATAGTTTATCAGCCAAAGGCTGATAAAAGTGATTAAGTGATTAAGTGACTAGGTGATTAAGAAATCAGAAATTCTTAGTCACTTAGTCACGGTTCACTTAGTCACTATAAATTATAGTTTAGCGAGCAAAGCTCGCTAAACTATAATTTATGCTATAATCTTATAAAAACGGAGAATTGAAAATGGCTATAAAACCTTGGACAGATTATTTTTTAGATTTAGCAAAAACTTGTGCTTCACGTTCTAATTGTCTTAGAGCGCAAGTCGGAGCAGTTATTGTGGGTGATGACAAAAAAATTAAAGCAACCGGCTACAACGGAACTCCATCAGGAGTTGAATCCTGTTATGAAAGAGGGGAGTGTTACCGTATAAAGAATAATATTGAATCAGGCACACGTTATGAAACCTGTCGTTCAATACACGCAGAGCAAAATGCTATTATTCAGGCAGGGCAGGATCGTTGCAAAGGGGCGACAATGTATATTTACGGTCATAATTTTATTTGTATTCTCTGCAAAAGATTCATTGTTCAGTCAGGGATAAAAGATGTTTATCTTAAAAAAGATGATAACTCAGAAGTTTTTCACGTATCTGTCGAGGATATTAAACGGGAATTGGAGAGTTAGAGCAGAGGTTTATTAAATAATGCCGTTTCGCTATAAGTTACAGAAAATGCTTGATTTCAGAATACGGGAAAAGGAACAACAAGAAATTGTTGTTAACAAAGCACGTCAAAAACTCATGCTTGCCGAACAAAAAGTTGAGCAAAATAAACAGGAAATTGTTCAGGTGACAACTGCGCAAAAAACGGCTGATTATTCTTTGTATGAATATTATGACAAATATCTTCATCACTTGTGGGAAAAGGCTGAACAATTAGAACAGGAACGAAAAGATGCCGAAGATGAACTAAAAGCCGAAATTCAGAAACTCGTTGAATGTGAGCAGAAAGTTAAAGTTCTTGAAAAACACAAAGAAAAACAAAAAGAGATTTATATTGAAGAAGAAAAGAAAGCTGAATTAAAAATGTTTTCTGAACTTGGGGTCCAAAGGCATTTTATCCGAACAAAAGAAATTGCCGAAGAAGAAGAACTATTAGAACAAATGCCGCCCGAATCGGAAGAAGAAGAAAATTCATAAATCTTTTAAAATATACTTTGTAAAATATTTGTTTTTACTCTTTTTTAAGAGTATAATTTAATGATAAACAATGTTTAATAAGTACAAGAAATATATATATTCTTTTATAATTTTTTATGTTATTTGGCTTGTGGGAATACCTTTAGGTTTTAAATTATTAGCACAGCCATGTATTGATATGCTTAAACTTAACTACGGGCTGAATATTACTGTTGATTCGCCTCGTATTGTGACAAGTATTCTACCTAATGTAAAGATAAAGGCAAACAAAATATGTATTAACGATAATAAAAATAATCCTTCATTATCACTTGATAATCCTAATTTGAGCATAAGAATACTTCCGATTATTTCAGGTAAAATCCACATAAACAGTTTTGAATCAAAGAATATAAAAGTTAATGGTGTTTTAAAAGATAAACTTTACTTTGCGGATATCCCGATAACTTTAAATAATAAAATTAAAGATATAAAAAATTTCAAAATAAAACGAGTAAAAATAGGTATATTTGAAGCCATTATAAACGAACCTTTGAAAAAAAATATTTATAAAATATCCGGTGAAAACCTGTATTTTAAAACAACAAGAAATTCTTTCAATGTTCATGGCAGTTGTTCTTCAAGTGTAAACGGAAATATTTCTACTGAAAAGTTTGATATCAGACTTCCAAAAAGTAAAAATCTTAAGAAAACTAAATTTAATATTGACATTACTAACTTAGATTTGAAACCGTTTGGTGATATCATTAACAGATGTTTGACAGATGATATAGTTGGATTAAACGGAGTTGTTAATCTTCATTCCGATAATAAAAAAATGTCGGTTCGGTTAAAAAATATAAAAATTTTGTTTAAAGATAATACAAAATCAGTTATATTTCCTGAAATATTTAATATTTCCACAAAATACAGAATTGGAGAAAACAGTTTTTATATAAAACAATACCTTGCAGAAGGTAAGGGTATAAAATCCGAGGGTAAAGGGATAATTAAAGATATTTTTTCTTTGACCCCTGATATAAATATGTCAGTCAAACTTGAAGATACTGATATCAGAGTTGGCGCACTGATGTTACCGCCGATTATTACTCCTGATATCAACATTCCAAAACTCAAACAGTATCCGTTTTATGGGAATATTAGCGGAGATTTTAAAATTAAAGGCAAGTTCCCTGAACCAGATATGTTTGGAAATATCAAGGTCACAGACGGAATTTTAATCAAGCCTATCCCAAACGCTACGGGTAATGCTAATATCAATATAGAACTCATAGGTAAACAGCTTTTGCTCGATGTTGTTGTTCCCGCAGGCGGTAAAGAAATCGTTTATGTATCGGGTGATATAATGCTTTATGGCGATAAATATGCGCATCTTAGGGTCAGAAGTTCAAACTCGGTTGATTTGGCAACGGCAGAATTTGTTGTCAATCCGTTGCACGAAATACTTTGTTTTCAGGTTGGACCTGTTCCAATTATGGACGTTAGAGGACATGGAAATATCGATATTAAAATTGTCGGTACAAAAAAAGATCCGCATATTTGGGGCGATTTTAATTTTAAAAATACTTCCGCAAGGTTTTTGGAGGTTAATAACCTAAAACTTGAGCATGCAGACGGAAACCTTAATTTTAATAACCAGATTGCTCACTTTATAAACAATACAGGAACAATGCACGGTCAAAAAGCGACTGTGGAAGGAACTTGTACACTATTTGGAGATTTAGATTTTGAAGCAAAAACAAATAATCAAAACCTTAGTGATTTGGTTACTATTCTTACAACTTCACCTATGCTGAAAGATACTGCTAAGATTATTCCAAAAATTTATGATATTAAAGGTAAATCTGATTTTTATCTGCATTTGAAAGGGAAATTGCTCGATATAAATGATTTAAAAATTAATGAAAATGTTGTTCCGTCCGGTTTTATAAAACTTCTGGGAAACTCTGTAAAGTATGAAAATTTACCGATAAATAATATCATAGGGATAATAAATTATAATAAAACTGATTGCGATATAAATCTATCGGCTTCTATTTCGTCGGGTGCTAAATCAAAGATAGCAGGTTCTATCAAAAAAGAAATTGCTGATATAAAAATTAATTGTCCAAGATTAAAAGTAAATGATCTAGACCCAGTAAATTTTAAGTTATTAGACCCTTTATATATATCCATGAACGCACATTATAAAGGTGATGCAAAAGATATTGAACTTGGTGGAATTGATGCAGATATTAATCTTTTAAGAGATAACAGACCTGTTAAAAATGCAAAAATAACATCAGGGAAAATAAGATTAAAAAATTCTAATCTTAGTATTTCAGGCTTAAACGGTTACATAAAAAAGAATCCGTTTAATCTTACAGTTAATGCAGCAAACCTTGGCGCAAAAAAATTAAATCTTAAATCAGCAAGAGTAAATGGCAGATTTAATTGCAAAGATTTGGATTTGACATCATTAAATGTAATCAAAAAACTAAATATTTTGCCTAATGACTTGCAAAAAGAAATAAATAAATTGGAAATAAAATCAGGTAAAGCAACAATAAATGCAATAGCTCGTTTCAGTCGCATTAATGCAGGAGTAAATATTAAAGATATTTTGATGAATTATACTGTTACTCAAGGGAAAGAAAAACTTATACTCCCTCTCAATATAAAGAGCGGACAAATTAATATAAAAAACAATACCTTAAATTTGTGCAAAATTAACGGCAAGGTTGATGAAATGCCTGTGTTTATCTTTGGTAAAGTCGATAATATTTTCAGAAATCCTGAATATAATATAAGAATTAATTCTAAACTTGTTCAGAAAGTTTTTGATAAATATTGGAATGCAAATAATATTTATCCTGTAAAAATGAACGGGGATATAATTTGCTCAACAGGTTTAAGCGGAAATCAGAACAAAATAAAAATAAAAACAGATATGAAGATGGAAGCAAATTCAAATATTTATTATATGGGTGCAACAATAGGGGATAATCTGAACCCTATAACTGTTAATCTTGATATGGATTTAGATAAAAGCGGATGGATTAATATAAACCAATTTAGATATAACAAGCTCATTTCTTCTCAAAATAATAAAGGTAATGAACTTCCGATGTTAATTATTAACGGTAAAATTAAGCCACACGGGAAACTGTATCTTTTAAAGAACTTGGTTGTTAAAACAGATAACCCTGCTAATGCGAATTTCTTCAACATTATCTTTAAAAAACCGACTATAAAAAGCGGAAATTTTACTTCTGATTTAAAAATAAACGGAATCTCTAATAAGCCGATAATTATTGGAAAATTTTACGCTAAAAATATGGAGATGCCATATCTGAATACATCTATAAAAGATTTGCTGCTTAATTTCAAACAGGATAATATTCAATTAACAACTAAAGGTACGGTTTTAGATAACTATATTATGATAAATTCTACTATTAAAAACAATCTGACTCCGCCATATAAAATAAGCAGTGCTGATATTTATATAAATGAATTTGATATTGATAATTCATTGAACCAATTAAAACAAATGGAACTTAAAGGTTTTTCATCAGCAATTGCTCCCAATACCGATGCAGTCGGGAATGAACTTATGCATTCAGTCTTGTTTAATAATATGAAAATCAGAGCAGGTAAGATTAAGGTAAAGAATATTAATGCATCTAATCTTGAGGCTATTTGTTCTTTGAACGAAAAAATGCGTGTTGCAGTTGACTCTTTTAAGTTTAATATGGCAAGCGGGATTATATCAGGGAAACTTGATTATAACCTCTTGAATAACTTTACACAGATGGAACTAAATTCTAAAGGTGTAAATGCAAACGAGTTATGTATAGCATTATTTGATTTACCTAACCAAATATACGGTTCTTTGACAGGTCATATAGAACTTAGCTGTAACGCAACGGACGATAAGACAAGATTAAGTACCTTAAACGGTTTTGGAAACTTTAGTGTAGATAAAGGCAAAATGCCAAAATTAGGGTCAATGGAATATCTTTTGAGAGCAGGAAACCTTATTAAAGGCGGAATTACAGGGCTTACCATGAATGGGATTATTGATATTATTGCCCCTATGAAAACCGGTGAATTTTCTAAAATTGATGGTAGAATTCGACTTAAAGATGGGGTCGCAAAAACATTAGAAATAAGAACGCTTGGCAAGAATCTTAGTTTGTATGTTATTGGTAGCCTGAATCTTTCGACTCAGGTTGCTGATATGCATGTTTATGGTCAGCTATCCAAAACGGTTTCTACTATATTAGGTACAGCTGGGAATATTTCTTTAAACACTTTATTTAATAAAATTCCGGGGGTATCATTAGATAAAAACAGTGCTATTGTAAATGATATAAATAAAATTCCGGGGATAGAACTCTCTAATAGGTTAAATCGTAGATTTATGGTAGAAATCTTGGGTGACATCAGCGGAGATAGTTTTGTTAAGAGCTTTAAGTGGATTAATTAAATTATAATGAGAGTACCTGAAAATCATACTTTTTTTACAAAATATTACAAATGGAATACTCATCAAATTAAGACTAAATTTTGACTTTTTATCCATCTTTTATAATTTGTCACAAAAAATTATTTGTGCTATACTCAATAAGCAAAGTACTTTTTAAGACTTAGGGATAATATATAATATGATAGAAATGAAAGTTATGGGTATTGCACTTGACACCCGTTCGGGTTCTCCAATCGTGGTTTTGCACGATTTGGATAATCGTCGTGCGTTACCTATATGGATTGGCTCTGCAGAAGCCAGCGCTATTATCCGTAAAATTGAAAAACTTGGAGTTACTCGACCTATGACTCATGATTTAGTCGTAGATATTATTGATAAAACGGGGTTTTCTATCTCAAAAATTGAAATTAATGATGTTGAGAAAGAAACTTATTATGCAAATATATACCTTACAGATGGAGATAAAGAAATTATTATTGATTCAAGACCGTCTGATGCAATAGCGATTGCAATGAGGGCAGATGCACCAATCTATGTAACATCTAATGTGCTTATGAACGGTGCAGTGTCTACCGATTCCGCGCGTGACGAAGAAGAAGCGGAAGAATTTAAAAGTTTTATACAGAGTATTAAACCGTCTGATTTCGAAAAACTTATTGATAAACACAGCGAATCAGACCAATAAAAACTTTTTAGACGCCGGACTAAATACATAACATATATTATCTAATTTCTTAAAAATTTACCCTTCCGGCGTCTTTTATTTTTTTAAGAATCAGAGATAAAAATTATATTCTGTATTTTATGACTCATATTGTTCTGATAATTCAAACGCTTTTTCAGAAACCTGTTTTGTTGTTTCATCCATTATTCCGCGTTTTAGTTGGGTATAGAATGCTTTTTTAGAGTTAAATTTTTTCTTTAAAAATTCGTATGCAACTTTAGGGTCGCATTTTTGACCGCAAGTGAACAAATCTACTGCGGCATATCCGAGTTCAGGCCAAGTATGTACTGCAAGATGGCTTTCAGCAATAATTACAACTCCGCTAACACCAAAAGGATTAAACATGTGAAAACATTTTTGAACAACTGTTGCTCCGCATTCAATAGCCGCATCTACCATATAATTCTCTATTTTGTCCTTGTTATTCAAAACATTTGGGTCACATTCAAAAAATTCCGCTAAAACATGTCTGCCTAAATATGTGTCACCATCTTGTTTAATTTCCAATTATTCCATCTCCATTACATACTATAAATCATTACAATTTATATTCTATAATAAAAATTTATAAATGAGTAATTTTTTATTAAAAATGTAAAGGTAAATTATAGTTTAGCGAGCAAAGCTCGCTAAACTATAATTTACAGTAACTAAGTGAACCGTGACTAAGTGACTAAGAATTTCTCTTTTCTTAATCACTTAATCACCTAATCACTTAATCACTTTTATCAGCCTACGGCTGTAATTATTATAAATACACGTCGAGCGAAGCTCGACATAATTACTTTCCACTTTCCA
>CACZPS010000118.1 GCA_902783125.1 uncultured bacterium | reverse complement strand
ATGGGGTCCTCATACCCAAACGAGCTTCGCACTTGTGGGTTTTTACCTCTCGTGAAATGATACTCAATCATTTCACTCGGCAGAGTCGCCATCTCCACCATTTATGATAATAAAGTGAAGTGAGGGGTTTATTCATATTATATAAGGGATAGCTGTGTTTAGATTATTTTCAATCATATATGATATTTTTTCGACAATAGGGTTTATATTATTTTACCCTTTTGTAGCTGTTGCAAGATTACATACAGGAAAAGATACTAATACCCGCAGAATAAAATTAGGGTTATTTGAAAAACCTCAACTAAAAGACAGTGTAATAATGTTTCATGCTGTGTCAGTTGGTGAAGTTTTATCATTAGAAAAACTCTTAAAACAGGTAAAAGCATCTTTTCCGGATTGTTCTGTTGTTCTGACAACCGGCACAAAAACCGGTCAGGAACTTGCAAAAAAGAAGTATTCTGAAATTTTAGATTTTATTACCTATTTCCCGTTTGACTTTCCAATTTCAGTAAATAACTTTCTAAACAGAATTAATCCTAATATCGTTTTAATTGCAGAAACAGAGCTTTGGCCTGATTTTGCGATACAGTGTATGAAAAGAAATATTCCGCTTGTTATAATCAACGGCAGGATATCAGATGAATCGTATAGTTCATATAAATGGTTAAAACCGTTTTTTAGTCTAATTCTAAACCTATATTCAAAAATTTATACCCAAAGTGAGCTTGATAATGAAAGGTTTATATCACTTGGTGTAAAGCCACAAAATGCGGAAGTTATGGCTAACTTAAAATTTGATATTGATAAACCAGTTTCTGATATAGATTTAGAAAAAAACAATAATAAAGTTCTCATTGCAGGAAGTACTCATTCAGGCGAAAATGAAATTGTTATTAAAACTTTCGTAAAACTGAGAACAAATCACAATAATCTAAAACTTATAATAGCACCACGACATTTAGAACGAATTTCGGAAATAGAAAATCTTTTAAAAATTTATAATTTCAATGTTGGTTATCGTTCTAAAAATGACACTTTTATCGATAATGATATAATAATTCTTGATACCCTTGGAGAACTAAAAAAGGCATATGCAATCTCTGATGTAGCTTTTATTGGGGGCAGCTTTAATAAGACCGGCGGTCACAATCCTCTTGAAGCGACAATATATAATGTCCCGACCGTATCCGGCGGAAACATAAAAAATTTTAGAGATATTTATAGTATTTTAACAAGGGCTAATGCCTCAAGAATAGTTAAAACAGAAGACGAATTTTTTACAGTACTGGAGCAACTGTTTTCAAATAAAGAATGTTACCAACAAATGGTCAATTCTTGTAAAGACATTTTTAAATCGCAAAAAGGTGCTATTGAATTTGTTATAAATGTAATAGATAAATTTATATCGTTAAAATAATTTAAAGTGCTAAATGTTAATATTAACTGATTATTAGAGGTATAAGGCTTTAAAGAATAGAAATATAATGCATTCCAGCAAGATAGAGGTAAACTGAATAAATTAAAAAAGGCGGGGAATTGATAAACATTCTCCGCCTTAAATCATTAAAACAATCATTTCTTATTTATCTTTTAAGAAAGATTCATAGTTTTTAGCCAACAAGTGTGTCCTGACCTGATTGATTAAATCAAGCGCAACCCCAACCATGATGATTAGAGATGTTGCACCAATACCTTGAACAGTTGTTATCTTAGTCAAATAACTTGTAAACGACGGTACAAGTGCGATTATACCTAACGCCATAGCACCGATAAATGTTACTCTTGATAAAATCTTGTCTAACGCATCAGCCGTAGGCTTTCCAGGTTTAATACCAGGAATTGAAGAACCATATTTTTTTAGATTATTTGCAATCTCTTTTGGCTGCATATTTGGCATTATTGATGCGTAGAAAAATGTCAATAACACAATCATTGTAAAGTATATTATGTAATACCAAGCACCAGATGGACTAAAGATTTTATTCAAAGTAAGAATAATTGTACTCAAAGTCGCATTATGCAAAGGTGCTTGTCCCAACACACTGAGAATAGTTGAAGGGAATAACAATATAGCAATAGCAAAGATAATTGGCATAACTCCGCCGGGATTGAGTTTAAACGGAATAAATGTATTCACTCCGCCGTAAACTTTGTTTCCAACCTGTCTTTTAGGGTTAACAATTATAACTTTTCTCATTGCTTCTTGCATTATTACAATAAGAACCATTGTTGCAAAGAAGATTGCAAGTAGTGCAACCAAACCAAATTGCAACGAAGGATCTTGTGTTACAAGTTCAGCCGTACGTTGAGAATACAAAGGAATCCCTGATATAATACCGACAAAAATGATTAATGAACCACCATTACCGATACCGTGTTCCGTAATAAGTTCAGATATCCACATTACAAGGACAGAACCTGCAGTAAGTGCAGTTATTGAACTTATAAAGAACATTCCGTATGGTACCCCTGGCAATATTGCCGCCGGCAAGTGTGACATAAATATCATAAATATTACAGATTGAAAAATTGCCAATATAACCGTAAAGATTCTTGTGTATTGAGCTAATTTTCTTCTTCCTGCCTCACCTTCTTCCTTCTGTAGTTTTTCTAATGAAGGAATAACAACAGACACAAGCTGAACAATGATTTGTGCTGTAATATACGGTCCGATACCTAATGCGAACATTGATACCTTACCTAATGCACCACCTGAGAACAAATCCAAAAAACCTATGATATTATTACCCGCTGCAATATTTTGAAATACTGAGTTATTAATACCATATATTGGAATTTGCGCCCCAAATCTGAATGCAACAACCATCAACAGAGTAAAGATAATTTTATTCTTTAATCCTGATGCCTGCCACATTGCGGCTAAATCTGCCGTACTAGGTGGTTTTATACTATTTAAAGCCATTATATTACCTCTTTAAACTTATACTAATTCAACTGTACCACCGGCTGCTTCAATTTTTGATTTTGCTGATGGAGATACATATACAGCCTTAACTGTTAATTTTGATTTTAATTCACCGTTACCTAATACTCTTAAACCATCGCTTGCTGGATGAACTTTTTTAATTTCTTTTAATGACTCTAAAGAAATTTCTTTCAAATTAAGAGCATCAAGTCTGCCTACGTTGATTTCAGCCCAATTACGTTTGTTTATAATCTCAAAACCTTTTAATTTAGGTAATTGTCTGTAACTAGGCATTTGTCCGCCTTCAAAACCTCTCTTTGAAGACCGTCCTGAACGTTGACCTTCACCATTGTGACCGCGAGTTGAAGTTTTACCCATGCCTGATGCACGACCACGACCAACTCTTTTCCCTGTAGATGTTGAACCTTGTGCAGGTTTCAAATCTGTTAATTTTATAGTTTCTTTTGTCATTTTAAAAATTCCTTCTTTGCTTTATTTGTACTTTTATTTCAAACAAAGTGAATAGTGAATAGTGAATAGTGAATAGATCACTTTCCACTTTCCATTTTCCACTTATTAATCAACAACAGCAACCAAATGGTTAACCTTATTAACCATACCCATAATGGTTTCGCTGTCATAATGTTCAACAACTTGATCTTTTTTCTTTAAGCCTAACGCTGCAACCACTTTTCTTTGAGCAGGTGATGCACCGATTATACTTCTGACAAGTTTTATTTTTATTTGTTTATTCTTTGCCATTTTTATTATTCCTTCTTTTACTTTATTTGTACATCTATCCAAACAAAGTGAATAGTGAATAGTGAATAGTGAATAGACAACTTATCACTTACCACTTTCCATTTTCCACTTTATTAATTTAACAATTCAGCCATTGTTAAACCACGTTTTTTAGCAACTTCATCAAATCTTCTTAATGATTTAAGAGCATTTAATGTAGCGTTTGCTGCGTTCAAAGGTGATTTAGAACCTTGTGATTTAGACAAAATGTTTTCAATCCCTGCAAGCTCTAACACCGGACGAACCGCACCACCGGCTATAATACCTGTACCTTGTGAAGCCGGTCTTAACATAACCTTACCTGCACCGCTTCTGCCTGTGATAGGATGTGGAATAGTTGTCTTAAAGATAGGTACTGTAATAAGATTTTTTCTGCCATCTGCAATTGCTTTTTGAATAGCAATAATAACTTCTGCTGCCTTCGCACAACCAACTCCGACTTGACCTTTTTTGTTACCAACAACAACGATTGCACGGAAACTTAATTTCTTACCGCCTTTTACAACCTTTGTTACACGACTGATTTGAACAACTTGTTCAGACCATTCAGATTGTGGTTTTTCTTCTTTTGTTTCTATTTTTTTCTTTCTGCCTCTTGATTTTTTAGCAGGTTTTCTTTCATTTTCAACAGCATCAACTTCATCTTCTGTTTCTAATTCAGCAGTTGCTTCTGCTGTAATATCTTCTTCAGTTTCGGTTGCTGTTTCTTCAGATGCTTCAACTTTTTCTTCTGCCGGTTTTTCAGCAGATGCTGCAGCTTCTGTCACTTTTTCATCTTCAGCAGGGTTAGTTTCATTTACCCCTTTTTTTTCTTCAGTCATTTTTAACCTTTCTAATTTTCCGGTGTACTACTTATTTGCTAGCCTATATTTTTAAATTGAATAAATCAATAAAACATAAAGCAGAATCTCTGCCTAACGAAATATTCAATTTATAACTTTTCTGACAGGAATAAACATAACATGAAAAAAGTTTTATTTCAAGCTATAAATTAAAACTATTGTTACATTAATAAACTAAAAAAAGCCCCGATAAATATCGGAGCTTTTTTATGTATATAAAAATTAATCTTATACCATGCTCATTGGCTTAGGACCTGCATTTACAATTTCAGCCGGCATATTTGGATACTTCTTAGAGAAGTTATCAGCAAACATTTGAGCCAACTTGTTAGCAGCTTCATCGTAAGCACTCTTATCTGACCACATTCCTCTAGCATCGAGCATTTCAGCAGGAACATTAGGACAAGATGTAGGATAATCAACATTAAAGATATCGTGGTGTTTAAATTCAACACTATCGAATGAACCGTTTAATGCAGCTGTAACCATAGCTCTTGTATAAGCAAGTTTCATTCTCTTAGCACCTGATGAAGCAGAACCGCCTGCCCAACCTGTGTTAACTAAGTAAACCTTAGTACCGTAT
>CACZPS010000117.1 GCA_902783125.1 uncultured bacterium | reverse complement strand
GCTAAACTATAATTTACAGTGACTAAGTGAACCGTGACTAAGTGACTAAGAATTTCTGATTTCTTAATCACTTAATCACTTAATCACCTAGTCACTTAATCACTTTTATCAGCCTTCGGCTGATTTACTAAAATATGAATGTATTTATAATTTATTTACTTAATTTCGTCTAAGATATCATCTTTAAGTTTTTGTAAGTTTTCTTTGCTGTCACTTTCGAAATATATTCTGAGTAACGGCTCTGTTCCGCTTGGTCTTGCTAACACCCAGCTATTATCCCCAAGATATATTTTTATCCCGTCTTTGCGGTCAGTTTTTGTGAGTTCAAACCCGCCTGCAGACTTTATCTCTGCAATCTTATCTATAACAACATTTACCCCTGAGCGGTCGTTTAACTTAAAATCTATCCTGTCATTTATATATTCAGCTCCGACAAATTCTTTCAATTCCTGTTGAAGTTCAACTAATGATTTACCCCAATAAGCCATAGCTTCTAAAACAAGCAAATTAGCAAGCAGCCCGTCTTTTTCGGGAATATGACCTTTAATACTCAACCCGCCCGATTCTTCACCGCCTATCAGACAATCATTCTCTCTCATTGCCTGACCGACGTGTTTAAATCCGACAGGGGTTTCAACTACTTTTACTCCTGTTTTTTCAGCAACTTTATCCAACATAAGACTTGCCCCGACAGTTTTTACAAGACAGCCTGACATTTTTTTGTTTTCTTTTAAATGTTTTAATAAAATCGCAATTATCTCATTTGGGGTAACGTATTCACCATTTTCATTGATTACCCCAAATCTGTCAGCGTCACCATCATTTGCAAATCCGACTGTATTTTTTGTTGATTTTATTTTCGCTATCAAATCAGTCATATATTTAGGTTTTGGTTCCGGCATGCCCCCGCCGAAATTCACATCATGAACCATATTCATACTATCAAACTTTATGCCGTGATTTTTCAGCAGAGTATCAAAATACCCGATACTCGCAGAAAATAATCCATCAAATATGATATTTATCCCTGCATCTTTGATTTTTTCAAAATCAATCAGGGTTTCGATATGTTCATAATATTCTTCTGAAAAATCAACAAAGGTAAATGTATTTTTCTTATTGTTATCAAAAACATTTTCAATTTTCCATTTTCCATTTTCAATTTGGGAAATATTTTCTTCTAACTTATCCGTAATCTCTTTAGTTGCCGGCCCTGCATAATCAGGAATAAATTTAATCCCCAAGTATTCAGGCGGGTTATGTGAGGCAGTAAACATAACAGCACATGCGTTTCTGTTTTTGGCACAATAAGCAAGCACAGGAGTCGGAACAACTCTTGATGAATACGAAACCTTAAACCCATAACTCGATATGATATCCGCAGTCAGTTTTGAGAACACATCAGCCATATTACGAGGATCATAACCAATGATTATTTCCTTATCAATTCCGTAAGTGTCTAAAACATATTTAGCAATAGCTTTTGCTACTAATTCTACATTTACCCCTGTAAAATCTTCACCTACTATCGCCCTCCAACCGTCTGTGCCGAATTTTATCTTTGTCATAATAATATTTACCCCACTAACCGTCTGTGCCGAATTTTATCTTTGTCAATAATTATATTTACTATAATTATATGACAAAATTAGGAATACAACAGGCAGTCTGTGGTTTCTTTCGCAGCAATATACAAAATATTATTAATAAAATTAGGTACGGAATCAACCGCACCTTATTTTTTGTCAGTAATCGATGCAAAACATCATACATTATCACTTTCTATGCACTTTAATTACATTTACTCCTTTTCCATAAGAAAATATCAACACAGCCTTTCTAAAATACTTAATTTATCAGAATTTATCTGCATATTTTCAGTATTTAGTTTTCCGAGCGGAATATCTTTGTTTGTGCCATGATAATCACTTCCGCCGGTGATATACAAATCATTTTCATTGGCGGTTTTTAACAAAAACTCAATCTCCACTTTATTATATCTGGAATAATAACACTCTATTCCTTGTATTCCATACTGTTTCATTTTTTCCAAACGATTAAGAAACAGCTCCTGCGAAATATGTTCTTCACCTTCGCCGCCCAAAGGGTGCGCCCATACGGGTATTCCGCCTGATATTTTTATCACATCTATTGCTTCTATTCCGTCAAATCTTGTATTACCGGTTTTACAGTCATCAAGATATTTTTTCATTGCAGAAAGATTACTGTCAGCAAGACCTCTATTTACAAGAATATTTGCAAGATGTGTTTTTACCACACTGTGTCTTGAATACAACCAGTCACTTTCTTCTTTTGTAAGTTCAATCTTCCAAACATTTTTTAAATATTCTATTCTTGTATCCAGTTTTATTCGTCTTAATTTTTTACCTTTAAGTATTAATTCTTTTAATTCAGAGGTTTCAGGATTGATATTATAACCCAGAAGATGGCATTTAATATCACCTGCCAGACAGGTTAATTCAATACCTTTAATGAATTTTATATCATCTGATAATAATTTCTCAAACTCAACAAGTCCCGCAGTGGTATCATGATCAGTTAATGCAACTATTTTTAAACCTGACTCATTTACCACTTTTGCAAGTTCTTTTATAGAATCACTTCCGTCAGAACAGTCTGAGTGTATATGTAAATCGGCTTTCATAATTTAATTATATAACAAGCAGATTATTATATATGTTTTAAATAAGATAACTTACTATAATTCAACTTTTGAAACATCAACAAGTTCTAAAAAATTAATATCAAATGCAAATACAATTGGTGTCAGATGATTTAATACGGTTAAGTGAACAATACTATCAAAAAATGAAAGAAGAAAAATATAAATAATTTTTCAGCATGACAATGTTTTTACATAACTTAAATCATGGTTACAAGCGGAAACTAATATGATACACTATTTATAACAACTAATTCACGAATAAAATACAGGAAGATAAAAATGGCAGTAAGCGTAGTAAAAAATAAATCCACAGATATATCACAACTAATGCCTCAAAATGTTGAGGCAGAAGAAGCAGTTTTAGGCGCAATATTAGTAAATCCGAGATGTTTAGACAAAGTAGTCAGTATTTTAAAACCTGAATATTTTTACAAACCTGCTCACAGATATATTTACGAAGCAATAATGCAACTCACAAACAACAGTAATGTTGTTGATATTGTATCGGTATCAGATACTTTGAATATCAATCAAAAACTTGAACTGGTTGGCGGTCGTGCATTTATCAATGATTTAAGTTTAAAGTGTATAACCTCATCAAATGTTGAGTATTATGCAAAAATTATTGAAGAAAAAGCAATAAAACGTTCACTAATCAATGCAGGTTCTGAAATAACAACCTCAGGTTACGACCTCACTCCAAGCAGTGAATCATTAGAAAAAGCAGAAAAACTTATCTTTGATATTTCATCAAAGAAAACCACATCTGACCTCGTTCCTATCGAATCTTTGGTTTTTGATACCTATGAAAAAATAGATTACAGATACAAACATAGAGATGAAAAAACAGGAGTAGAATCCGGTTTTTACGATTTAGACGATATGACAAACGGATTTCAAAAATCTGATTTAATAATTCTTGCAGCCCGTCCTGCAATGGGTAAAACTGCGTTTGTTCTAAATATAGCTCAAAATGCAGCTTTAAGAGGAAATAAAACTGTTGCTATTTTTTCTCTGGAAATGTCAAAAGACCAGCTTGTACAACGTCTATTGTGTTCGGAAGCAGAGGTTGATTCTCAACGACTTCGTTCAGGGAATATGCAAGCGAACGACTGGGAAAAACTGGCGACTGCTATGAGTAATCTTGCGGAAGCGCCTATATATATTGATGATACTCCTGGGGCAACTTTAACCGATATCCGTGCAAAATGCAGAAGATTAGCCATAACAAGAAAAGATTTAAGTCTTATTGTAATAGACTATTTGCAATTGATTGAAACAGGCGGGAGAGATGACAGAACTCAACAAATCTCACAAATTTCCAGAGGTTTAAAACTATTGGCAAAAGAACTTAATGTTCCTGTTATAGCTCTTTCTCAGCTTTCTCGTGCGACAGAAGGCAGAACCGATAAACGTCCTCAACTCTCTGACCTGAGAGATTCCGGTTCTATCGAACAAGATGCTGATATTGTTATGTTCATATATCGTGGGGAATATTATATGAACAAGGGTGAAATTGACCCTGAAGATGCAGCAGAAGTAGCAAAAAATAAAGGTGAGGCTGAAATTATTATTGCAAAACAAAGAAGCGGCCCTACAGGAACAGTTAACCTTATTTTCCAAAATAATATCGTTAAATTCAAAAACAAAATGAAAACAACAACCGAATTCTAGAATCACTTATTAAGTAAAATGTTTTTGTTTACCGTTATATAAAATTTTGATATAATAAAGCTATGGATAACTTATCGGGAAAAGATTTATCTGTTGCGTTTTATTGGCACATGCACCAGCCTGTTTATGAGCTTGATGGTGTTTTTCTGATGCCTTGGGCAAGATTACATGCTGTTAAAGATTATCTTGATATGGTTAATATTTTGGAAAAATTCCCAAAACTCAAACTGAATATAAATATTGTTCCTGCGCTTTTAGATGAACTTATTCAATACACGGAAAACGGCTTTAATGATATTCATTCAAGTTTAACAGTTTCAAATATCGAAGAAATTGAAAGAAGTGAAAAAGAATATATTTTAAATAATTTCTTTAACTCAAAATATGAAACAATGGTCTATAATTATCCGACATATAGAAAACTTTTTAAAAAACGGTTTTCAAGTAATATTGTAAATGTTGATGATTACTCAGATCAGGAATTTTCTGATTTAATGGCATTATTTAATCTTTCTTGGATAGACCCTACTCATTATGAAAGGTATCCTGAGGTTAAAAAATTAGTAAAAAAAGGTCATAATTATACTCAAAAAGACAGAATAAAAATAATTGAAATCCATAAATCTATAATAAAAGAGATTATTCCAACCTATAAAAAATATATAGAACAAGGCAGAATAGAATTAACGACAAGTCCTTATTATCATCCAATAATGCCGATTCTTTGTGATTATGAAACATCAACGAAAAATTTACCTAACAAAGATAATCTTCCCGTAAATTTTGATTTGGAAGAAGATGCGCATTATCATGTTAAATCTGCATTAGATAGAATAGAAGAAGTTTTCGGAATACGACCAAAGGGTATCTGGGCATCAGAATATTGTCTTACTGATAAAGTTTTAGAACTGTTTTCTCAGGAAGGTCTAAAATGGACAGTTTCTGATGAATCTATTTTATCAAAAAGTATTAATTTTGAATTTGTAAGGGATTTTAAAGGTAACATTGAAGACCCTTATTATCTTTTGAAAACTTATAACTATAATAAAAATAACAATAATTTAGATATTATATTCAGAGATTCACTTATACCAAACCTTATAAATTTTGAATATTGTAACGTTGAACCAAATATTTCGGCGAGTGATTTGTACAATAAAATAAAGTCTATTCAAAATAAATTAGTTGTTTCACCTGATGAAAATCATCTTTTAACAATAGCTCTTGATGGCGAAAACTGTTGGGAAAGTTATAAAAATGACGGATATGATTTTCTTTATAGTATTTATTCAAAAATAGAAAATGATGATTCTATAAAAACGGTTCTACTCAGTGAGTATATTGACAGAGATAAGAATAAAAAAACTCTTAATAAAATTTATCCGGGGTCTTGGATAAATAAAAACTTTAATTTTTGGCTTGGAGATCCTGTTAAAAACCTTGCTTGGCAATATTTAAACAATGTAAGAAATGATTTATATAAGATTATTGAAATAAAAAAAGATGATAAAAATATAACAAAATCAAAACGAGAATTGTATATCGCAGAAGGCAGTGACTGGTTCTGGTGGTATGGTGAACCTAATAATTCAGGTCAAGATAACGTTTTTGATTTTCTGTTTAGAGAACATCTTAAAAATGTTTATAAATATCTGGGTGAAAATTATCCTGAATACCTCGACTATTCAATAATTGATACTGTTTACGAAAATAACGGAATTAGTAATGTAAATCTCCCACAATACAACTCAGATTGGCTATATTCAGACAGTATTGATTTAATAGACGGACCTGTTTTTCAGGAAAGTAAAATTTTTAATAATATTAGTTACGGTTTTGATAACGATAATATTTATTTTAAACTGGAACTTAATCCGCATTATAAGGAACATAACGAAACTAAACCAAGAATACATCAATTTTATATTTATACAAAAAATTCTAATATTAAACAAACGTGTTCAAATATAAAAATAACAAACAGAACTGAATCGGTATTTCCTATTTTAAAAAATAAATACCACAACGAACTTATTATTACTGTTGTTAATAATAAACTTTATCCTTCATATTTATCAAAATCAATACCTGACAATTTATGGACACTGGTTGATTCGCAAGGATTGAATATCACCCAGAACGGAAATATTGATATTTGTATTCCATTTAATGATTTGGATATTGAAAAAGGCGAAGAATTAGAATTCTTCTTTTGCATAGCGAATCTCGGATTAAGATACACATTCATGCCAAAAGATAGCCCGTTGGCCGTAAAACGTCCGTAAGGCAGAGATAAAAAAACTCAAGAAGGATTACTTCTTGAGAATTGTATTTATGAATTATGTATTATGTTATTTATATGGTTGTTTATTTAAACGTGTCTAAAAAAATTTTTTGCGGTCATGATGAAATATATATTTACATTTGTTAATACTATTACTCAAAAATCCGGCATAAAAGATGTGCCAAAACAACTAATTTTTAAATCAAAAACAAGTAATGCTACGTTAAAAAATAATAAATAAAAAACAATAGACACCAAGTCGAAACAAAAAGTATATCTATTACAAAATTCTATCTACTACTCACTATTTATTTTATTTATCTCTTTACTTATTTAGCTTTGAGCGAGTTTTTCAAGTTTAAGTTTTTGGTCATATTCAATCAACAGATTTAAAAGCTCATCCATATCGCCGTCGATAACCGTCCAGACATTGAGGTTATGACCGATACGGTGATCTGTCAGTCTGCCTTGAGGGAAGTTATAAGTTCTTATACGTTCACTTCTGTCGCCTGTACCGACCTGAGAACGACGAAGGTCAGTGACCTCCTGCATTTGTTTTTGAACTTCTAAATCATATAACTTAGCTTTCAAAATCTCCATTGCACGTTCTTTGTTCTGGAGTTGAGAACGTTCTTCCGTACAGAAAATCATAATCCCTGTTGGTTTGTGAAAAAGACGAGCTGCAGTTTCAACTTTATTAACGTTTTGCCCGCCTGCACCACCTGAGCGTGCGGTTGACATTTCAATATCCTCAGGTCTAATTTCAATTTCCACATCATCTACTTCCGGCATAACCGCAACTGTTGCAGTTGATGTGTGGACTCTGCCCTGCGATTCTGTTTCAGGCACACGTTGAACTCTGTGAACTCCGGATTCATATTTCAGTTTTGAATATACCGCATCACCTTTTATAGAAATAATTATTTCAGAATATCCGCCTGCTTCACATTCTGTTTTAGATAAAATCTGGGTTTGCCAGCCTTGCTTATCTGCAAATTTCAAATACATTCTTGCCAAATCGCCTGCAAAAATGTTAGCTTCATCACCGCCTGCGCCACCTCTGATTTCTAACATAATATCTTTATCATCCATCGGGTCGCGGGGAAGCAATAATACCTTCATTTTTTCCTCATAAACAGGAAGTTTAGCTTCGTTTTCTTCCATTTCAGCTTTCAAAAACGATTTCATTTCCTCGTCTTTTTCTTCGTGTATAAGTTGTTTAGCATCTTCTATTGCATCAACAGCCTGTTTCCATTCGTAGTAGAGATTAACTGTTTCTTCCATAGATTTACGTTGCTTTGACAAATCACGAAACTTTTTATAATCCTGAATAACTTCAGGATCAGACAGTGTAACCCCAAGCTCATTATATTTTTTTTCTATCTGTAAAATTTTATCTAACATATCTTTCATAATTATTTCCTCTTTTCGTTTATTATATCAGAAAGATAAATTATTCACTTTATTTATATTTACCCCTTACTTATAAGTCCATTTTTATATTAATACATAAATCAATACCCGACAATCTTTTAATATCTTTTTAATTATCCCTTAAAATAATACATTAAGGTAAGATAGTTTTTATCATTAGGTGTCATAATAATTTAGAAAATATTTTAACCCGCTAATAAATTTATAATATAATAATCAAAGGAGAAGATATGATACACTGTAAAGAAAAATTATCTCAAGAAAAACTTTTGGGAACTTTTATTTCGGGCTGTAAAACGGAGGAGTTTTTAGGTCTTGAATACGAAAGATTACCAATAAACAAATATACAAAAGATGCGGTGTCATATTACGGTGAATTTGGGATATGCGAAGTATTAAAACAATTTGCAAAAGAGGATAATTGGGATTATTTGTTAGACGATAATGAAATAATCGGACTAAAAAAACTTCATAACACAATTACTCTTGAGCCGGGGGCGCAGGTTGAGTTGAGTATAGAACCTCAAAAATCAGTAAGAGAACTTAAAAATAGAGTTGATGAAATAGATAAAACATTATTACCTATTTTTGATAAATACGACATAGAGTTATGTAATAAAGGTGTTTATCCAAAAACAACTTATAAAAATATTAAACTTATCCCAAAAACTCGATATAAATATATGGCTAATTATCTTTGGGGGATACTTTCGGATGTAATGATGCGAGAAACAGCAGGAATACAAGTGGGGATTGATTTTAAAGATGAAGAAGACGCAATAAGAAAATTTAATCTTGCTAATAAGCTGTCACCTTTTATTACCGCTATGTTTGCAAATTCTAAAATAAGAGGGAATGTTGATACGGGTTATAAAAGTTTTCGTGCACTAGCTTGGCTAAATACGGATAATGAGCGTTGCGGGTTTGCAACAAAATTAAAAAAAGATATGGGATTTTCCGATTACCTTAAGACTCTGCTTGAAATTCCTATGATATATATTGTTCGTGGGGGTAAATATATAAATATAAACGGTAAAATTAATTTTAAGCAATTCATTCAATCCGGTTGGGAAGGATTTGATGCAGAGTTCAAAGATTTTGAACTACATGCTAATTTATTTTTTCCTGAAATAAGGCTCAGAAACTTTATTGAAATAAGAAATCACGATTGTGTAAGTGAAGAATATATGTATTCCCTGCTTGCCATATACAAAGGAATATTTTACAACAGTGATTGCTTGACTGAAACAGAAGAATTTTTATCACAATTCACAATAAATGATATATCAGAGTTTAGATACAATGTACCAAGATTTGCTCTTCAGACAAAAGTTAAAAACAAATCAGTAAAAGATATAACAAAAGAAATTTTAAATCTGTCAAAATTTTCACTAGAATCTTTAAATGATAGTGATGTAGATTATATGCAGCCTATTATTGAAATAAACAGTAAAGGTTTAACTCCTTGTGATTTATAAACATAACAATTAATAAATTATATATTAGCACCATTATCCGTTTGCATTTTTTCCAATGCTTTTTTAGCGCCTGCATTTTCTCTTGAGTATTTTGATACAAATTCTATTGCCTGAACATCTCTTGAAATCGCATTTTTTAATCCTTCAATTTCAGGAATAGAGAGTCTGCCAATTAGTTTATCTTCATTTTTATCATTAAATTTTCTGAGCAGTTTTTGGGATTTCTCATCAAACCCCAATAACCCTTCTTTTTTTGCATACCATTTGTGTAAACAATGTATCAAATTATAAATATCCGGTTCACTGTCTTCCATAAGTACAAAAGTCTTTGTTTTAAAACTTATTCCCTGATTTGTCCATAGATTAAGAACCAAAGCAGTTAACCCTGTTCTATCTGTTATCAGTCCTTCTTTTTCTTTTATAAATTTAACAAACCGTTTTGAATGTTTAATAAGAAAAACCGGAACATTATGTTCTTCAAGATATTTAATAACTTCAAACGGATTATTTTTACATTGTTTTAAAATCGCACGAACATCGTTATCAACCTTTGCCAGTTTATCCTTTATATCTTGAGATATATCAACAGTACAACCGTCCATAACAGCTTTTTTAGTATAACCGAGTCTTTTTGCAAGACGCTTTTGCAAAAATTCACCCTGCCAAGACAACATCATGAACGCTATGTTTTTAACTATTCGTGCGATTTTGTGGAAAACCATTTTAACCTCTCTCATTTTTCTAAATTCGCAAGCTCATTAAGAAAAATTTCTCTCTCATTAAAAGGAAAGATTGGTCTTATCAAAATTATTCAGCACTCAAGCTGAGCAATGATTTTACTGATTTTGCGTTTTCTCTCACTTCTTCAATAGAGTTTAGATTAATAGTATCATCTAATATTTTAATCACTTCCGACTTATCGTCAAGTGCAAGAATTTCATTTACAGTACTCATCGCAACAGTAGGACATAGGTCATTAATACCTTTACCTTGGTTAATAATAACAACCTTTAGAGAATCATGAAGATTTTTTCTGACTAACGCTTTAGAAGTCAATTCTCTTATTTCATTGTCAGGAGAATTTGTTCCAAGTTCTTCTAATACAGATATTGATTCTAAATCTTCGTGTTTTTCTAATGAGTTAATAATTTTTTCTATCGTTTTATTCATTATGCAACAGCCTTTCCTTCTTCGTTAGAAAGCTTTGCATTTTCAGCAATCCATGTAGCTTTCAAATCTTTTACTTCCGCTTTTTCGTTTATATGCTTAAGACTCAATATACGTGCTTCACCAACTTTTGGTTCTTCGGCTTTGTGCCAATCAAACACTTGTGTAATTCTGTCGTGCATTGTGTTTTTCATTTCGACTAAGGAGTTTTTAACATTCTTTATCTTGTCAATGCCAAGAGTAATATTTTCTTTTACTCTATGCGCAAACTGTTTGATAGGTTCTGTAATATGAGATTTGAACCCGTTTGTTAAATCAGCCATAGCACCTGCTAACATAGCTAACTTAGTAGGTTTTGGGGTTTCAGCAGGCTTTATTGCTTGAAAAACATCGGCAAACGGTAATACGCTTCCGCCAAATGTCTTTCCTTTAAAACTATTCGATTCAAATGGATTTGTGGATGTTGATTTTTTTATAGACAAAGTGCCAAACTTTGCACCAATTATAGAATCAATTTTCATTGATATACTTCCTTTCTATATAATCGTAGGTAAATTCACATATATAGCATATCATTTCAATTTTAAATCAAATCATACAAATGTAGGATATATTTAGTGTAGTTTATACAGTGGTAAATTATAGTTTAGCGAGCTTTGCTCGCTAAACTATAATTTACAGTGACTAAGTGAACCGTGACTAAGTGACTAAGAATTT
>CACZPS010000116.1 GCA_902783125.1 uncultured bacterium | reverse complement strand
GCTAAACTATAATTTACAGTGACTAAGTGAACCGTGACTAAGTGACTAAGAATTTCTGATTTCTTAATCACTTAATCACTTAATCACTTAATCACTTTTATCAGCCTTCGGCTGATAAACTATAATTTATCTTTCTGCTATAATAAAATTATGAAATACAGAGAGAATGTCAGAAACTTTTGTATAATCGCTCACATAGATCATGGCAAATCTACTCTTGCAGACAGACTACTTGAGGCAACGGGAACTATTGCCCAACGTGATATGCAAAACCAATTATTAGATACTATGGATATCGAGCGAGAACGAGGAATTACTATAAAACTCAATGCCGCACGTATGAACTATAAAGCTAAAGACGATAAAGATTACGTTCTTAATCTGATTGATACTCCGGGGCACGTTGATTTTTCTTATGAAGTTTCTCGCTCTCTTGCTGCATGTGAAGGTGCATTACTTATTGTTGACGCAACTCAAGGGGTTGAAGCTCAAACCCTCGCTAACGTATATCTTGCAGCAGAACAAAACCTTGAAATTATTCCTGTTATAAATAAAATCGACCTGCCGTCAGCAGATGTCGAAGGAGTAAAGGCAGAAATAGAAGAAGTTTTAGGAATTGATGCTTCTTTAGCAATACCTGTCAGCGCTAAAACAGGTGAAAATATTGAAGAAGTTTTGGAAGCTATTGTAAACTTTATGCCTCCGCCGGAAGATACAACCGAAAAACCATTAAGAGCATTAGTCTTTGACAGCGCTTATGACCAATATTTAGGAACACTTTGTTTCTTTAAAATCGTTGACGGAAAAATGAGATTAGGCGATAAAGTTAAGTTTATGGCATCGGGTAAAGAGTATGAAGTAGTTGAACTTGGATACATGACCCCTCACAGAGTTCAGGTAAAAGAACTCGTTTGCGGGGATGTAGGTTATTTTGCAGGTTCTATAAAAGAAATAACAAGATTCGTCGGCGATACTGTTATTAATGTTGAAAACCCTGCATCTGAAGCACTCCCAGGGTATAAAGAGGCGTTACCTATGGTGTTTTCAGGGCTTTATCCTGTGGATAACGAGGATTATCATGAACTGAAAGAGTCTTTGGAAAAACTTAAACTCAGCGATAGCAGTATTACTTTTGAACCTGAAACGTCATCAGCTTTAGGGTTCGGATTCCGTTGCGGGTTCTTGGGAATGTTACACATGGAAATCGCTCAGGAACGGTTAGAAAGAGAATATGACCTTTCTATTGTAACAACAGCTCCGTCTGTTATTTATAAGGTTCATAAGACTAATGGCGAAATCGTTGAGATTGACAATCCGGCTAATTTACCCCCTGCACAGTATAGAGATTATATAGAAGAACCTTATGTCAAGGTATCTATAATTACTCCTAATGAGTTTGTAGGAACGCTTATGGACTTGTCACAGTCAAAACGGGGAATATTTATCAATATGCACTATATTGATAAAGTGCGTCAGGAACTTGTTTATCATATACCTCTATCTGAGGTTATCACAGATTTTTATGACCAGTTGAAATCACGCTCAAAAGGTTACGCAAGTTTAGATTATGAATTTGCGGAATATAAACGCTCTAAACTCGTTAAACTTGATGTAATGTTAGCTGGCGAAGTTGTCGACGCTCTATCTGTTATTTGCCATGAGGACAATGCGTTTTATGTCGGTCAAAAATTAACGGAAAAATTAAAAACTATTATTCCTCGCCAAATGTTTGAAGTGCCAATTCAAGCAGCAATCGGCGGAAGGGTAATTGCAAGAACTAATATTAAAGCGTTGAGGAAAAGTGTGCTTGATAAATGTTACGGCGGTGATATTACCCGTAAACGTAAACTTTTAGAAAAACAAAAACGCGGTAAAAAACGTATGAAAGCCGTCGGTAGGGTTGAAGTACCGCAAGAAGCATTTATGGCAGTCCTTAGCCTTAATGACGAATAGCCATAATTACAAAGGTGTAAATAAACATATACCAAACGATTATCCGCACAAAATATACATTATTATCTTAGCAAATGTTATTTTTATCGGTTTTTTACTATATATAAAATAAAAAGGAGTGATAAAATATGAAGATTGTTCCTGTTCAAAAATCTATAACCTTTGGTGAAATAGATGGTCCTGACGGATATTTTTCAATGCGAAATTTAGGCAAGACAGAGGGACAAATCTATGAGGAATCCCGCATAGCGTATGAAAGATATTTAGAAAAGCAAAAAATAAAATCAAAAAATAATAAATTAAACGAGTTGCAAAAATCTATCGAAGGTAAAACGCTTACCCCTATGGAAAAAGTTATTTTCACGTTAAAAAAACTTAAAATAAAATTATCCTAATTTATTATTTAATTTTTATACAAATAAAAATTCATAACACCGAATTGAACAGTGCCGTTCTAATATGTTTATATATATATTTCTATAAAATGCCAATTATAATATACCTAACAAACATGAATCTGTTCAGAAGTTAATTTGTGGATTTACCACAATAAATATATAAAAGTCTGATTTTTGATTTTTTGTTTAACCTCAATACAGATTTTATCTTAACTTCAATCTAAGAACGGAATTTGAACCTTGGCAAGCAACAAAAAGTATATTTCCATCTACGTGAATACCGTATGGATGAGCAACATTTGTTGTCAATACTGTACAGGCGCCTGAGTGTGATAATTTAAGCACATTATTAGCGTTATAGTTTGCAACATAAATATTTCCCGCATTATCGCTTGCAAGCGATATCGGACCTTTCAAGTTAGGACTTTTGTAAAAAAGCATACGTTTGCCGTCAGGCTGGATTTTAAAAATAGCATTATCCGTAAAACTTGATACATAAAGATTCCCGTATTTATCTGTCGTCAAACCGGTCGGACTTGTAATATTAGGATAACATCCGCTTGTTTGATTTACGCTTGAGGCAGGATTTCCGCCTTTTGCACCCGCGGTTTTCGGTACATTACATTTTGCCAAAACACTCGCTGCTTTTGTATAGTATCCGCTGGATTTTGGTATCATATCAAGATATTTTCCGGCATTAACTTTGTCACCAAGTTGTGCACTTAGCTTTGCGGCATTATATATTGCTTCATATTCATCAGGTTTTCTTGAGATTATCTGTTCAAAAACAGACAATGCTTCATCTGCTTGTTTCAGATAATCCAATAGAGAACCCAAATTATAATAGGCATCAATATAGTCTGGGTATAACCTTATTGCCGTTCTGAATGATGCTATTGCTTCTTCATACTGACCTAGTTTGTAACAATCAATCCCATGGTTATATTCTAACTTTGCATCAGTAGGTATAACAACCGATTGTTCCTCTGCAAACGAAAATTGCGGAAAAACAAATATTGCTAATATAAATAAAATTTTTATAAAATTATTCTTCATTACTTTTTGATATTTTTGTTAGACACTATTTGACAAACTTATTGCCCTATTGCCCTAATGCCTATAAATAATACCCTATCCTTCGAGTTTTTCGAGGATTTTGTGATGTTTCTTAGCGAACTCAGAACCTCTTGCTCTTATTGCCATCGCCAATATTTCTTTAAGGTTTATTTTATTAAGGTCAAGATAATTGTTTGGTAATCTCAATGACCAGTTTGCATCACCTGATGTCCCCGGTTTATTATAAACATCATCAATATTAAAGAAATCAGTGAAAAAGATTTGAATATTCTTAGCTTTTGATGCGAACATTTCAGCCAGTTTAACCTTCTTTAAGTATTCAGCATCATGAGTAAGATTCCAAATAAGTTCATCTTTGTTATCAGATTCTGCAAACATATCTTCCACAAGGTTTTTAACGTGGAGATAACCTATTTCTGTTTCAACCATATTTTTTGCCCAGAAAGATATCGGCTCATTATCGTGAGTTCCGACCATAGCCCAGACATTTTCTTCTATATTGCAACAACGGTAAGGATGCTCAGGTTTTTCTGGTTTTACAAACTGAGTTAATCTCATACCTTGAAGTTTGTATTCCTTCATAACCGCATCAACAGGGTTTGTTAAAGTTCCTAAATCCTCGCAGACAATAGCATTTTTGTCTAATCCGCATTCTTTTGCAGCAGCAATAACTACCTTTTCTATTAAACGACCGTATTTTTTGATTTGGTCTTTGTTTAAGGTCTTGATATATTTTTCTTTATCAGGTTCAAGTGTTTCATCAATATCATTAATCCCTGCAATAGCATATTTTGAAAGCTCAGGATGTTTTGGTGATGAATACAATCTGCCGGCACCTTGTTCAGGCATCGGTTTTTTACCTGATTTATAAACCCAAGGGTCAATCAAACCTACAATGTGGTCAATTCTGACACCACCGGGGTTTTCTTTAAACATCTTCTTGTAAAGGTTTTTCATTAGGATACCGCCTTCACCTAATGTTCCATCCTGATTAAACATTTTTTCAGGGTCCATTACAGGAAATCCCCATGCCTGACCGTCTTTTGAGAAATAATCAGGAGGACAACCCAAACACCAGCCTTTTAAGAACAGAGATTGATAAGCCCAAGTATCTCTGTCTGAGAACGCTACTTGACGGTCTGCTATCATTTTAAGACCACGTTTTTTTGCATATTTCTTTGTTTCTTCTAATTGTCGTTCTAAAACAAACTGACAGAACTTGTAAAAATCAATATCGTCAGCATATTTTTCTTTTATTTCAGCAATTCTCTTTTCTGATTCTGATTTTTGTTCTTCACTTTGTGGATTTAACAAATTTTTATCAAGTTCAGAATTCCAAATTGGCCAGTAATCGTTGCCGTTATCAATTGATAAAGCCTCATATAATGAATCGTTATCTAACCAGAAAGCATTTTCTTTTTTGAACTTATCAAACTCTTTGTGGAGTTTTTTACCAGTTTTAAAGTTGCCCCAAGCCTCTTTTAATGCTTCATTTTGAGCATTAAAGATATATGAATAAGCTGTTCTTCCTTTATTTTGTTGCGGATTGTTTTCAACAACTTTTTTATAAGTATCTTCCGATAAAATATTGTTCCACTCTTTTGTTGTTAATTGTTTTAAATCAATGAACAACGGGTTGCCTGAAAAAATTGTTCCTGTATAAGGAGATGAATCAGATGATTTTGTTTTACCGGCAGGTCCAAGTTGAAGTGCGTCAAATAATCCTTCTGAAAAATCAAAAATCTCTTTTGCTGCAGATGAGTTCATTGACCCAAATCCTGTGTCTTCACCGTCTTTTGCAGGGAAACTTCCGCCATGCATAATAAGAACAAAATTATCTTTGCCCAATGTTTTTAATGCTTCTCTAACTGTTTTTTTACATTTTTTGCAATCGCAACCCATATACATAACTCCTTATAATAAACTAATAATCGATGAATTTAATTTAGCATTTAAATACCAATTTTTCAAGTAGAAATAAGGAAGAACAAAAAGACAAAAATGCAAATTGGTAAAAGAATATAAGAATAAGCGGGTAAATTTTTATTTTCTAATTAACCATAAAAAAAAGACCTTGTTATCAAGGTCTGTCCGTTTAAATAAGAAGAGAGAGCTTTATACTTTTATAAAGTCATAAGGATAAAAAAATTTGCCCTTTTTGTGGTAGAAAATTAATATTTCTTTACATATTTTGGAAGCATTTGTAAATTATAGTTTATCAGCCGAAGGCTGATAAAAGTGATTAAGTGACGAAGTGATTAAGTGATTAAGAAATCAGAAATTCTTAGTC
>CACZPS010000115.1 GCA_902783125.1 uncultured bacterium | reverse complement strand
GTGCAAACCTGGAACGTTTGTGTGGGGGAAACTCCACCGCGGGTTCGAATCCCGCCTTCTCCGAATTTATAAAATAAAAACAGGGTTTATCCCTGTTTTTGTTTTATCAAAACAGAAAAATGGATGAGAACCACCAAGCGCAGCTTGGTATAAGTTCGAACAAGCCCAAGCAGAGGAATGAGCGAAGCGAAAGGCGCAGCACGACTCGACGGAAACGTTGAGCTTTCGGTGGGAGTGCAAGCGGTTCCGTTTAATGCGAGGGCGCTGTTGTTAAAAACAATCCCGCCTTCTCCGAATAAAATCGGGTTGGCTTTTGAAATACCCGTTTTTATTATTGGTTGTGGAATAAGAACCCGATAAAACGAAAGAATGTAACGAAGTGACTGGAGTGATAGAACATATATTTGCTACTTTTAATCTCTCTCATTTTTTTAGTTTATTTTATTTATTAAGAAAAATTTCTCTTTTCTTTAAGGTAGAATACACTGTGACAGAATATTATTCATTTTAATTACATTTACCTCTTTTCATTTGCTTCTTTTCAATTTAAAATATAAACAGGTGAGAAAATGGTATTAAGAAAATGTGTAGGTTGCGGAAAGCTCAAACCACGTGAAGAATTAATTAAAATAACAAAAGAATATAAGAGCGGAAATATAGTCATAGAGCCTGATTCTAAGACATTTGGCAGATCTGCATATTTTTGTTATAATAAAAACTGTCAAGAGTTGGCGTTGAAGAAAAATAAACTCAACAAAACTCTAAAATCCAATGTGGATTTGAAAGGGTTACTGAATGGACGAAAATATTAGAGTAAGTGAATTAGCTAAAGAACTGGGTTTGACCAGTAAAGAGGTGATTGAAAAATTTGCAAAAATTTCTATCACTGTTAAATCACACTCAAATTCAGTTACCCCTCTGCAAGTCCAAAAATTAAAAGATTTTATCGCCGGCGGTTCTAAAGTACCTAGTAAAAAACCAAAGGCGTTTATTGTTAAAAAGAAAAAAGATGCACCTGTTGTTGATTCGTCGGTTGAGGAATCTAAAACTAATTCTAAACAGGCAACTGAAAAAGTTGTGAAAAAAGAAGCTCCAAAGGTCGAAAAGGTTGAACGCAAGCAAGTCGAAGTGGTTAAAAAAGAACCTGCTAAAAAACTTGAAATTGTTAAAAGAGTGCCTTTAAAACGTGTTGAAATTGTTCAACAGGGAAAAGGAAAGAAACCTGTACAGAAGGTTGTTAATCCTAATTCTGCGAAAACAGAAGCTAAAAAAGGCTCTGATGATAAGTCAGAAAAACCAAAACGCCCTATTGAACGTCATATTATCCCGCAGGATATTTATGAAAATAAAGGATTTTCAAAGAAAAAAGGTTCTTCCGATAAAAAGAAAGACAAAGATTTTAACTCTAAAAAAGAAGCTCAGGAAATGATTTCGCTTGAAAAAGCTGCTGCTCAACACCATAAAAAGAAAGTGGTTAAAGCTGAAGAAGTAGAAGAAGTTAAATCAATCGTTGTGGATAGAGCGATGACAATCAGCGAGCTTGCTGACAAAATCCACAAAACTCCTGCGGAAATTGTTAAATTTCTTATGTTCCAAGGAGTTATGGCAACAGTTAATCAGCTTATTGATGTTGATGTCATTAAAAAAGTTTGTGCAGAATATGAGCTTGAAGTCTTAGAAGAAGATTTAGAGGCTTATATTGCAGAAGAAGAAAAGAAAGAAGAAATCAAGAAACAGTTTACGGAAGTAGATAAAAAATTACTCAAAAAACGTGCGCCTGTTGTTAGTATTATGGGTCACGTTGACCACGGTAAGACGACTTTGCTTGATAGTATCAGAGCCTCAAAACACAAAATTGTATCTACCGAGGTCGGCGGAATTACTCAGTCTATCGGTGCATATACTGTTTATCTTGATAACAAAAAAGAAAAGAAAATTGTATTTGTTGATACCCCCGGTCACGAAGCGTTTACGGAAATGCGTGCTCGTGGTGCTAAAGCAACAGATATTGCAATCCTTGTTGTTGCGGCAGATGATGGTATAATGCCTCAAACAATTGAAGCTATCAATCACGCACGTGCTGCGGAAGTGCCTATCATTGTTGCAGTCAACAAGATTGATAAAGCGGGTGCTGATCCTGATAGAGTGCTCACTCAGTTAACCGAACATAATCTTGTTCCGGAAGAATGGGGCGGAGATACAATTACAGTCAAGGTTTCCGCATTACAAGGAACGGGTATTGACGAATTATTAGAATATATTTGGTTATTAGCTGACCTTAAAGACCTTAGAGCTAACCCTAAAGCAGAGGCATCGGGAGTTGTAATCGAGGCTAACCTTGATAAAGGTAAAGGTCCTGTTGCGACATTACTAGTTCAAAACGGTACACTTAGAGCCGGTAACTGTATTGTTGTGGGTACTGCTTGCGGTCGTGTAAGAGCTTTGTTATCTGATTCAGGCGAAAGAGTAAAACTCGCTGAACCTTCTACTCCGGTTGAGGTTTTAGGTTTGTCAGAAGTTCCTTCTCCTGGGGAATATTTTGAGGTTGTTAAAAACGAGAAAGAAATGAAAGCTATAGTTGCCGAACGTCAGATGAAGGCAAGAGAAACAAGGTTAGACGCAATGCTTCCTGCGCATATCAGAAAAGAATCCGGTGCAACGGGGGTTGGCGAGGAAGAAATTCCACAACTTAATCTTATCATCAAAGCAGATACTTACGGTTCGGCTGAAGCTGTTTCTCAGGCTATTGCTCAATTTGAGTCTAAAGAAATTATTACAAAAATTATCCACGTTGGTGTTGGTGATATTTCAGAAGCTGATGTTATGTTGGCGTCAGCGTCAAGTGCTTTAATCTTAGGATTTGGGGTAAAAGAAGATAATAATGCCCTTATTGCGGCAGGAAAAGAAAATGTAACTATTAAGAAATATGATATTATTTATCAAATCCTTGAAGATATTGAAAAGACAATGATTTCACTTCTTTCACCTGAAACAAAAGAAGTTGTTGTAGGTACTGCGGAAGTCAGACAGGTGTTCACTATTGGTAAGACTATCAAAATCGCAGGCTGTTATGTTACTGACGGTAAGATTAGTAGAAACAATAAAGCTGTTATTAAACGTGGTGGGGTTGAAATCTTCTCAGGCAGTGTTGACCAGCTTAAACGTTTTAAAGACGATGTTAAAGAAGTTGCCCAAGGTTATGAATGCGGGGTTTCGTTCGTGAAATTTAATGATATCGAAGAAGGTGATATCGTTGAATTTATAAAAACAGAAGAAATTGAGCGTACCGAACTTGAATAGAAATAGTGCTCGAGTGGTATTTGTGGTTTATGCGTCGAGGATAAATATATCGGTTAGGTTTGCTTAAATTGGCTGTTTTTTTGCAAAATTTAGCTGTAATATTATTTGTAATTACCCTTATTAAACTTTTATTTTCGATTAATTTTGACTAATTTTGATTAAGTTCGTAACTAATTGTAACACTATTTTGACATAATAATATTTTTTTAATATGGTTGTATTATACAACTCATAGAGTTGAAAATTTGGTTTAAAATTTAGTGTTAGTGTGAATTATATTATTGGGGATTAAGATATGAAAAAGTTATTATGTGTGTTGTTATCAACATGGATTTTGTTCGTTTATGGTGGAGTGAATGTTGCGTTTGCTGCGACTGCTCAGCTTCAGGCAACGAAAAATGCACAGCAATTAAGATATTCACCAAATGCAAAAACTATTGAGCTTGCGTTTGTATTTGACGGGCCGTCTGATAAGAATGCTGAGGTTTTACAGTTATTCCAAAAAACTATTACCCGTTCTTTAGCACCTGATTTCAGGGCATCTTTCCCAAAGGATTTAGTTTTTACGGGTAACTGGACAGAAGCGGGAGCAAAAGTAGTTTCTGACAAGGCTTTAGCTTCAAGAGCAAGAATGGTTATTTCTCTCGGGTACTTATCAACAGATTATTACAATTCTAAAAAGAACAAAAATAAATTTGTTATGACAATCGACCAATATGGTATTCGTGACTTTGGTACAAAAACTTTTAACCCTATTGCTCAAAATGTTATCGACTTAATAACTTTCAAAAAACTTGTTCCGACTATGCATAAAACTGCAATTCTTATGAATGTAAATTATTACAATATGAAAAAAGATTGGAACAGTAGTATTTCCAAAAAACTAAAAGAAAAAGAATGTGATATAGATTTTGTTGTTATTCCGGTTAACAATAATATTCAGGCATCATTATCAAAAATTCCTAAAGATGTAGATTCTGTTTTTGTAACTCCTTTGTTTAATATTTCAAAAGAACAAAGAAAAGAAGTTTATAAATATATCAACAATAAAAAGTTACCGTCATTTTCAACAGTAGGGCAAGAAGATGTTGATTTAGGGGCTATGATTGGTACATCTGCTGCCGATGTTGATAAGAAATTGGCAGAATCGACTTCTTTTAATATCTATGGCGTTTTAAAGGGGAATGTCGTTAAGAATGAAAAAATCCCGTTCTTTGATGATAAGGTTATCTTCTTTAACTCTGATACCGCTGAATCTGTCGGATACGTCGCTCCGCTCAGATTATTAAATAACTGTATTATTATTACCCATAAAGAACTACCTAAATACGATTTAGGTGCATTATTAGACACATTAGACGGCAGTAACTTAGATATGATAAGAAAGAGATATTTGGTTAGTGCGGCAAGACGCTCTGTTGCAAGTGCGTATTTGAGATATTTACCAACATTAAGACTTGATTTAGGTTATCAAACATATAATAGTTCTTATGCTGAATCGTATGCAGGTGTTCCGACAAGAGCGGGTGCATTTACTTTTGCTATTGACCAAATCCTTTATTCACCTGATTTGGTTACTAATATCATTGTTAAACATAAAAAACTTAAATTTGATAAAGCAGAAAATGTTTTAACAAAAGCTAATATGGAATATCAAACCGGTAATCTTTATATTGATACATTAATGCTTGAAAATATGATTAAGGTACAACAAGAGTCTGTCCAAGAATCAAGAGAGAACTTAGCTATTGCTCGTGTTCGCCAAAAAACAGGCAAATGCGGGTACGAAGAAGTATTGCGCTGGGCTGGTGAAGTTTCCGAGCAAGAAAAGAAATTATTGAGCATGCAGGCTGATTATAAGAATGCAAAGATTCATATTCACAAATTATTGAATAAAGACCAAAAACAAGATTTTGGGTTTGCCCCGTTGACAGCAAAAGACCCTGCATTCTTTACATCTGACCTTAATATTATTGACCACGTCAGAAACCCTAAAAGATTAGAGTTTTTCACAGATAATTTAGTAAAACAAGTTATTTATTTGTCACCTGAAACAACAAAACTCAAAGCTGCTATCGGTATGAAAAAAGCAGAAATGTCTAATTATGCCCAAAAATTCTTTATGCCAAACGCTAAAATGTCATTAGAATGGACAACTGTATTTGACAGACATTTGCCTTATGAAAGTTCTGCACATAACCAATTAAGAGCATCAACAGCCTCAGCTAAGAGTGGTGAAGCTCAAGCAAAAGGTATGGCAAATGCTCAAGCTGATGCGCAAGCAGCTTATGCTCAAGCAATAACTGCAGGTAAGACTGAAGCAGAAGCACAAGCAGCTTATGCTCAGTCAATGTTTTCATCCACATCGGCTGCAGTCGGAGCAGGCGCTCAAACTTTTGGAAATACATTTTTTAACTCACCATACTTAGGGTTAGATAAAAATTCGTTCAGATTCTTTATTGGTGCACAATGGAAACCAATCGAAGGCGGTCACAAAATTGCGGAAATCGCTCGTTGTAAGTCTGAATTGAACGAATTAAAAGCGTATTTAGAAGAAGTTAATACAGAAATCGAAATGCAGGTTCGTTCCGTTGTTAACAGAGCTATTTCAAAATATTTTATGATTGAAAAATCTTATAAGGCTATGTTTGCTGAGGCTGAAAACTACAAAATGGTTAAGGATAACTACCTTGTAGGTAAAGCATCATTAACACAATTATCAGATGCGCAACATCTTTATTTTAAAGCAAAATTAGATGCTATGAATTCTCAATATGAATTTTTCAAGGAATTAATTTGGGTACAGAGAGGTTTGATATCTGTAAACTGGAAACATGCTAACCCTGAAGTTAAGGGCTGGATAAAGAAAATCCCGATTTATCTGCCTGCGGAACCTGACTTCTCGTTATAATAGGCAGGGGTAAATATAATTAAAGCCGTAAGGTGCGTCAAACGACGCACCTTACTACTATCTCTCCTGTAGGAGAGAGAAACCTAAATTGGATAGGTAGTGGTATTAATTAGTTAGTGATAAATATTATTCTTTTTGTACTATGATATAATGGTAATTATGGATAAAGTATTTGAAGAAGATGTAAAAATAAGATATTCCGAAATGGATTATGATTTGGTTCTTAAACCGTCTGCGCTGCTTCAGTTTTTACAGGATTTGGCAAGCGATAATGCAGAGAATTTAAACTTCGGATATTCTTACATCGTTAAGAATAATCTGGCATGGTTTCTTCTTAAATACCATATAGAGTTTACGGATTATCCAAAAGGAATTTATAATCTAAAGATAAAAACAGAGCCAAGAGGATATAATAAACTTTTTGCATATCGTGATTTTGAGATTATATCCGGTGACGCTCAAATCGGCAGAGCTGCAAGCACTTGGGCGTTAGTTGATTTGAAAAATAAATCTATGTCCCCGATAGCTGATGCTTTAAATGAAAATCCTTATATGACGCAATATGAGAAACGTGAAGATGATTTGGTTTATGGCAGAGTAAAGCCTCCTCAAAGAATTGATATAGAAAAAGTATTCGATATAAGGTTTGATGATTTAGATGTCAACCGGCATGTTAATAATGCCAATTATATTGTCTGGGCGTTTGAACCTTTAGATTTTGAGTTTAGGAAAAAACATAAACTTAGAGTTCTTGATATGGTATTTAAAAAAGAAATAACATACGGTAACAAAGTTTTATCACAGGTTGAAGTTAATGATAATATTACTACCCATATTTTGAAAAATTCAACCACAGGCGATGAACTCTGTGTGGTTCGGGCTGAATGGATTAAAAAATCTTGAAATCTTTTTTTCTCCTTTCAGGAAATATAGATTGTGGTAAAATTTTATATTCATTATTCATTATTCACTTAAATTACATTTGCCCCTATCTAATCAGTTTTAGACATAATTCATCAAACACAGTGTCTGATTTCATTCCTATATTAATCTCTTGCTTGGATAATTCCACAGATTTTATATCATCTATCAAAAACCTTTGTTTCGGGTTTGTTTTCAATACCGCCAGCATATAATTCTGGAGCTGTTCCAAAACAATAACCGCATCTTCTTCTTTGGTAAGAGTTTCTAATTTTTCGGAAAAATTAAATGCCTCTGCCCTATTTATATCCCAATAATTCTCAATAACAGGTAAAACCTTATCATAACTAAAATCTGCTCTTTTTCGTGTCGGCATAAAGAAACATTGCGAACGGGATATTATTGTCGATATTAAATCATCTTTATCTCTCGTTAAAAATATAAATGTAACCCGCTCTGACGGTTCTTCTATTGATTTTAAAAGCGAATTTGCAGTCGCCTCTTGAAAATTAAATTGATTTAATCCTCTTATATTTCCATCATCATCTCTGTCACAAAAAATAAATACTCTGTGGAAATCGGAACTTGTTATCAAAGAATTTCTTATCAATTCTGATTGCCTTACTGAAATAACCGTTTTTGAACTATCATCATCAGGTTTATTATCAACTCTTGAAATAGTCAAAACCGCAGGATGCTTGCCTTCTCTTATCCATTTACAATTTAAACATTGGCATTCATCTGTTTTGTCACCCGTACAGTTTAATAATCTTGCTATTTCAAGCGCCATTTTATACTGTGACTCTATATCGTTACCGTAAAACAGAATGCTATGCGCAAGTCTGTCGGGATTTGATTTGATTACACTTTCAAAATAATTCGTTAAAAACGGGTATTTATCTGATAATAGCATTTTCCAATTCCTCCTCCGGACTGAACACCTGCCCCGTTTTTATTCTGTATTCCGCCTCTGTTATATTGTTTTTTAAATCAATAAGTGTTTTTACTTTAACTTTCCGCATTTTTTCTAACGCTAGTTTTACTCTGTATTCATGCATTCTGCCTAACTTATCGCCAATTTCTTTATTAGTCATTTTACCTGCGTTTAGTTTCATAAACACCCACTGTTTCAGCATTGTCTGAAGCACTGATATTATCTGCAACGGATGTTTTGTAATTAATAGTTTTTTTAATTCTAATAATGCTTTACCCTTATCACCAATCATCAAATTATCGGTAAGATTAAAAATATCTTCCGTAGATGCACAAATTTCATCTACCATTTTTTTTGTAATAACAGTTTCTGGATAAGCGTAAACCCCAAGTTTATCAAGTTCTATATCAAATGCTCTTAAATCGTTACCCTTTGACATTATCAGACTCTCAACAGCCGAATGCTCAAGTTTTAGTTTCTTTTCTTTTGCCATCTGCTGAATTAGTGCTCCTAATTCTGCTGTTTTATAGGTAGGAATTGACTCAAATGATTTAGACTCATACTTTGACAAAACTTTAAAGATTTTCCTTCTGCTATCAGGTTTCTTTTTCTTATCATCTTTTGAATATTTTTCAACAAAGAATATATCAACAGTTTCATTATTATTCTCAACATTACCGGACAAAGCTGACTCAATTTCTTCTATCTGATTATCGTCTAAAGAGGCAGATAAAAGGCTTTCACCTTTTTGTCCCGAACCAAAAAGTTCGTGAGTGTTTATAACAATCATCATTTTTCCGAACATCATTGGCTGAGTTCTTAAAACTGATACAAAATCAACGTAACTCAACCTATCATAAACCGCATAATTCATTTCAGAAAAATTTTTATCCAGTTTATCACGATATTTTTTCAGCTCTTTGTTTATTAAATATTCTTCATCGCCGTAGAAAAAATACACACCCATAGCTACATACTACTATAAATAGAAACAAAGATAAACGTTTACTTAATTTTATCAACAATCTTGTTTAAAATACTTTTCAGAATATCAGAATTGTATTTATCAATAATATTATGACAGTCTGCTATAAGCTCTTTAACTTTAGCTCTTGCATTATCTAAACCATATAAAGTTACATAGGTCAGTTTTCCTGCCTCTTTATCTTTTCCAATTGTTTTACCGAGTTCCTCAAAGGTAGAAATTTCATCAAGAATATCATCATATATTTGAAACGCTAACCCGAACTTCTGACCAAAATTTTCCATTTCAGTTATTTCATTTACCCCTGCTCCTGCAATTATAGCACCTGTTTTAAGTGCTAGTTTGAACAATACTGCTGTTTTATTAGTATGGATATATTTCAAAGTTTCTTCGTCAGAATCATTTAATTTACCCCTTCCGTTTTCAGAAAGAATATCAGCGACTTGCCCGCCAATTAATTGATAAGCTCCTGCTGATTTTACAAACTCATGAAGAACTTTTAGGATAATGTCAGATGAAAGTTCTGATTTTTCAATAATAACTTGCGGTGCAAAACTCAAAAGAGCATCTCCTGCAAGAACTGCGATAGCTTCACCAAAAACCTTATGATTAGACGGTTTTCCGCGTCTGAAATCGTCGTTATCCATACAAGGTAAATCATCGTGTATAAGACTTTGTGCGTGAAGCATTTCTATTGCACAAGCTGTCGGAATTGCCTTATTTATATCACCACCCATTATCCTGCAAGCCTCAAGACACATAACAGGTCTGAGTCTTTTTCCGGTTAGGGTCACTGTGTATTTCATTGATTTGAAAATATCTTCCGGATATTCAATTTTTAAGTATTCGTTTAATTTTTTATCAACTAATTCAATATATTTATTCATCTTCCAATTCCTTATATAAATCTTGCTTTAGTGTTCTTCTCGAGCCCTGACGTTTTGTTGCACTGATTTTTACCGCTGTCTTGTTATGGGTCTGTTTAAACCGCGATTCTGTTTTGTTACCTTGATATTTTACACGCTCTTTGTATTCTTTAGCCTCTTTAACAAACTCAATATAACTGTTATACCTCTCAGGGGTAAATTTATTCATATTTTTTAGAATAACACAATCGTCCTCATGGATATGCAGACAGTCTTGATATTTACACATATTTTGGTATGGTTTAAATTCTCTAAATAATTTATCAACATCTAATGGTAAAAGAAAATCAAATTTAAGATTACTAAACCCCGGGGTATCAATAATTCTAATATCATCAGAGATTGTCATAATTTCACAATGTCTTGTTGTATGTGTTCCGCGCAAGGTTTTTTCGCTGACACTTTTTGTTCTTAAATCAAACTCAGGATTTAAAGAATTTATAAGGCTTGATTTTCCCACTCCTGACTGTCCGCAAAGAACCGATAATTTACCCTTCATAATCTCTGAAAACTCGTCTATCTCAAACCCCTCTAATGCAGATGTAAACACAATATCGTAGCCTAAAGGCTCGTAAATAGAGAATACTTTTTCGATTAATTTATCATCAGAAGATAGGTCATTTTTATTAAAACAAAGTTTTACATCAAGTCCGTAATACTCAGCAAAACAAATATATCTATCTAATTGTAAAAAATCCAAATCGGGTTCTTTTACAGCTGATACAATAACTACCTGATCAACATTAGCAACGGCAGGACGCGGGATATAGTTTTTTCTGGGGTAAATAGATGTAATATATCCATCTGCAAATTCTACATTATCACCGACAAGGATTTTTTTATCCTGTTTTTTTAGTACTTCTCTAATCTTACATTCATAGTTTATTCCGCTATTATTTATATAATAAAAATCCGAATGTATTTTATAAACCTGTCCTTGCATAAATCTATTGTACTTCAATTATTTTATTTAGTAAATTATAGTTTATCGAAGGACAAAGTCCTTCGATAAACGGTATTAAGGCAATAGGGCATTAAGGCATTAAGGGGTTCAAATATTTACGGAGAAGCGAATTTTCGGTAGGGTGAAGCGAAGCGGAACCCGTAAGAGCAAATAGCACGAATGAACGACAAAATCCGATAGGATTTGAAAG
>CACZPS010000114.1 GCA_902783125.1 uncultured bacterium | reverse complement strand
GAGCTACCTTGCCATTAAAAACGATTTTTTTAATTGTCATTGGCTCAGTTGCTTCGAGCGTTACTCTCACTATTTTTTTACAATTCGCTTCGCTCATCAGGAGCTACCTTGCCACTTAAAACTAGTTTGCTTAAATTATCATAAAGTCTTTCTAGACTGACAAGTTGATTATCACATAACCATAAGAAAATTTCAAGTAATTTATCTCTTTTTATTTTCAAAAAAAACGAATAATTTGTAATATTATGTTACAAAAAGGCAAATTTTGGTTGAATAAAACGTTATATAATATAGGGTTAGGTATGAATATACGTAGTGTGTCAAATTCTGCATTTACTAAATTTCCTATGGAAGAACTACAACATAGGCTATTTCGTCTTATCCCAAATATTAATGTTTCAAGAGAGGAATTATTTTGCAATATAGGCAGAGTCCTAAGTCGTCCTGACGTAGGGCGTGGAATAATGGGCGCAACCGCTATAGTAACCCAACCTTTGATTGATTATTACAACCCAAAAGTAGATAGAGACACCGCTAAAGTTTCAACCTTCCGAACAATTGGTAAAATCATTGCAGGAACAACTGTCGGATGCGCAGTCCGTTCTGCTTGCTATTATGGTGTAAAAGCACTAACGAACCTTGACCCTAATGCTAAACCATGTAGAAAATCTTTATTACCAATGGATAAAGTAGTGCAATATTTAACTAATAAAAATCCGGATTGGATAAAGAATTATAATAGTACATTAGCCATGATTATTGGTCTTGGAGCAATGTTATTTACGAATGTTATGTTAGATGTACCATTTACAAATTTTATCTCAAAAAAATTACTAAACAAATATACGAATCCAAATAAAGAAATAAATCCCAACCCAAATATAGATATAGCGACACAAAACACTGTGAACTCAGACAATTGTACGAACAAACAAAAAGACGTCAAAGACAAATTCCATGAAATATTTGTCGATAAGTTTGCTGACCGAAATAAATGGAGGGCAGGCTTATGAAGTTAGGCATGGCAATGCAAGAAGAAATCAAAAAGACATTAGGCAGATTAGCCGGAGCATCAATTACCAAAATGGGTGATGTAATTATCTTCACGACGGTTGCCGGTTGGCTAGCTTCATCTGCTGCACAAATTTATGGTATTTCTGTTAATAAAAATTACAAACACGAACAAAAGAAATACATGATAAATCAGGAGGTTTTTGATGCTATAACGAATATTTGTTTATATTTTTCTATAACAAAATCATTAACAATGCTATCTTCATTAATGGTTAAAACGGCAAAATTAGCGCCAAAATCTATTGTAGACTTTATGAGAAGAACCAATATTATTGATAATAGAGGGAAACTGGGATTTGATATCACACAAGCAAGAGATTTTAATAAAGAAGGTCTAAGAGGTAAATATAATGCCTTCAAATGTTTTGCTGATGCAAGTGCTGCAACCATCGGTGGAATTGTATCAAGTAATATAATAACGCCAATTGTTAGAAATCAGGTTGCTGCTCACAGACAAAATAAATATAAAGCAAAACTGGAAAAATTATCAAATAATACTGAATTTACTACATTGGATAATTTCCCAAAAGCGGTGAATAATCCACAACAAGCATTACCAAGGCATACATTTAATGATTTCAAATCAAGAGTACTGAGTATTTAATGTTTACAAAATATAGCGTGACCACGCAAAATTAAATCAGAAGTGCATCATAATGGTAGAAAATAAGACAATGGAGTCCTTGAACTTGATTCTTTGTTGTGTTAAAATATATTACAGTTTAATATATAGATAACAAATTTTTTGTACTACGATTATTATACAAATATAACTAATAAAAAGGTGTAGAATTATGGGTTTGGAAATTGATAAAATTAATGGAAACCGTTCAACTCAGGAATTGGCTGAAATGTATAAGTTGAATGCCCAAAAATCGAATACTAAAAAAGTTCAAAATGAAGATCTTGAACAAAAAGAAGAAACTAAACTTGATACCTATGACAAACATAAAGTTTCAAATTCGATTGAAAAACAAATCCAAGCACAAGAAGCTAAAATAAAAGAACTCAGCAAAAATTTAGAAGGATTACGAGAAGAATACGCTACTACAGCTAAGGCTGAACACGAAGCAAGAATGGAAAGATACCAAAAAGAAATACTTCGACACCAAAAAGAAGTATCTGAAAATATTCTTAAACGAATCTTTTTCGGCTGGAAAGCAAAATTATTGAATGCTAAGCGTGATGCAATAATTGACGGATATTACCGTTCATCTTATAAAGATTTTGAGCTTGCTACTGATGCCAAAAAAGTTGCAATGAGAGATTATGATTTGGCTGATGTCGCAGCCTATGAAGCAATACACGCTCATAATATTGCTGATGCTCATTATCTGACAGGGCTCTGGATTCAACAGGACGCATATTGGGATTTATTACATCTTCAAAGACGAAAAATGATTGCACGTATGAGGGAAAATATGCTTAGATAAAGTTAGGGGTAAATGAATCACTAGGATACTAGGGCACTAAGGCACTAGGAAATTTTAAACAAGAACTAATAAAGCAGGTCGGACTCTGACAACGTATATATAAGAAAATGATATGAGAGGGGTAAATGAATCTCCGACTCGAAAAATAAGGAAATGATATGTGAGAGGGGGGTAAATGAATCTCGGACTCGAAAAATAAGGAAATGATATGTGAGAGGGGGGTAAATGAATCTCCAACTCGAAAAGTAAGGAAATGATATGAGAGAGGAATTATTATCAATAATAGAAAAAAACAGCAAGATTGACATAAAAGAGCTTGCCGCAAGACTTGGGGTAGAAGAAATCGAGATAGCGGAAGAACTTGCATCACTCGAGAGAGAGAATGTTATCTGCGGATATCATACTCTTATTGATTGGGAAAAAACCTCGGTAGAAAAGGTAACAGCATTAATAGAAGTAAGGGTTACTCCACAGCGTGGACAGGGTTTCGACAGAATTGCAGAAAGAATTTATAACTATCCTGAGGTTAAATCTGTTTATCTTATCTCTGGCGGGTTTGATTTATTAGTCACGTTGGAAGAAAAATCTTTGAAAGAAATTGCAGGTTTTGTTTCTGACAAACTCTCGACTCTCGATAGTGTTCTTAGCACAGCAACTCATTTTATCTTGAAAAAATACAAAGACCACGGAACTATTTTAGAGAAAAAACACATTGATGAACGTGAGGCAGTTTCGCCATGAGTAACATATTATCCGATAAAATTATTAATATAAAACCATCAGGAATACGGAAGTTCTTTGACCTTGTATCGGAAATGGAAGATGTTATCTCTCTTGGTGTGGGAGAACCAGATTTTGAAACCCCTTGGCATATAAGAGATGAGGGGATTTATGCTTTTGAAAAAGGCAGAACTTTTTATACCTCAAACTCAGGGTTGAAAGATTTACGACAGGAAATTTCAAATTACTTAAATCGAAAAAACGGAGTAAGTTATAACCCGCAAGAAGAAATTCTTGTGACAGTCGGAGGCTCTGAAGCAATTGATATCGGACTCAGAGCTTTGTTAAACCCTGATGATGAGGTTATTATTCCACAGCCTTCTTACGTTTCTTATGAACCTTGTACTGTTCTTGCAGGAGGGAAACCAGTAATTATTAACCTTAAATCTGAGAATGAATTCAGATTAACAGCAGAAGAACTAAAAAATGCCATAACCGATAAAACCAAAGTTGTGATTTTGCCATACCCAAATAATCCGACAGGCGCTATTATGGGTAAATCTGATTTGGAAAAAATAGCAAAGGTTATTTTAGAAAAAGACATCATTGTAATGTCTGATGAGATATATTCAGAATTAACTTATGGTTCAACTCATCATTCCATTGTTGAATTAGAAGGAATGAAAGAAAGAACAATATTGATTAATGGCTTTTCTAAAGCCTATGCAATGACAGGCTGGAGATTAGGTTATGCCTGCGCTCCGAAAGAAATTATTAAACAAATGACAAAAATTCATCAATATGTAATTATGTGTGCACCGACAATTAGTCAATATGGCGCAATAGAAGCGCTTAAAAACGGCGATGATGACATCAAAATAATGAGAGAATCATATAATCAGCGCAGAAGATTTTTGATGAACGCATTTAAAGAAATGGGGTTAGAATGTTTTGAACCCTTTGGAGCATTTTATGTGTTTCCTTGCATAAAAAAATTTGGAATGACAAGCGAAGAATTTGCGACAAGACTACTTAAAGAAGAACGGGTTGCCTGTGTTCCGGGGACAGCATTTGGAGAAAGCGGTGAAGGGTTTTTAAGAATATCTTATGCTTATTCAATTGAGAACCTCAAAATCGCAATGGAACGGATTAAAAGGTTTATTAATAAATTATAGTTTATCGGCTGAAAGCCGATAAAAGTGATTAAGTGACTAGCGAAATTCCGGACGGCAATGACCGGTAAGCGAGGGACGAAGTGAGTACTGTCAAAGACAAGCGAACGACAGTCCCGAGCACAAAGGAATTTCAAGACAGGTGATTAAGTGATTAAGAAATTAGAAATTCTTAG
>CACZPS010000113.1 GCA_902783125.1 uncultured bacterium | reverse complement strand
GCCGAAGTGTCGGAAACAACCTCAAGGGTTGTCCTCTCGGAAAACGATACTTAATCGTTTTCCTGCGGCAGAGTGCCACTTCGACATCTACATATTTACAATATTGAACGAAAAGTAAAATAAAAAGTAAATATATCCATTTACAATTCACTATTCACTATTCACTCATCTATATTATACTCCAATTCAACTCAAACACAAAATTATAATACTCCTTTTTTTTAACTAAATCTGTAATGAAATGACTTGATAAGAAGTCAATAATTTATTAGTCAGATTTTTGGGGAGAGTCCCCAAAACAAAGGAGGTTAAAATGACGATTAAAAAACTTAGCGTGGCCGCTGCACTTGCTATCGGAATAACATCTTGTTCTATCGCATCAGCAATGGCAGCATGCCCGTGTGATCAAAAACCTGTGGTAACAGCACCGTCATGTGGCTGTGCACAGGAAAAACCTGTTGTAACAGGTCAGGCATGCCCTTGTGAAACCACTACACCTAAATGTGACTCACCTGCTTCTGCTTTGTGTCCGAGCACATTAGGTGTAAGTCCTGATAATATGCGTCAAATCTACGCATATCCGTCTTCTATCTATGGTTATAACAACTATATAGGGGAGGATGCCACTAACGGGGTGTTTCGCGGGGACGGATTCTCGGTTTCTGCCAGGGGATTATCTGAGACAACAAGTGGCTCTATGGTCAGCTCCGACAACTCAATAACAGGTGCTGCAGCTAATATCCCTTGTCTTAACGATATTTCATCTCACAACGGTATTCGCATCATCAGAGATGAATATAAAATGGATAACAATGCCACTCCTATCCAAATGGAAACACAAAATTCTTTAGAAGCTATTAAGAAAACTCTTGTTCCGTATGACCTTAACAAAAACGGTTGTGTTACAGGCGGTGCTGCTGAATTATCAAGAAATTACAACAACATTAGCAGCTCTTTCCCTGATGTTTCAACAGGTTATTGGGCATCCTGTGATATTACAAAACTTGCTATGAACGATGTCGTTGTCGGATATCCGGACAGCATGTTCAGACCAACACGTAATATCTCAAGAGCTGAATTCGCAACAATGTTAATTAAAGGTTTCAACAAAGAAGATGTTGCATCTACAACTAACGCTTTTAGAGATGTTCCGTCCGGACACTGGGCTAACAACATGATTGGTCAAGCTGTACACGAAAACCTTTTAAAAGGTTATCCGAACGGGTTATTTAAACCTGCTAACCCTGTAACTAGAGCTGAAGTTTTATGTGCAATTTCTAAAGCTATGCCTTGTGATATAGATAATTGTAAAGCTCAGGAAATTTTGTCTAAATACACTGACGGTAAAACAGTTCCGGCTTGGGCTCAAATCCCTATCGCAAAAGCTCTCAACCAAGGTGTTCTTCAAAACACACCTAATCCTCACGTAATTGCACCTTTTAAAGATGCAACCAGAGCTGATGTAGCTTCTATGTTACAATCTGCACGTGTAGCTGCAGGTTACGATAAAAACCCTGCAACAGCTAACAACTGTTGTCCGCCTAAAGCTGATGACAGAACAGCTTATGTAGAGAACCAAGAAGTTGTTAAAATCCCTACTTTACAGCTTGAATTTAAAGACCAAATAAACGCTAAATCTTCCCACGTCGGTCAAAAATTTGCTGCTAAAACCTTAGAAGAAGTGACTATTGACGGTCAGGTTTACCCTGAAGGTTCTAACGTTTACGGTAAAGTCGTAGAAGTTATTCGTCCGTCAGGCTGTCAAAAAGGTGCTTTAAAACTTGCCTTCACAGAAATCGAAAACTGTGGTTGCAGAGCAACTTTACCTAGACAAATTTTGACTGCTCAAATCAACAAATCAAATAACCCTAATATCATTTCAAGAATCGTTTCAGCTCCATTAACTTGGGCAGGTTCTATGATTGGTATTGTCGGAAGAACAACCGGCGGTATGTTGTCTAACCTCGGTAACGCAGGTGAAGACGTTGCATCAGGTGTTGGTATTGCTTTAGGAGAAACCTTCCAAGGTCAATTCGTAGCAGCAGGCAGAAGTTTATTCGATGTTGCCGTTGATACAGTAAAAGCTCCTATTGATTTAACAAGAACCGCACTTTCAGGTACTATCGGGTTATTACAATCTACCGGTGATGAAGTAGCTTACATGGTTGACTCAAAAGGTTACAAAATCTCTGCTATTAACCCTAAAGAACACGTTACTATCGCTTTCGGTTGTAATGAATAGGGGGTAAATATATTATTTATTCCTTGCTGAAGTAATTGTGTATAACTAAAAAGCCTCGCAGAAATGCGGGGTTTTTTCTAATAAAATAACTCTTAAAATCAATAGAATACTTTATTACAAATTTTATAACAGTATCTTAAACCACTTTGTATTTATAAATAATACTTACATTATTAATTATACATTATATTTACCCCTTTTATTTACCCCCTTTACTCCTTTACCCCCCTATACATTTACCCCTTTTGCATTTATAATATCAACATGAACAAAAAATATTGGATAGCGCTTTCATCAATAGAAGAACTGGATTCATCATTTATAATCAGGTTGTATGAATTTTTTGAAAATCTTGAATTTGCATTTGACGCAGATGAAAAAGAACTATATAAAATTCCCAATATAAACAAATCAAAATTAAAAAAATTCATAGCTAAGCGAGATAAACTTGATATTGATAAAATATACAACTCTGTTTTAGACAGGGGGTTAAAGGTTTTAACTTATGATAATGAAAATTATCCTTATATGTTGAAACAAATATCGGATCCGCCTGCAATTTTATATTACAAGGGTAATCCTTTTAATTGCAATTTAAAACGAACTTTAGCAGTTGTCGGTTCCCGCAGGATAAGCAGAAACGGAATAGATTCGTTGAAAAAAGTTATGTCAGGCTTAGCAAACACTGATTTATGTATAGTATCGGGATTGGCAATTGGGGCTGATACAGCGGCACACAGGTTTGCACTGGATAATGGGTTAAACACTATAGCCGTGATTGGCGGGGGGATGGATAATCTTTATCCAAGCTCTAACAGGAAACTTTTTGATGAGATTATAAACGGTAAAGGTGCAGTTATGAGTGAATGTTTTCCCACTGTGGAACCGTTACCGTTTAGATTTCCTCAAAGGAACCGTATAGTTTCAGGTCTGTCTTACGGAACGCTTGTGGTTGAAGCTGCTCTCAAAAGCGGAGCTTTAATTACTGCTAATCTTACGTTAGAACAAGGCAGAGAGCTTATGTGTATCCCGGGGTTAATAACGAGTCCTAACACTACAGGGATTTATAAACTGATTAAAACCGGCGCACATCTCGTTACGGAATCCGAGGATATTTTAGAAGCGTTAAAATGGACTGTTAACAAGCAAATACCTTTGTTTGAAAATAACATTGATAATTCTAAAAATAATTTATCTGATGATGAAAAAAATATTTTATTTGCTCTGGAAGTCGAACCTGAAAGTTTTGACGAAATCCAAAGAAAAACAGGATTAGAGGTAAATCAGTTATTGATGAACCTTACGACTTTAGAACTTAACGGATATATTGAACAAATTGCAGGTGACAGATATAAGAAGATTAAATAAAAATTGTTTCTAAAATCAAAGCCGTTAAAATTAACGATATATAAAGCTAAATATAGAGTTGATACATAGCCTAAGGATAGTTTTTAACTATAGTTTTTATTGGAAAATTAAATTATGAAATATAAATGGTTAAACAAAGATAATAATGAAAAGCTAATAGTTTTCTTCAATGGGTGGGGAATGGATGAAAATGCCGTCAAACATCTTGACTGTGAAGATTATGATGTAGTTATTATTTATGATTACAATGATTTAGAACTTAACCTTGATTTAAGCGATTACAAAGAAAAACATGTTATTGGTTGGTCGATGGGGGTGATGATTATGTGTCTGGGGGTAAATAAATATATTATTAAAAACTCGGATAGCATAATCGCTATTGCGGGAACACCATATCCTATTGACGATAACTATGGAATACCTAAAAAGATATATGAACTTACCGTCAAAGGATTTAACAGTAATTCAGCAAGACGCTTCATTGAAAGAATGGGTGCAGAGTTTGGAAAAGGATTAACACAGCGTTCTTTTGAGAGTCAAAAGAAGGAGCTTGTTAATTTAATGAATTATAAATCAGAGATAATATATAATTTTACAAAGGTGATTATCCCAGAAAATGACCTTATTATCCCGACTAAAAACCAAAAAAAATATTGGAATGAGAGTAATAATATATTTACTCTATCGAGCGGACATTATCCGTTTTTGTTGTATAATAAATGGTCAGAGCTGGTATAAATATGCAAAAAGATTTAATAAAAAAACGGTTTGGGAAAAGCCTTAACAGTTATGAAAACTGTGCAATCGTCCAAAAAGAAATGGCAAAAAAACTAATTGAAAAATTATCATACAAGTTTTATGATAATATACTTGAAATTGGCTGCGGAACAGGGGTTTTAACTAAAGAAATAATAAAAAATATCGGATTTAAAAATTATATAGCTGTTGATATCGTAAGCGACTGTAAAAATTATATAAATAAAATTTCAGATAGAATCAACTTTACAGAAAGTGATATAGAAAAATATTATCCTGATTATAATCAAAATCTTGTTATTTCAAACGCATCGTTACAGTGGGTTGAAGATTTGCCTGAAATTATTAAAAAGATAAATACATATCTTTCTAAAAATGGTGAATTTGTTTTTACTATTTTTGGAAAAGAGAACTATAGAGAGTTTTCACAGTTTGTAGAGAGTCCTTTAAAATATTATGATTTAAAGGAATTAAAAGAGATTTGTAAAGATTTTAAAATTATAGCGATAGAAGATGAGATTAAAATGATTGAGTTTGACTCTCCGAGAGAGGTGTTGCATCATATAAAAAATACCGGAGTAAATGCCTTATCTCACACGGTTTGGACAAAATCAGATTTAGTTCATTTTGAAGAATCTTACCCTAAAAATAGTAACGGAAACTATTGTTTAACTTATCATCCGATTTATGTTTGGTTGGGTAAATTATAGTTTATCGGCTTTCAGCCGATAAAAGTGATTAAGTGACGAAGTGATTAAGTGATTAAGAAAAGAGAAATTCTTAG
>CACZPS010000112.1 GCA_902783125.1 uncultured bacterium | reverse complement strand
TTAGTTGACTTGCGCAATCAGAAATATTGTCCTTGCCAAAGGCAGGAGTTATGTATTTTAATAATCCTTGCATTTTTTTGCTCTCTATAATTTCTAAGTAAATCTTATTTACATATATATAAAGTATATACTTATAAGAAAATTGCCTTTTTATCTCCGATTTGCTTAATATTTCTTAACAATTAATAAATATATTTATCTAAATTTGGCACAGTTTCTTGTTTTTACGGTTATAAATCCTCCTACATATAAATGAAATTTATGATTAAGATATTGAACAGGTTAAGATAAGTATGTAACATGTATAATGAATGATTGTGCGCGTTGACAATCTAAAAAAAAACATTAAAAAAAATGTAAATAGTTATCATGGCTGGATTTAAGTCATATTAAAATCTGAAAGGAACTGTTAATGGGTTTAGCAGCCTCACAAGCAAGATATTTAGCATTATCCGCAAGAAAAACAAATTGCGAATATGAAGGTCAACAAATTAACCAGCAACGCTTAAATTTGTCTAATCAAAGTGCAACCTTATTTAATCAAATGCTGACGATGGCAGTTCCTATGCCTCCAAATACCAGTGATTATACGACATTACAATATTCGTGGTCAGATGGTGATAGAACTTTTGTAATGGAAAATTTTTATCAGTTGTCAAAACCTGATGAGCAATACAATTATGTAACAACAAATTATCACTATGAAAAAATATATACAGGTCAGAGAAAGTATCTTAATGACCCGCAGGTTCAGGCAACAAAAACAAATCATTTTTCTGATTTAAAAACAACGGATTTTACTGTACAACAAATATCATATAATCCGGATAAAGATACGTATACTATACAATTAAAAAACAGGTTTGATAAAGAATTTAGTGCAAAATACGAACCTTGTGATCAAGCAGCAAACAAAGATACAGTTGAGCAGCTTGATTATATGTATAACCGTGTAACGAAAGAAAACGATGTGAATGCGTTCACTTATGATTCCGGAACAAACACAATTTCATATAGAGGAGCAACGTTTAGCTATGTAGATCCGGATAGTGCATCAGCAGCAGATTTAAAGGCACTACGACAGACTTATGGTGCATTTTATGACTCTGCAAAAAAATATTATGTTTCAACCGATGGAAGATATGTTTGTAAAGATGATATTGATACTGCACAATTAACACGAATAGGGCCTGTTGATGTTCGCAATAAAGATACAGAAACATATTATACAGATGGGAAGAACTATATATCATTAACTGCTTTAAAAGCATTAACGATTGGCGGAACAATGACTGTTTTATCTGCGCAAAATAATCCGACTTTTAGTGATTATAAATCTGTAGGCAATTGTGCATTAACAATGTTAACCGAAGAAAAATATAATACTGATGTGACCATATCAACGGAAATTCAACAAATTCTTAAAGATATGGGGGCTGACGGTGGTGATAAGACCTCTTATGAGCGGTTAAAAGCGTGCTTTGATGAAGATGGAAATTATATAAACGGTTCTATTTATATGTTCACAATGGCAGGGAAAACATATTTCACGACTACTGCCGATTTAGATGCAAGTTTGATAAGTGCTTATAGTGAAAAATCTGTCGCTGATAACAGCATAGATAGTCAACAGACGAAGTTATCTTATTATGATGCAATTTATATTGAAACAAAAGTCTCAGAAACAAAAAAAGCATTACTTGAAACTGACGGCAAAGGTAGATTTTCAACAGCAAAATTTGAGGATGACTCTGTCGTTTATACATTGAATGTTGAAACCATAAAAGATGATGATGCTTATAATGATGCGATGAATAGATATTATTATGAAAAAGAGCAATATGATAAAAATATCGCTGATATTAATGCAAAAACAGAAATTATTCAGGCGCAGGATAGACAATTGCAATTAAAACTCGAACAGTTAAATACCGAGCAAAGTGCACTTCAAACAGAAATGGAAGCATGCCAAAAAGTTGTCAGTAAAAACATTGAAGGAAGTTTTAAAACATTTAGTGGCTAAATTTCGTAACTATTTAAAAACATACTTTTTATTATATTTATGTTAATTGTTTTATAGAATAGTTATGTAATCTCTTGTAATAATCGCATCATAATTTTTAAAACCCAAAAGGTTTAAAATTTCTTTTGAATGGCTGCCAATAATACGTTTACAATCATCAGCATTATAATTAACTATTCCGCGTGCAAATTCAATGCCTTGTTCATCTTTGATAGAAACAACTTCTCCTTTTTTAAAGTCATTTTCTATTCTGATAACTCCAATAGGTAAAAGACTTGATTCTTTTTTTAGAATGGCATTTTTTGCCCCGTCATTAACAATAACGTGTCCAAGAATATTTGTTGAATAACCAATCCATAATTTCTTTTCCGGCAAATCTTCGTTAGGATTAAAAATTGTGCCTAATTCTTCCAAATCAAAGAGTTTATCAATAATATAAGGGATTTTACCGTTTGCGATAACAACTCTGCCACCACTTCTTGTAACAATTCGTGCTGCTTCAAGTTTTGTTTTCATTCCGCCGCGTCCGCCCTCTGATGCATCGGTCCCCATTGTCATGATTTCTTTTGAAACACCGTTAAGTTCAGTAATGAGTTTAGCATTTTGATTTTTTTTAGGATTTGCATCATACAATCCATCAACATCTGATAAAATTATCAGTAAATCAGTGTCTAAAACGCAAGATACAAGAGCAGAAAGTTTATCGTTATCCGTAAAACACATCTGAACCTGTTCTAAAGTATCATCTAACCCTTCTATTACAGTTATTGTGTCATTTTGATTAATAATAGGAACGGTTCCCATTTCTAAAAGTTTATTAAGGATAGCTTTTAAACTAAGGTATTTTTTTCTTTGTGAAAAATCGTCTTGAGTTAACAAGATTTGCCCTGCAATAACCCCATAGGTGTCAAAACCATCTTCATAGAGTGACATAAGGTTTCCCTGCCCAATAGATGCACACGCTTGCTTAACGGCTATCCCTTCTGTATCTTTCAGTCCCAGTTTTTTCTTGCCAAGACCTACTGCTCCTGATGTTACAAGAACTACTTCTTTCCCTGATTTTACGAGTTTTGAGATACTTTCTATGTATGAATAAATTCTTGATAAAGCAACATCACCGTTTTCGTTTCTTAAAACATTCGTTCCGAGTTTTATTACTATTCGTTTTACATCGAAAAATTCTTGTCTGTTCATAATAATTATTTTACTATAAAGATAAATTATAGTTTATCAGCCGAAGGCTGATAAAAGTGATTAAGTGACTAGGTGATTAAGTGATTAAGAAATCAGAAATTCTTAG
>CACZPS010000111.1 GCA_902783125.1 uncultured bacterium | reverse complement strand
TCAGAAATTCTTAGTCACTTAGTCACGGTTCACTTAGTCACTGTAAATTATAGTTTAGCGAGCTTCGCTCGCTAAACTATAATTTATGCTAATATATATAATATGAAACACAAACTGACTGTCTGTTGCGGAACAACTTGTTATCTTTTGGCAGGTAACCGGATAGACAGACTTGAACAATTGGTAAAACAAAAATTTGACGACACAATAGAAGTCGTTCCATCAGCATGCCTTGGACAATGTATGAAACATAACAGAGATAGTGAACAATATCCACCCCCGCCTTTTGTAAAATTCGACAATGAAATTATATCAAATGCCACTAACGACAATGTTATAAAAGCAATAAAAAACAGATTAAGCTAACCGGTCTAATCTGTTTTTTATATCTCAAATCTTATTAAGAATGATGTTTCATGCTTTGAAAAGTTGTGCTCGTAACAGCATTAGTCAATTTAGAATAATCAACCTTAGGAGCTTGATCCTGCTTACCCAGTTCTGCCTGATAAGCTGCTCTGGCTTCAGCTTGCTTTTGCTGTCTTTTTGCAGTCATTTTATAAACAAATTTAGGTAAAACTATACCTAAGAATGCAGGTACAAGCAATACTGTTGCCGCAAATGATACATAAGAATTCAAGGAGCGTGAACGTTTAAGCATCGCATTTGCCCCACCTTTTTTCGCTGGTTTTAACTTTTCAACAAGTTCTTGTGCAAAGTTCTTATCTTCGTTCATTTTATTTATAACAGTTTGATTGGCAGTTTTTCTATCAGATTGTTTTGCCAATTCTTTAATATTCAAGCCATATTTTTCAAATACTGAATGAGTTTCTTTTTCTGTTTTCAAGACTTTTGCAACATTACCACCATTTTCATCAAGGAAATTAGCTAAATTACCCAATTTTTCAGGGGTATCAACATTACCGTAAATCTGATCTAAATCACTAATCCCATAATAACTTAAACCACTGAAAGGATTAAGATAGTCAAGAACTTTCTTGGCTGTTGACATATTTTTTGGAGCTTTATTTCTCAAAACAAACCCCGTATTACCTTCATAAGAACTAATGAGTGCCTTTGACAACATTGGCACACCAAATGTAACAGCACCTGTTGAAATAATATCTCTTGTTAATGCTTCAGGAATCTCTGAATAATCTTTCTTATGAGTAACAGGATCCTCCGGAGCACGTTTTGCAGCTGTAATACAACGAGGAGCCATCAATCCCCCAACTGCAAGAGTTGACATCAACGCAGGTGTAAATTGACTTCCGTTAAATTCTAAATGCCTTGCAAGTCCGTCTAACTTACCGGTAAAAGATACTTGACCGTTATTTTTATTTGATGTTGCATTTTTATCAGAAACAACATTTTCATTTACCCCTGCCCCTGTACTTTCTTTTGTAGGGTCACCCAATGCTCCCGGAGGTACAGGATTAACAAGTTTGTATAGCATAGGAACAATTGATAATGAACCTATAGTCGATACTGCGGCTGCTAAATTAACTACACCACGTTTTACCAATGCTGATTTTTTGAGAGTTTTTGAAGAATCTTCTGTTATAGATTCTAAAGATTGACCTTTTAATGCATCTTGGGCATAACCTCTGATACCGTTGATTGTTTTTTCAGTTGAATAAACCTGACCATCAAGTTTAACTCTGTTCAATAAATCAAAATCCGATGAATGAGTTTTGTGATAATCATTAAAATCTTGGATTAACTGAGCTTGCGCTCTTTTTTGTGCTTTTTTGGCATTTCTTCTTACTTTGCCTGATGAATTTGCAATTTTGTTTTCATATTCATCAAGTTTAGCCATAGCGTCTGTTGCCCTTTCAATAAAGGCTGACTCTGCCGAAATATCCCCTGATTTAGTTGTTGATTGTACTATATTAGTTATATTCTTTTTGTAAAAATCTTTTCTTAATGCTTCAACACTGTCATGACCGCCATTTTTAACAACTTCCGTAAATCTGTTGCCTAATCTGTTAATCATGCTTGAATTTGTGAAAGTTGATTTACCGACATATTTCTTTCCTAATGCTAAAACCAACATAGGAGTGAACATCATGAACGGTCCGGACAGACCTTCTCTGATCCCGACTTCTAAACCTTCTTTGAAGTTTAAATCTTTTAAAGATAAACATTTTTGTTTGTCTTCCTCACTCGGTTCTTGGAAAGTTAATCTTGCTTTCATAACATTCCATGTCGCATGAACTCGTTCTTTATCTATTCCACGAATAAGCCCTTCTCCTGTTCGTGGAGCAGTCATACCCAAAGTATCCTGAATAATAAATGATGTTGCAAATCCGCCTTTTTCAATTCCGTTCATTGCCATTCCGGGAATATCCAATAAACCTTTAAAATTAGGATTAGACTGATTATTCTCAGTCTTGTTTATATTATTAACTGTACCTACAGAATTGATTTTCAAATTTTAACCTTCCGTTTTAAATACGTACAAAATCATACAACCGTACACATATAAAAAGTGTAGAAATTACCTAAAATTGCTTTTTTTGTAATATAAACACTTATTTTTGTTACAAAAATTTATATTAATGCTTATACACAATACTCCTTTGATTTGTTTGATTGAACACGCTAAATCAGTATATATTATTTTTCAGACTTTGACAAGTGTAGTGTTTACAATTGTTCATAAACACAATATTGGGAACCTGTTCAATGAATACAACATCTAATTTTAACGCCAACCATTAAACCATCATATCAAACATATCAATAGTATCTTTTTTATTCTCATAGAATAAATCATCGTATTTACTTACTTGGACAGGATAGTCATCTCCTGAATATTTAAAGTAATCCATTGTTACTCTGTCTTTTTCAGGATTAAACAATTCTTCATCTCTGAAAAATTTTGTAAGTTCATTTTTCTCCATCTTAAAAGGTTTTAATTTATCTTTAGGCAAATACGCCATTTTTCTTACTTTTTCTACATTCATTAAAAATAGCCTCCTTGACATTAATTTAAATCTTATAAAAATTTTTTTTGCTACGTGATTTAATAAATTTTTACATAATTCATGCCAAGTAAAGAATTTAAAAATATAATAGAACAATAAAAAAACACAATAATTAAATATAAAAGACGAGGGGAATACTTTGTCAACACACGATATAACAAAATCACAGACCAATTTGCCACAAATAAATAATAATATTTTTGTAGTTATAAAACGCTTTATCCTTTATTTGATCTTTCACGCACCGATATTCTTATACAAGTTCCAAAAAATCCAAAGGCTTCTCTTAACTTATTCTCAATATAACGCTTATAGTGGTCTTTCATCAGAGTTCCGTTATTTGTAAACAGTACAAAAGTCGGCGGCTGAACACCCACTTGAGTTGTGTACAAAATCTTTAATCTTTTATTTTTAACACTTTGAGGCGGGTTCATGACATAAGCATCATTAATTACCTTATTCAGAAGTCCTGTTGCAACACGTTTTGTACATTCCGCATAAACCTCATTCGTTTTTGTAAAAATTTGATTAAGTCTTTGATGAGTTTTTGCACTTATATAAATCTTCGGCACATAGTCAAGAAACGGTATTTCTCTGACTAAATCCGCTTCAAATTTGTTTATTGTATTAGATTTTTTATCTTCTACCAAATCCCATTTGTTAATAGCGATTATCATACCTTTTCCGGCTTCCGTAATAATTGAAGCTATCTTTTTATCCTGATCCGCAATTCCTTCTTTTGCATCAATCACAAGAATTGCAACATCACATTCTCTAATGGAACGAATAGCTCTGTCTACCGCAAATTTCTCCACACCATAATCAACTTTTGCTTTTTTTCTGATTCCTGCCGTATCAACTATTATAAACTCCTGATTTTCATAAGTAAGTTTACTGTCGATACTATCTCTTGTCGTACCTGAAACATCAGAAACGATAACCCTGTTTTCACCGAGTAAAGAATTAACTATTGATGATTTGCCCGCATTCGGGCGCCCAACTATCGCTATTTTGACTATTTTTTCTTCTTCCGGTTTATCTTCTTCTGCAACGAAATCATCTGTTATTATATCTAACAAATCACCAACCCCGCCTGAACCATGCAGCGCAGAAATCGCTATCGGATCACCTATTGCAAGAGCATAAAACTCAGAGGTCATAAGTGTCGCATTATGTGAATCAATCTTATTTACGGCCAAAAATATCGGTTTTCCTGATTGTCTTAAAATATTGGCGATATCATAATCTATTGGATTTATCCCCTCTTTTCCGTCAACAATAAAAACTATTTTATCAGCCTCGTTGCAAGCAATCTTAGCCTGATCATAGATGGATACCATAATTTCATCTTCATCCCCGGGGATAATTCCGCCGGTGTCGATTACAGTAAACTGCTTGTGCTGCCATTCGACGTCAAAATATATTCTATCTCTTGTTACCCCAGGTTGATCGTCCACTATTGACTGACGATTACCAACCAAACGGTTTACGAGAGTGGATTTCCCTACATTTGGTCTGCCTACTATTGCAACAATCGGTTTTCTTTCCATCTTTAATTCCTTTTATAATCCTTGATAATACTATTGTAATTGGAACATGATATATTTCAAAATACCCCGTTTTCAATTTTCCATTTTCCATTTATAATAAGCATAGATAAAGGTTAAAAAAGGGGATAAAAGTGGACGCTATTGTAATTTATTGTACGGTACCTGATAAAAACGTTGCAAAAGAGATTTCTAAACATTTATTGAAACATCATCTTGCAGCCTGTGTAAGTGCTGTTGACAGAGTAGAATCTATGTTTTCATGGGACGGAGAAATAGAAAAAGAAAAAGAAATTTTACTTATTATCAAAACTTTAAGAGTTAATTTTGAAAAAATTAAGAATCTGATTAATGATTTACATCCGTATCAAGTGCCTGAAATTATTGCACTGCCGATAGTTGATTGCAGTAAAGAGTATTTACAATGGTTAGCACACGAAGTTCAGCACTAATTAAATCTGAACTAATCAGATATATTTCTTCTCTTGGATTGACTGTTAATACTGTAACAAAAGCAAGAGGGAACAAAGGTTTTTTCAAAGAAGGCAGAATTGATGTTTCAAAAAACCTTGATGATGATTCTGCCCTAAAAACTTTAGTACACGAATTTGCACACTACATAAATTATAAACTGGATAATAAATTAAAGGATTTTGAGATTTTATTCGGACAGGATTCTAAGGAATTGCGTGACGAACTTATCAATATTACTATGTGGGTTGATGAAAGCGCTCTTTGTTCAAAACTTAACCGAGAACGGGAAAAACTAAAATCAGAAATCAAAAATTTAACCAATAGTATAAAAATAGTTTATCCAAAGTTTTCATTATCAGAAAATTTCAAAGAATTTGACAGATATTCAAGATTTTCTGACCTAAAATATCTTGAAAAATATGATAGAGTAAAAGTACAAAGTATGTTTTCACATAAAATCTATTCCGTTTCTAATGTAAGAACAGATTTTCCCGACATACCCGAGCCCTTTATTGATTATTTAAAACTCAAATCAAAACAACGCAAACGTTCAAAAATATCCCGCAGAATCGGAAAATTAAACAAATACTACAACGAACCTTGCGAACTGTTTGCAAGATTTGTTGAAGGGATTTTTATTGATATTGATAAAGTTAAATCAGTTGCCCCAAAGACATTTGATATGTTTTCTAAAAAATATAATCAAAATTATTATCCGAATATGCATGAATTATTTGCTATTCTTGGAATTTTAATATAGCAAAACTTTTCATCAAATAAAAAAATAAAACCGATTAGATTGCTCTGAATCGGTTTATTTTTCGTTGTTGGATTATTTCCCTATAATCCCTGTTAATTATTGTTATCATCCTGCAACCACTTGTATGAAAGCATGCTTGATGAAATTTTACTGTCAGCATCATCATCGCCATAGAACAATGAAGTTCTGTTAATCATCTTTTGAGAATCTTCGTGTTTACGGTTTTCCATCTTAGATTGCAAAATGTATGCCTGAACCTCCGCGCTGCTCACATAACCATCATGATTTGTGTCTATATCATTAAAATGATCAAGAATAGTTGCCTGCGCATTAGCAGAAACTCCCGACATTCCGCCAAGTGAACTTACTTGCTCTCTTGTTAAACCTCGGTTTGCAATTTGAGAAGTTAATTTGTTTATTTCTTTTTCATTCAATTTACCGTCATTGTTTTTATCTAATGTCCCGAAGTTTTGAGTCAGATATGATGCAAAAGTCGTTCCATAACCACTTGTTATAAAATTAGGGTTTGTCATTGCTTCAGCGAGGTTCTTTTGGGTAATCCCGCCTGAATACATCTTAGACAGTATTGCATAAGAATTTTGAACACCTGCATTCACTCCCGCAAAAAGCGAGGACGCACTAAAATTAGCCATGGGGTAATCTCCTAGTATATTTTCTCTACCTTCACTAATCATGTTAATGATTATTTTTGTAAAATCAATATTTAAAAAAAATTTTTATAGTTTTTGGTCGATTTTTAAACAAAAAAATAATCTTTTTGGTCGATATTTTTATATTACTGGCATGGTTTATATTTGAAAATTGATTATAATGTGTTAATATTTAACTTGTAAAAGCGTATTAGTACTCTTTTATATGTAAAACAATGTGAATTAGAAAACCTGAAAATTTTCAATTCCCAATAAAAAAAGGAGAAAAGCCATAGCACCGGAAGATAGAAGATTCGGCAACAGAGCCCGAGATACAAAAGACAAAGTAATAATGAATGAACGTATACGTTCAAAAGAAGTAAGATTAATAGACGAAAATGGTGAAAACCATGGAGTAGTTCCAACCTCAAAAGCATTAGCTATGGCAGAAGAAGCAGAATTGGATTTGGTAGTCGTAAGCCAAAACCAAGAACCGCCTGTATGTAAGATTTTAAACTACGGGAAATACAAATATGAGCTTGAAAAGAAAGCAAAAGAAGCAAAGAAAAAACAACATACCGTAGATGTAAAAGAAGTTAAAGTAAGATATAAAATAGATACCCACGATTATCAGGTAAGAATAAAAAATATCAATAAATTTATTTCTCAAGGAAATAAAGTAAAAATCGTTGTAATGCTTCGAGGTCGCGAAATGCAACATTCAAACCTTGCGTTTGATTTAGCTAACAAGTTTATGGAAGATTTGGTCGGCGATACTATTACGGTTGAAAAGAAACCGCAACTAGAAGGCAGAAACGTTACATTATTCCTCGCTCCAAACTCATAATAATATATAAAAAAATTATATACAATATTACAGTAGATTTTTATGGCGAGGTATATAAAAGGAAATTAAAACGAATAAGACGAACTTTGATATTCGGCGATAATGTCTTTGCTGGCATACAATATCTGTATGTAACACCTACATCTCCTTATAGGAGAAGATACAAATACTGGCAAACTTGTTTGCTTTACAGTTATTGGAGAGGTTTCCTTTTTTTCAACCTCTCTTGGATTTTTAAACTCGCTTCGCTCATTAACAAATTCTTTTCTATCCTAAAGGAGAGATAGGTCACTATTCGATTTCCACTTTCCATTTCCCACTATTTCCTAGTGCCCTAAAGTCCTAGTGTCCTAACGCCTTATTTATATATTTACCCCTACCCCTACCATCTTATGTTTGTGGAAAAATTAACCTGAGAACTTGACGGGGAAGATGGGCTAAACTTTTGCCCAACACCTACTCCCATGTCCATTCTGTCGTCTTTAAATGGCTGAACATTTAATTTTAATTCTCCTTTGTTACTATTATCATTAAGGTTTGAAGAATACTTATTCTGAACCGAAACATGCCTGTTTAATCTGTATTCAGGAGTGACAGAAACAGTACCTTTGTCCTGATTTTGTTGATTTGGAGTGGTGTTTTTCGTGTAAGAGCTGTTTAACTTAAAATTCTTCTTCTCATACTCTGTATAAAAAGTATTAGAACTGCTATATGTGTCTGACGTTGTTGTATGAGTACTTTCTGTACCAACAGACACATCTTTGAACTTTTTTCTGTTCTTAAATTTTGCAGAGCGTTTTGTATTAGGATTTTGAGTCGAATAATCCTGTGACACGCCCGATTTTTGAGTTTTATCATAATCTGTTTGCGCTGAATATTGTTTTCTTTCAAGGTTAATGGTCTTCTTTGGCTGAGTAAGCTCAAGATTTATATCATTGTTTTCCTGAGCAGGAAATGGAAACTCTCCAGCATGAACTACTTCGATAAACATTATTAACCCAAATATTATTATAAATTTTTTCATATCTCCGCCCCGCTATTTTGATATTTTTCATATTATACACCATTATTATAAATTTTTCTTGACTGTAAATCTTGATATTGTAAAATTGTCTTACGGACTTTATTATTAGATATAATGTTAAAGCCGATGAAAATAAAATAAAAACCTATGTGTGCCGCGTTAGCTCCCCCAGTGGAGCCGATAGGCGAAACGGTTCAGAAAAGTAGAGCCTTGCTCTAACAACTGAGCCGGTGATAATTTAATAAAACTTATGTGTGCCGCGTTAGCTCAGTTGGTAGAGCAAGGGACTGAAAATCCCTGTGTCCTTGGTTCGATTCCGAGACGCG
>CACZPS010000110.1 GCA_902783125.1 uncultured bacterium | reverse complement strand
TTTGAGTTTTATTTTCTGACCTTCTGTGACATTTTTAGGCAGTTTAATCTTAGCAGATGAGGAATTGTTGACATAACCTGTTCCGCCGCAATGCGTGCAGAATCCGCTTGGTGGACATTGTGTACATTTTTCCATATTTGAAAATTTAACTGTTATCGGTTTATCTTCAAATATATCTTTTATTGTTATATCCAGATTTTTTGTAATATCAAGTTTTTCTGATTTAGGCGGACGTTGTTGTGTTTGAGAGGTTCTACCTTGTCCAAAATCAAACCCGTTAAATCCGCCTTGACTAGAATATGTATGGGTTTGACCACCGGACATAAAATCACCGAAAAGGGAACTAAAGAAGTCGGAAAATCCTCCTGCTCCTTGATTAAAATTGAAACCTTGACCGCCAGCCTGATTAAAATTAAAACTAAAATTTTCAAACCCCGGAGGTGGTGTATATTCTGCCCCGCCTTGCCAATTAGCTCCAAGGCTATCGTATCTTTGACGTTTTGCGCTGTCACCCAGTACTTCGTAGGCTTCGTTTATATCTTTGAATTTTGATTCTGCTTCTTTTGTTTTATTAACATCAGGGTGATATTTACGTGCAAGTTTTCTGTATGCGGATTTTATCTCGCTTGCGGTTGCATCTCGTTTTACACCCAGTATTTCATAATAGTCTTTGTATTGCATAATCTTCTCCTACTTTCAATATAATACAATAAATCGACTATCAGTAAAAACTTAATTATTTTTTAATTATATGATTATAAAACTGGCTTCAGCTTTTCCTAGATCTATTTGTTCTAAGGCATAATCAATATCTGTTGAATAATCTATGCCTGTTTGAGATATCTGTTCTTCTTCGAGCATGGAATATTCTTTGCTGATTAGCAGATTATGCAAAAGCTCTATATCAGACAGATTATCGGGGTTTGATTTAATAGTCAGAAGATAGAATTTATTAACATTTTTCATGTACAAACCCATTGATGCGCATTGTTTTGAGTTTTCAATCAAATCGGACTTAAATTCTTCAAGAATATCAAACTTATTTCTGCCGTTAAACGTATAATCTTTTACATTATAATATTTCTTTGCTGATTCTATTAGCTCATATGGTTCAATACGTTTTGTTATAATTCTGTTAGCCCTGTATTTAATTACATCATTAATATCACTAAATTTTTGCATAACTACTCCAAAACTCCAAAGATGGTGCCTAAAAAGTCAAAAAATTAGATAAAATTTAATTTTGTCATCTTGAGTTGTGGAAGCAGTAGTTGCTTTGCAACTCATTTCCGCAAGGCAAAGCTCGAAAAATTTCTTTAATAAAGATTCTTCGGCACATTGTGCCTCTGAATGACGACAAAGTTTTTTATTTTTTGACTTTGGGGACACACTCTTTTCAACAAAAATTTCTTACACTGCCAGAATAAATCCGCCTCTGTCAGCATTCTTAAGTTTATCACCTTCAATTTTAGCTCTGAGGTTTTTGATATATTTATATATATAATCTCTTGGTAAATCTAAAAGCACCGCTAAATCTTTAGCATAAACTGTTGTATTTTTGTGTTCCAACAAATAATCAAACACAACTTGTTCTCTATCTGTCAAATTCTTCTTAAGAATGATGTCCACATCATTTCTAAGACTATCTTCTTCAATAATAGGTTTAGCAGATTTAATATCTTTTATGCTAGTTTCTTGCTTTTTAACCGGCTCAGCCTTGACGATTGATTTTGGTTGAACAATAGGTTGAGCGTTCAAGGTCTGCTTCGGAGCAGAACTTTCTGTAGGTGCTTTGAATGAAAATGGGGTATGTGACAATTGACGTTCCCTTTCAAATGCACGTTCCGCAATCTTTGATAATTTACTATCCGTTTCCATCTTAGCCTTATTAGAAACTGCTTCCCCTCTATATACTATGTCAACCAAATCGTTTGTTGGTCTTGAATCAGCTACAACTTTTCCTAATCTTGCTGCAAATTCTTCTAACGTAATTTTTTCTAATGAACTTCTCCACTGTTTTATCTCTTCTTTGCTTAAATATTCAGCCATTCGGAATCTCCTATTCTCATCCCTTATTTGTGTAATTGGTTTTATAACATTATTTAATGTAGCATAAAACGAATCGTTTGGAACAAAATGTTTCAAGATGTAAAAATTTATTTGCAATTTTTACAAAAGTTAAAAAGTTAAATATTTTATGTGATAGTAAATACTTTTCTGTAATATAAATATGTGCCTGCAATTGTTAGTATAATATTAGGCAAAAATGCTGCCCAAAAAGGATGAAGTGTTCCTGCTTCTCCAAAAGAAATTGAAAGCGCTCTAATTAAATAATAAGTGAATATAATCAGAATACTGAAAAGAAACCCTCTGTTGTATCTGACTCTTGGCGGAGTAATAGCTAACGGAACCCCAATTAGGACAAGAACAACAGTTGTTAGCGGAAGTGCAAGTTTATCAAATAATGCAATTCCCAAATTCTCTTTTTTAGCTGCACTTTTGTTTTTAATTATATACAAGCATAATTGTAAAAAATTATGTTCATTTGCAACATTTCTGTTAAGTTCTTTTTTTAAATCTACCCCGAAATGTGCAACGGTTTTACCAAAGTAGGCAGAATTAAGCACCTTTCCACCGTCCGCTATTGTATAAACTATACCGTTATTAAAAATCCAACCTTTTGTTGATGACCCGCCTGACTGCGCCTGAAGAACATGAATTGCGTCTTTCTTTGCCATATCTAATACGGTAACGTTGTGGAATTGCTTATTTTCACAAGATTCAACGTAAAACAAACGTTTCAGTGTTCTATCCTCATTGACCTCTTGGAAAGTAAAATCGTGTTTACCTTCAGGAATGTTTTTTTGGCAAAACGCCCACAAGGCAAGGTCTTTTGACTGTTTTGTCATAATAGGGACAACTGTTTCGTTTATAAAAAAGCTCGCCAAACACATTAAAGTTGCAAAAATAAATATAGGTTTTGCTATACGGTTAAAACCTATCCCGCATGCTCTCATAACAGTTAATTCCGATGCAAGACTCAGTTTATTCATTGTCATTACTGTTGATAATAAAACTCCCATTGGTATTGTCATAACAAAAACTGACGGCAATGAAAGAATTACCAATATAAATGCTACTTTAAAAGGAATCCCGTATTTTGCGATTTGTTTGATTAAAGTAATAAATGTATCTGATGCAAAAATAATTGAAGTAAAAACTAATACACCCATAATAAACAGTTCTATAACCTGTTTTAGAATATATTTATCTAAAAGTTTCATATCTTTTATTCTAAAATTTTTTAAATCTTTAATCATACATTTATTTTAACTTAAACAAAGATAAATAACCCAAATTCGTAATATTTTCTTAGAGAAATTTCTAATGAAAAATTTATATAAAACAATAGAATGAGTGTATTATATAATCCTCATCGCTCATTCCTCTCTTTTGAGAGGTTTTTTTATTAAAGTTAAAAATGGTTATAACAATTATCAAGATTGTCAATTATCATTTCACTACCATTAAAATTAATAATTTTAACGGGGATATTATTAATTCTGTCTTGAACATGCCCTATAATTGTGAGGTTATATTTTTCTGCAAAATCCTGAGGAACTGTTGCTATTATCTGATAATCTTCTCCGCCAAATAATACCATATTTCTGTATTCATTTGGTTTCAATTCTTTTAATTTAGGGTCAAACTGAACCTTTTCAAAATCAATAATCAATGTTTTATTACTTGCCTGTGCAATTTTGTATAAACAATCTGCCAACCCGTCTGAACTGTCCATCATTGAATAATCTTCTTTTATATTAGTACTTATAGTTCTTCCAAACTCAACCTGAGCCTTTGGCATAAGGTGAGAATTAATTAAGTCCGCAAATTTATTTGATGAAGAATATATTTTTTTTAATGGAAAATGGAAAATGGAAAATGGAAAATTATTTTTTTCGCTTCGCTCATTATTTATAAATTTATATTTATTTAAAAGTTTTAACCCCGCAGCAGATGAGCCATGGACTCCGCTTGTAACAATCACCTGCCCTGATTGAGCGTTCGCTCTTGAAGATATTCTTCTGCCCTGTGTTGTACCGATAATAGTTATTGATACTATTACCTTATCAGAACCGGTGATATCACCGCCTATCACTTTTATGTCCCCGCACTCTTTCAGAGCATCAGTCAAACCTGTATAAAACTCTTTTATAAATTCCTTTGTTGTTTTCTTCGGTAGAGATAGTGCAACAGTTATGTATTTACCCCTGCCTCCTGAGGCTGAGATGTCACTAATATTCACCATAGCGGATTTATAACCAAGCTGATATGGAGTCATATATTTCAAGCTGAAATGTACATCTTCAACAAGACTATCCTGAGAAATAACTATTCCCAAATCCTCAAGATATGCGCAATCATCGCCAATATATTTATCTCCTATTATCGTTTTTATTATTGATAAAAATTCTTCTTCTTTCATATCACGAGTTCCATTTTTTTACATCAAAAACGATATCTTTCAAATCTATTCTTAACGGTTTAACATAAGGCGCATATTTTTTAATAATCTGTTTTTTTCTTAAAGTAAGCTCCTGAACGACAACCGCACTCTCACAAGCTATAACCATAGTGTTAGCCCCAATCATACCATGCGGTTTTGATTTTTCATCAAAGGGTTTTCCCACCACTTTCGCCCAAAAAGTATAAAGATTAGAACGTTTCATTGCGCGCTGAAGTATGTGGTCTTTGGCTAAAAGATTTGCGACCAGCTTATCCATACCTGTAAAATCTGTGTATAATATTTCTTCCATGTTATTTAATATTTTTATTACTACATATATATTTACCACAATATTTGCTTATTTTCATATATTATAAATTTTTAAGATATAAAAGTTTATATTTAAAAACGTAAATATAAAACAGCTAACAAATATTTCGTATAACAAGACTATTATGTTAAAATATTTAATGTAGAAAGTGAGTCAGAAATTAAACATGCATATAATATCAGAAATAATTAATATTCCTAATATTTGCGAGCCGACAACGGAATACATAGAATCAGAGCTAAAAAAGAGGAATATAATTCCATTACGTTGGGCAATTGTTAAGATTAGTAAGGATTTTTTTACTATAAATTGTGCTTATGATAAAATTGGGTTGGGTTAATATGTGTAAAATTTACACTAAATAATCCTTGATGTAATTCAACAACCAATTAAGAAAGAAGGTTATAATGGAAAGTATCGTTATGGAGAATACGATGATGAGTAGCTCAACAGAAAACATAAGTATTATTGAGAAATCTGATATAAAAGATATCAACCTCGCTGAACAAGGTAAAAATAATATAGAATGGGCATTCAAGAACATGCCTGTACTTATGAGAATTAAAGAAAGATTTATCAAAGAACAACCATTCAGAGGTTTAAAACTATCTGCGTGTGTTCACATCACAAAAGAAACAGCAGCATTATGTACAGTAATGCAAGCGGGCGGGGCTGATGCTATTTTGGTTGCCTCAAATCCTTTATCAACACAAGATGATGTTGCAGCGGCATTAGTTAAATATTGGGGAATTCCTGTTTTAGGTTATGCGGGTGAATCAGTTGAAACCTACAAAAACCATGTAAGAGTTGCAATGGATCATAACCCTGATATCGTTATCGATGACGGTTGTGACATTGTTGCGACAATACACGCTGAAAGACCTGAATTAGCAAAGAAATTAATCGGTTCAACAGAAGAAACAACAACGGGTATTATAAGATTACAGGCTCTTGAAAATCAAGGCAAATTAATGTTCCCTGCTGTTGGTGTTAACACAAGTTTAACAAAACACTTATACGATAACAGATACGGTACGGGACAAAGTGCATTAGACGGTATTATGAGAGCCGCAAATATTCTTATAGCAGGTAAAACCGTTGTAGTATCAGGTTACGGCTGGTGCGGTCGTGGTTGTGCTTTGAGAGCTAAAGCTATGGGCGCAAGTGTTATTGTTTGTGAAGTTGATCCTCTTAAAGCATTAGAAGCTGCTATGGAAGGCTACAGAGTAATGCCTATCGCAGAGGCAGCAAAACTTGGGGATATCTTCTTAACAGTTACCGGTGACAAACACGTTGTTGATGTTCATCATCTGATGGATATGAAAGATGGCGCTATCGTTTGTAATGCCGGACACTTTGACCACGAAGTTAATGTTCCTGATTTGAAATCTCATACAGTAGAAATAAACAGAATCCGACCGTTCTTAGATGAATATAAATTGACTAACGGCAAATCTGTTTATGTCTTGGCTGAAGGCAGACTTGTTAACCTTGTTGCTGCAGAAGGGCACCCATCAAGCGTTATGGATATGAGTTTCGCTAACCAAGCACTAGGTATCGAATTTATCGTTAAAAATAAAGGTAAATTAGAGAATAAATTATACACATTACCAAGAGAAGTTGATGAAAAAATTGCATCACTTAAACTTGAATCTATGGGTATAAAAATTGATACCCTTACAGCTGAGCAGGAAGAATATCTTAACAGCTGGAAATAGAAGTAAATGGATAGGGGTAAAGGGGTAAATGTAAATTATTACTAACTTTTATCTCAAATAAAAATAGTAAAAAATAAGCCTGAAAATTACAGGCTTATTTTTTTATATTCTTCAAAAGTTTTAGTCATAAAAAAAAGCCGTCTTTTTTAAGAGCGGCTACTAGACTTGGGGAGGAGGTATGAAAAACCGTTTGGTTTTCCATATTATTATTAACGTCATAATTTGAAAAAAAATAACAAAAAAGGTTAGAATATCATCTAAAAAGATGAGTAGATTATGTAAATAAGTCACGCCTTCAAAGTGCCAACATTTTATAGGACTTAAACATTTTGCGGTATTACTATAATGTCAATAATCATACTCTGTTTAATATCTTTTTGTGTACAAAATAAATGTGGAAATCAAGCAACTGATTGTTTGACTTGCAATAGACAGTGGGAAAAACTTATTTAATATAGTAATACTGCGGATTCTTACATATCCGAATTTTGAACACAGATTTATTATTAAAATCGTTAATTTAAATTAATTATTGATATACTCAGGCAATCAATTCATCTATTATAATTTTTGCAGCTTCTTGCGCCGAATATTTATTAGATAGCTTTGATTTCACTTCACCCAGTTGGTTTATATATTCTTGTCTGTAATCTTTATCATACAGTATTTTTTCTATCTCTGATGAGATACATTTTGTGTTAGCTTTAGCTTGAATAAGTTCAGGAACAATAAATTTGTTCATAATAATATTAGGAAGTGAAACCATTTTAATACATCTCACCATAAGATAAATTAAATACAAAATCCAAGGCCCACGATAGGAAATTATCATAGGAACTTGATAAAAAGAGGCTTCTAAGGCAACTGTTCCCGAAGCTAAAATAAGCGCATCAGAAACACTCAGTAATGCCTGATTTTCACCTTTAATAATTTTAAATGAAGTATCACCTTTTAAATATTTATTGTAATCTTCTTCTTTTAGATTAGGTGCATGGGAGATAACAAACTGCAAATCCGGATGTTTTTTTTGTAAAATTTTTGCGGATTTAATAAATAACTGCATAAGGTATTTAAGCTCTAAAACCCTTGACCCCGGGAAAACCGAAACGAGTTTTTTTGTCTTATCGAGTCCATGTTTTTCGAAAAACTCATCACGATTAGCTTTTTCCGGCAATTGTTTAACAAGCGGATGACCGCAGTAATGAACATCAATCCCGTATGATTTATAAAGTTCAACCTCAAACGGAAATATACAAAGAACTTTATCAATATTTTTCTTTATAACATTAATCCGCCATTTTCTGCTTGCCCAAACCTGTGGCGGAATATAATAGAAGGTTTTAATATTATGTTTTTTTAAGAACTTCGAAATATTGAGATTAAATGCACCGTAATCAATTAGCAAAACTAAATCGGGTTTATATTCTTTGGTTAGATAATCTACCACCCTTTTACCAAGCATAATATGGTCAAAAATAATCTTTGGAGATATCCCCATCGCAGACATTTTAGAATGATTAGCAAAAAGTTTTACACCTGATTTTGCAAGGTTATCGTCCCCAATACCTTCTATTTCAATATCAGGATTCATATTTTTAATACACTCAACAACCCTTTGTGCGTGCATACTTCCTGAATATTCACCTGTTATAATAAAAATTTTTTTCATAAAAATCCTCTCGGTGAATAATTTTATAATGTCTGTCGAATATTCCTATTCACTATTCACTATTCACTATTCACTATTATTAGATTGCCATGATGACAATGCCATGCTTGTCAGCATATTGGATAGTTTTTTCCTGATCAACGATAATTGTAGCGCCTGCTTCAACTGCGATAAGACCGGCTTTATAACGTTTAATTGTTTTGAGTGTTTTTAGCCCTATTGCCGGAATATCAAATCTCTTATCTTGTTTTGGTTTAGCCACTTTGATAATACTTGCCCCGTTTTTAGCCAATTTTGCTCCACGACAAATACATTTATCTGTGCCTTCAATAGCTTCAACTGCCATAATCATTTTATCTTTAATGACAACAGATTGACCTATATCGAGCTTTCCGACTTCTTTTGCTATCTCATAACCGTAATTAACATCAGCAATTTGTTCTTTTGTTGGCTGAACTTTTCCTAAAACCCCTGAAGGTATCATAAGATTTTTAATAAATATTGTTTGGTCAAGAACAGTTACGCCAATTTGTTCAAGTTCTTCTATAATCATAAGCATAACTTTGTCATCATTCAGTCTTACAGCTTTTTTAAAGAACTCAACCGCTTTTGAATCAAATTTCGGACGTTTTAAAAGAATACTTTTGTTTACTTTTCCGAGAAAAGTTAACTGTTTAACCCCTTCATCTTTAAGAATTTTTTCTATCTTTAAGGGTTCTCCGGGAGCACATGAATAAACTTTTGAGCAATATTTTTT
>CACZPS010000109.1 GCA_902783125.1 uncultured bacterium | reverse complement strand
TCAGAAATTCTTAGTCACTTAGTCACGGTTCACTTAGTCACTGTAAATTATAGTTTAGAGGCTACCGCCTCTAAACTATAATTTACTTTGGCTTCCCAAGTTTTTTTAATAACAGATGTACATAATATTTCATGTGACAAATGTCTTCTTTATTTTTAAAATACAATTCGTGTATCATACAACCGTTACAATTGCAATTGCGGTTATAACAATCTATGGCCGTTTTGTTCCAAAGTTTTATGTTATTCCTTAAAGGGGTATAGCGGGGTAAATCGTTGTACATTTCTGAGCCTTTCTTCTTATCACAATCCTAATCAATTTAACATATTTTAATATATAACCACATATATAGTTGACAATATATAAAAAATATGTTTAAATGTAAATTGTTAACTTACATATTATAAATCTATTGTAAGATGTTAGTTTACAAATGTCAATAAATATGAAAGAAAATTTACAAAGGTATGAAAGTCAAAGAACTATTGGATTTAATCCAAAAAAACACATTAAGGGTTGTTAATCAAACCATGCTTGCAGATGCGTTGGGGGTCACAAGGCAGACCATCAGCAATAGAGCAAGGAGTGGCAGTGAAGTTACCCTCAGTGAACTTACAAAAATCGGCAGATATTTCAATGTTGAACTTAGTCTTTTATTGGGCAATGATAGTTCGGATATTGGTATGATTAACATTGATTATTACCCTGAAGTATTTGCAAGTTGTGGTAACGGAACGGTTACTTTTTCAGAGGAAAAAGAGATTATCGAATTACATAAATCTGTTTTTCCTGAGTATCATAACAATAAAAAATATTCCATGATACACGCAAAAGGTGATAGCATGTCACCATTTATCAATAATGGCGACAAGCTCATTATTGAACACTGGGAAAATAATCAAATTATTGATAACAAAGTTTATGTTTTTTGTTACAAATCAGAGATTTTTGTTAAACGGTTATCAAAAAATCTTGATGAAATAATAATTAAATCTGAAAATCCTACTTATAGTACACGAATTATCAAAGGTGAAGATATGAATGAAATTAGTATTATAGGCAGAGTTGTAAGTATTTTGAGAAGTATATAAATGAGTAATTTAGAATTAAAAGACGACGGAATTTTATTAAGGATAAAAATATCTCCAAATTCATCAAAAAATCAGGTGATGATTGATGGTGATGTAATAAAAATAAAAGTGACTGCTCAACCTATTGAGGGTAAAGCAAACAAAGCTGTAATTGAATATCTATCAAAACAAATAAAAATCCCTAAAACTTCCATTGAGATAGTTAAAGGTGATACCTCCAAAGAAAAAACTCTTTTTATCAGAACTTCAGATTCTGATAAAAAGAGCTTTATTTTAGATTTTTTCAAGAAAAAATAAAAATATTTTTATAAATTATTGTAATTATATACCGGGTTGTATAGTGGTCTGGAATTATCAAAATTAAATGAGGGTGCATAAGCACCCTCATTCTTTTGTTGTTATGGTAAGTATATTTTTGAGTCTAAAGCCCCAGAAGATATCTTATATTGTTTGACTGGAGCAACATTGCAGAATAGTTATCTGTTTGTTCTGTCTGTTTAACAGGTTCGGGGTTGATTTCTTTTTGTTCCGTAAAGGATTGAAAACTTTTTTCTGCTTGCCTTGAAGCTATTAGGGATAATGCCTGTGATTCAGAAGTCACCAGCGTAGGATCAATTCCCAAAGATTCAAGTTTTCTTTTGGTTGACGGAGTAATTTTTGGTTGATTAAAACCATTTATATTCCCGTATTTTATTGAACTTAATGATGTTGACATAGTGTAGCTTTCCATTTTACTTACTATTCTTTTAATGAATTTTTTTTAATTGTCAACATTTTATACGGAATAAAAAGCAATAAATTATTTAATACCTGTAAAAATCATTCATATAGTTGAATTTTTCTTAATATTACATAAATTTTTATAAAATTCTCTAAAAATTATCCGGAATTTTAGCAAGGATTTTATTCTTTTACTAAATATAATTTGTTTTGTTCAATTTTCAACAAATCTAATTCTTCTTTTATTATATCTTCACTATTAGACACCATAGTATACGTAATGAGATTATCAGATAATCTTGCGAGAATACTGACAACATCATCAAGATAACAATTATAAACCATTTCTTTGTCAGCCAAACATGCCAACTTTAGTGTTTGTAAATTGCTGTTTAGTTCATCTAATATGTATTTTATTTTAGTAAATCTTGCTCCGTGAATTATATATTCTTCAAGTGTATCTGCATTTCTTCTAACTCTCACAACATCTCGGTTTAACTCTTTAAGTTTTTTTCCAACAGAATACATTGTATCTTTTGAAAATCCTTCGTTATCCACAATATTCATAATTTTTTTATGTAAGTAATCCAACTGTGTATTTATGTTTTTAATATCTTTTTTAAAGTCATCTAAGCACGTGTTTCTCATTGTTCTATCCATTTATTATCCATATATGTATAACCAATTTTAATAATATAACATATTATACATATATGCAACGCACAACTAAGAGAAGTATTAAAATAAAGAAAACTATAGGTAAAATTGTTAGAAAATTACGCATAAGAAATACATCTCTTTCTTGTAATAAATTAGCAAATGAATATGATATCGGAAATGGAAATTTATCAAGAATAGAAAACGGTAAAGTTGATGCAAAATTTATTACGCTATGGAAAATATCAGAGGCTTTAGGTTTAAAATTATCAGAAATGACAAAACTTATAGAAGATGAGCTAGGGGATGATTTTGTTCTTATGGACGAATAGAGTTGAGTTATTTAATGTGCATCAAATAAGCGGTTGCAAAAGAGAAATAGATAAACAGTCCGACTACATCAATAGTTGTTGCAATCACAGGGCCTGATGCTATTGCAGGGTCAACCTTCATCTTTTTTAAGATAAACGGAGTCAAAGTTCCAATCAGAGTTGCACAAGTCATATTGATGGTCATAGAAAGTCCGACGATTATTCCCAACCCAATGTGATGCTGCCAACCCCAAGTTACTAGTGTTACAAGCAGCCCAAAGAATAAACCTATAAGTAATCCGATAGCGGATTCTCTAAGTATATGATGAAAGGCTGATTTCAAAGTAACCTGTCCTGTTGACAAACCACGAACCATAAGAGTAATACTTTGGGTTCCGATATTCCCGCCCAATCCTGCCAATAACGGCATAAATATTGCAATAATCGGTAAAATCTCTAAGGTGCGGTTAAAATGATTTGCAACATTGACCGCTAAAAATTCTCCAATCAATGTGATAAATAACCATGGAGTTCTTGCTTTTACTGCGTGAAGAATATTACCGGACAAAATATCATCCTCATCTTCAACGAGTTCGGTTGCGATACCTGAAGATGTATAAATTTCTTCGGTTGTTTCTTCTTCAACAATATCCTGAACGTCATCCCAAGTAACAATTCCTTTTAATCTGTTATAAAAATCGACAACGGGAAGTGCGTTGAACTGATATTTCATAAATTCATCGGCAATATAATCCTGCCTGTCATCAACGTGGAGCTTGACTATATCACGGGTCATGAGTTCTGTTATTTTACATCTGATTGGTGAGGTTAAAAGTTTTCTTAGTGAAGCAACCCCAAGAAGGTGGTTTTGTTTGTCAACTACATAAACGTAATACAAATCTAAACTATCTTTTTCAGCCTTAATCCTTATAGTATCTAACACATCTCGAACATCGGATTCTGCGTTGACAGTGAGAACAACAGGGTTCATTATACCGCCTGCGGATTCTTCATTATAAGTCATTAATTCTCGGACTTCGGAGGAGAATTTATGAGGAAGTTTATCCAAGTATGATTCAGATTCATCTTCTTCCATATCACCAAGGACATCAGCAACTTCATCGTGAGGCATTTGTGCTATAAGTTTCGATGCGAGTTCCTCATCGATTACTCCCAATAACTCTACCTGAAGCTGCGCAGGTAAATATTCAAGCAAGTCAGATGCTTTTTCTTCATCTATAAGGTTAAAACACGACAAACGTTCCGGCGGATTAAGTTCGGCAAATATATCTGCCAAATCCGCAGCGTGAAATCCGTCGAGAAGTTCTTTTAGTTGCTTAGTATTCTCATCGGATATTATTTCACGTATTCGTTCAACTATGCTTTCTACGTTTATCATAATAAAATTATACTTCAAACAGATTAAAGTGGTAAATTATAGTTTAGCGAGCTTCGCTCGCTATAATCTAATAATGAATAAATGTAACAAATTATGATAGATACTATATCTATATAACAAAAAATATTTTTTACTGTTATTTCTACTAAATAATAGTGTGTAAGTTGAAAGGATAATAATATGATTAATAATAACCAAAATTCTTATTCGGGTTTAAAAGTAGGGGCAGGCATGGCTGTTCTCGGGACAGGTGCTATGTTTGGAATGAATAAGGTTACAAATGCAATAACTGCCAAAGTCGCAAAAGATTCAAGAAAAATTATAAGTGAACAGGATAAATTTTTGAAAAATGCCGATAAATACGTTAATTTAACAAGCTCTGATGCTGAAAAATTAGAGCAGTTAAAAAATGAAGCGGTAAAGCTCAAAGAAAATGCTTATAATACAGCAAATAAGATGTTTGAAAGAAGAAAGGCATTTAAGAATAATTTTACTAAATCACATATTGCAAAATCATTAGCCATAGCAATTCCTTTTTATTTAGGGGCAGGTGCTATTGTTGATTATATGAATAATCGCAAAAGAGCGAATTCCGAACCAAATGCAAAAACAAAAAAAGGTAATGATTATGTAAAAACAAATATGGGTAAAAAACTGGGACTCGGGTTAGGACTTCTTAGCCAAGCAGGGATGTATGGATTAAATGTCTTAGCGAAAAATAATATTAAAGGCAGTGCAAAAGTTTCTACCTTTGTTAGCGCTTCAATAGGCGGATTTGTTCTGGGTGCAATAGCTGACAAAATGACTAACAAAGCTGCAAGAAAGCAAGCAGATAAAGCTGTATAAATATGATTTTATATCGTTAGAAAAATATCTCTAATCTCTCTAAATAGATTTACACAAAACTTGTTACGGAATCTATCGTAAAACAAAAAAAGGCTTAGATAATTTATCTAAACCTTTTTTGTTGCATTAGTTATATTTATAAATTAATCAAGTAATTCTTTCAAAATCTCGTTAACCGTTTGCGGATTAGCTTTGCCTTTGGTTGCTTTCATTACTTGTCCTACAAAGTAACCAAAGATATTAGTCTTACCTGATTTATATTGTTCAACTTGATTAGGGCTGTTGTTAACAACTTCTTCAACCATTTTTCTAATAGCGTTAACATCAGTAATCTGACTCAACCCCTTTTCTTCAACAATCTTAGAAGCTGGTGTTCCGTCTTTCATCATATCAACAATAATTTGTTTCCCGATATTATTAGAGATAGTTTTCTTTTCGATTAAACTAATCAATTCTGCCAGATTTTCAGGAGTCAATTTTGTATCAATAATAGTAATATGTTCTTCTTTTAAGTACGCTGCGATTGGTCCCATCATAAAGTTAACAGCCAATTTTGCGTCAGCACCAAGCTCTAAAACCTTATCAAAAAACAATGCAGATTCCATCTGCTCTACAATTACCCCTGCATCATATTCGCTCAACCCGAGTGACATATATCGTTCTCGCTTTTGGTTAGGTAGTTCAGGAAGTGTTTTTCTGACTTCTTCAACCCATTCTCTTGAGATAGATAACGGCATCAAATCAGGTTCAGGAAAGTATCTGTAATCGTGAGCATCTTCTTTCCCTCTCATAGATTTTGTAACACCTTCGTTATCGTCCCAAAGTCTTGTTTCCTGAACAACTTCTTCGCCGTCCTCAACAAGCTCGATTTGTCTGTCTATTTCGTATTCAATAGCTCTTTGCAGTGCTTTAAAGCTATTTACGTTCTTGATTTCCGCACGGGTACCAAATTCTTTTGAACCTTTTGGCATAATAGAAATGTTAGCATCACATCTCATTGAACCTTCTTCAAGGTTCCCGTCACAAACTCCTATGTATCTGACAATGTTTCTGAGTTCTTCCATATAGTTTTTAGCTTCTTCACTACTTCTCATGTCAGGTTCGGATACGATTTCTAATAATGGAGTACCTGCCCTGTTTAAGTCAACAAGCGAATATTTAGAACCTGCAATACCGTCAGAACCAACGTGAACAAGTTTACCGGCATCTTCTTCTAAGTGTGCTCTTGTAATACCGATTCTCTTTCCGTTAATATCAATATGACCGTTGACACATATCGGTTCGTCATATTGAGAAATTTGATATCCCTTTGGAAGGTCAGGGTAGAAATACTGTTTTCTGTCAAATTTACATCTTTCAGGAATATCACAATTGAGTGCTAACCCAAGTTTTATACCCATATTCACACATTCTTTGTTTAATACAGGCAAAACCCCGGGCATACCTAATGTGATAGCACTTGTTTGCGAGTTTTGTTCGTTACCGAACTCCGTACTGTCAGGCGCAAATATTTTTGATTTTGTTTTTAGTTGTGCGTGTACTTCTAAGCCGATTACAACTTCATATTTCTCTCTTAAATCTTCCATTTATCCAAACCTCATTTATTTTCTACTATGAGTACATGTTAGCATAAACAGAAATTTATAATAAATAATGATTTGAGGAGGCAAAAGTTTACTTCAAAAATATTTACACAAGCTGCTAAACTATAATTTACAGTGACTAGGCTTAAGTGAATAGACAATTTAATCTATTCACTGTTCACTATTCACTATTCACTGTTTATC
>CACZPS010000108.1 GCA_902783125.1 uncultured bacterium | reverse complement strand
TTCGCTCGCTAAACTATAATTTACAGTGACTAGGCTTAAGTGAATAGACAATTTAATCTATTCACTATTCACTATTCACTATTCACTGTTTATCGAAGGACAAAGTCCTTCGATAAACTATAATTTAAGAAAGGACAAAAAATGACAAACAAATTTGAATTATACAGATGCAACATCTGCGGAAATGTTATCGAAGTTCTGATTTCAGGTGACGGTCACCCCGTCTGCTGCGGAGAAGAAATGGAAAGACTGGAAGCTAAAAACGATAATCTTAACAGTCCTGATTTGACAGAAAAACATTCACCTAAAATAGAAAATCTGCCTGACGGAAAAACATGTGTTACTCTTGATAATCATCCTATGACAGATGAACACTATATAATGTTCGTTCAAACAATTTCTCAGGACAAAACAGAAGCTAAGATAAAATATTTTTATCCTAACCAACAAGTCAAAATGAAAACTGATATCCCATCTGACGGACTCTCTGCACGTTCATATTGTAATATCCATGGAGTATATGTAAGTAAATAGGTAAATCAAACACTGATTAAAAAGTCAAGCCAAAATTTACTTAATTTAATTAAATTTTCTTCATTAAGTTTGTAAACTTGCTTTTTCCTCAATAGTAATAAGGGGCATGGGGATTTGTAAATTTTTTTCTTATTTTCTTTACTTGAATAAATTATTTTATAAGACTATTATAAACATACATCGAAGGGAGTGATGGCTACCGGACTTAGGGGAGCGGTCTTATTCTAAACCAAGTAGGGATCGATTCAGAATCGAGGAGGAATTTGGCAAAATAACATTAGTAGTTGACCGCAAGAGGAATAAATTATCACAAATTACACAAATCAATTAAACAATTTAAAATTAACAAATTAATTTAATTAAGCATGAAAAGTTAGTACATAATCCGAGGAGATGGATAGTTTGATGATTTTTTTAAAGAGAGAGTAGGATTATTAGGATTATGTAATATATACAAAATTAAAATAAATCAAATAAACATAACATAAATTAAATAGTAGTACTTATAACTTGTCTTTTGACAAGTTTTTTTTTATTATATTGACTATGGAAGAATTAGAGCAAAAACGGGTAATAGGACTGATGTCAGGGACATCCTGTGACTCCATTGATGCAGGGTTATGTAATGTTTATCCTGATTTGAGTGTTGAACTTATTAAAGGCATAAATTATGAGTATCCGGCATTTGTTCGGGAAAAGATTTTTAAAGCCTTTAACAATGAATTGAGTATCGAAGAACTTTGCCAGCTTAATTTTGAGGTGGGAGAATGTTTTGCCAATGCATCTAATCTTCTTATCAGAGAGTTTGGGAAGCCGGATATTATTTCAAGTCATGGTCAGACTATTTATCATTATCCGTTTGATGTAAAAGAGGATAATCTGTCATTAAAAAGTACTTTTCAGATAGGCGAAAGTTCTGTTATTTCTGCAAAAACAGGGTGTCTAACAATATCAAATTTCAGAGAAACCGATATAGCATACGGTGGGCAGGGCGCACCATTAGTATGTTTTGCAGATAAGCAGTGGTTTAAAAACTCTGCTATCCAAAATATTGGCGGGATTTCCAATGTAACAGTCGTTTCTGATGACTGTCTGCCGTTTGGGTTTGATACGGGCTGCGGAAATATTATGATAGATTATTGCATGAAGAAATTCTTTGGCGAACCTTATGATAAAGATGGAGAAATCGCTCAATCCGGAGAGATTTCAGAATATTGGCTAAACTGTCTTTTAGAGGACGAATACTATTATAATTATCCTCCCAAAACAACGGGTAGAGAATATTTTTCGCCAAAATATATCGAAAATATACTTAAAATAGCGCCCGAGAAAAAGGAAGATATAATCGCAACCTTGACCGCTCTAACTGCTAAATCTATCTCACAATCTTATGAAAGATTTGTTTACCCGAATGCGCATATTGATACAGTGATAATTGGAGGAGGCGGTGCTTATAACAAGTTTCTGATGAAACTTTTGAGAAGGTATTTACCAAAACATCTCGAACTCAAAACCCACGAAGATTTCGGGATTTCAAATAACTATAAAGAAGCGATGGCGTTTGCACTGTTGGGTTATTGTACTTATTATAAAATTCCAAATAATGTTCCTTCCTGCACAGGTGCTAATAAATCTGTTGTGTTAGGGAAAATAACATACGCAAAATAGTGAATAAGCTGATAAAAACTTTTTTAATGATAATTTTTTATTAAGATAAACTTTGTTAGCATTTATATTTTAATATGATTATTTAATCGGATTATATCTTTTTTCGCTATATTTCACGCTAATAAAATATTTTAATATCATTTATCTCCAACTGTCATATATTTTTTTTGATATTTTTTCAAATTATGTATAAAATATTAATAGATATTTTTTTTGTAAAGAAAATACGTTTTTGCTTTACACCACGCATTGTTTAGTTGTAAAATCAAACAGGAGCAAAATTGTGGTAAACGGATACGAGAGTTTTGATAATACAGAAATGAATTTTAGAAAAGATGCGCTAATCCAAGAACGTGTAGGATTAGTTTCATCTCACATGTATAAACAATATCTGGATTTCCAAAATGCGACCATAAATACTGTTAATATTTTTAACGAAATCATTGACGATTTAAAAGTTACCTCAGAATCCTTAAAAAAATCTTTTGCTTCGAGAGGGGTGCCTTTACAGAATAATGTCAAAGTAGATTATGATACTCAAAAATCTGTAGTAACAATTAACATATTATGGCATACGATTAGTTTCACCACACGTTGTAATTTTGAACCCCAGTTGCTATACAGAGAAAATCAACAGCCGATATTATGTGGCAGAATTATGGCAATAAAAGGTAATTACAATGATATTATGCGTGGGATAGATGACAAAGATAAATCGATGGAAATTTTATTAGATAACGAAATTGCGTCTTTATATGTTCCTGCTGAGAAAATGCAAAATTGTATCTTTAAAATAAGAAATCTTTCTAATCGTGATTTTTATCTTAACTCTCAAGATTCAGCAAAAGAGTTTGTCCTTAAAATCATTGAGATTGTCTGCGGAAGCGGAACATACCACGAAGAAGGTTCAAGAAAGAGTTTCAATATCTAAACGAATTAATATAAATATCATATCCCTATTCCATAAAGCATTAAAAGTTGATATAATGTTGCTATGGTTTTTAATGATAACAACAACCAAAATATAAATGACTCCATTTTTACGGATACATCTCAAATAGAAGGTCGTCAGGCATTTCCTGTTGAAGAAACAACAAAACGTGGTGAAAATATCATTATAAAACTATTCGAGAGTTTTGTAGAAAAATTTATTGATGAACCAAAACGAAAGAAAGAAATTCAGAATTATATAAAATCAGGCACAGAAACTCTTAGTGAGTTTGAAGATATCTTAACTTTGTTTCACGATACCGGTTGCAATATTATTGTGAAGGATAATCTCATTGAGCTTGAATATCCTGTTTTGAATTTAAAGGGGACAATAACTCTAAAAGATGGTGAGGCTGTATTTGACGAAGTAACAAACAAAATCTTAGCACATATTTCCGCAGTAATAGTAAATACCAATAAACTTGATGATATTTTAAACAGTTACGAAGAAGAAGGGTTTTATCCTGTCGGAGATTTAACAAAAAAAACTATTATTTTAAATGGTAAGCAGACAGAAGTTTTATTAGGCGAGATGATGAATAAAAAAGGTGAAACAAGAAATGTTTATTATTATAAAGGCAAAGAAGTTACCCCTGATAAATAAGATTTTTTATTTTTAAAACACAAAAGAGGTTCTCTATTAAAGAACCTCTTTTAACTATAAGTCTAAATTATACTAAACAGCAACTTTCATTGAGTTAGTAATAATTTCGTTAAAGCTGTCAGCTTTAAGGCTTGCACCACCGATAAGAGCGCCGTCTATATCTGACATAGACATTTGTTCTTCGATTGTTGCAGGTTTAACTGAACCGCCGTAAAGAATTCTGATAGAATCAGCAGTAGAAGAATCAGAGATTTCTTTAACAACGTTTCTAATCATAGCGATTACTCTGTTAGCTTCAGCAGAATCACAAGTTTTACCTGTACCGATAGCCCAGATTGGTTCATAAGCGATAACAGATTTAGCGATTTCCTCGTTTGACAAACCTGATAAAGCGGCTCTGATTTGGCTTGCAATATGTTCATCAGTTACACCTGATTCTCTTTGTTCTAAGGTTTCACCACAGCAAATGATTGGTAACAAACCGCCTGCTAAAATTGATTTTGCTTTTTTGTTAATCATTTCGTCTGTTTCTGAGAAGTATTGTCTTCTTTCAGAGTGACCGATAATGATGTATTTGCAGCCTAAATCTTTAAGCATACCGACAGTAACTTCACCTGTGTAAGCTCCTGAGTTTTCCCAGTGGCAGTTTTGAGCAGCAAGAGCAATTTTTGAACTGTCTTTAATCAATCTTGATACAAGTGCCAAAGATGTAAAGGTTGGCGCAATTATTACTTCAGGCATTTGTGATTCGTTTAAATCTTTAATGCCATCTAAAATTCCTAATGTTAATGATGCTGAGTCATTCATAAGATTATTCATCTTCCAGTTTCCAGCCATAATTGGTCTTCTTGTCATAATTTTCTCCTTTTTATTAGTACCTTTCATTTTTATTATAATATATCTAACGTATTATTTAAAGATAAATTGCTAAAAATCTTATCAAATATTAACAATTTTTACACAAATGTCATGTGAGAAAACCCTCTTGCTCAATTATTATGTTTATT
>CACZPS010000107.1 GCA_902783125.1 uncultured bacterium | reverse complement strand
TTTCAACTGAATCTTAGTTTTGTCTAACGCATCAAGATAATCTTCATAAACTCTCTTTGATTCATTAGCCATTTGAAGCTTCATAGCTTCAAGCCTTGCTGCTTTGTACTCAATCTGGTGCATTCTTGCCGTCAAATTGAGTAATCTTGCTTGTGACGATGATAAACCCATAGTTTGACTCCTATCTTTCCTTGTACGGATATCCCTAATCCGTTATTATTCCATTACTGCATGCATGACGGCATATTTTTTTTTAACTTTAGGTTTTTAAACAATAGTTGTTACATTTCGTTACATTTTACTATTTTTGCTATTATAATTAGAATTGAACCTTGAATGTAAATTTTGCAACTATATAATAAAAATAGAATTAGAAAATGCAGAATATACAGAATGATATAACGCTAAATTTTATGATAAAATCTGGAAAGGAATAATATAAATGATTATAACTTTTTTGAATTTTTTTGAAATAGATTGTTAGTTATATTTGCTCTATAATATTTACTGATAGATATGATAATAAAATCCCAAATCACAACTGAATTAGAACATATTTTACCGAAAAAAAACATACTTTCATCGGTAGAGGAGTGTTATGTCTATTCTCAAGACGGAACAAATGATATAACATCAGACACTCTGCCTGATGTTGTTGTTTTCCCTGAAACAATAGAAGAAGTTCAAGCGGTTATGAAATTTGCAAACTCTCACAAAATCCCTGTCGTAGCAAGAGGTGCGGGAACAAATCTTGTCGGGGCTTGTATTCCTAAAAAAGGCGGGATTGTTATTAATTTTACAAAAATGGATAACATTCTGGAGATAAATAAAACGAATATGACTGCAAAAGTCCAAGCCGGTGTGGTTGTAGGAAAACTTCAGGAAGCAGTAAGCAAAATGGGGTTATTTTTCCCGCCTGATCCTTCAAACCTGAAAGTATCTACAATTGGCGGAGCAGTAGCTCAATCAGCGGGCGGGCCAAAAACCTTCAAATACGGAACAACAAAAGATTATATCTTGGGACTAAAAGTCGTGCTTGCTGACGGAACACTGCTTAAAACAGGAACAAATACAATAAAAAATGCAACAGGATATCATTTAGAGCAATTATTTATCGGGAGTGAAGGAACACTCGGAATTGTTGTTGAAGCAACTTTAAAACTAATTCCAAAACCCGAAACAACAAGGGTTGTTATGGCGTATTTTGATACGGTCGAAAATGCAACAAATTCTGTTACAAATATGATTGATAAAAACATTTGCCCCTCGACCATTGATTTTATGAACAAAAATACGCTTCAAACGGTAGAAAAATTCTATCCTTGCGGACTTTTAACCAATAAGGAATCAGCACTGATTATTGAAGTTGACGGATTTGAAATTTCTATGGATACTCAAATTGCTAGGTTAGAAACAGTTTTGAGGTTATCAGGTGCAAGTGAGGTTATCATTTCTCATACAAAAGAAGAACAAGAAAAACTTTGGACTGCAAGACGTTCGTCATTTGGAGCAACCGCCAAGCTAAAACCTGATGTCGTGACTAACGATATGATTGTTCCAAGAGAAAATATTTCAAAACTTGTTTCAGGTATAAATGAAATTTGTCAAAAATACGGGTTAATAATCTCTATTGTCGGACATATCGGTGACGGTAATATCCACCCGCAAATCGCATTGGATCTGAATAATGAAACAGAAGTAAAAGCCTATGAACAGGCAAAAAAAGAGTTTTATAAGCTAACTTTAGAGCTTGGCGGAACATTGTCTGCTGAGCACGGAATTGGTTTAGAGAAAAAAGATTTTCTTAAAAATGCGGTTCAACCTGAAGCCTTAGAGTATATGAAGAAAATAAAAAAAATTTTTGATCCTAACAATATACTCAATCCGGATAAGATTTTTGATATGAACTAAATTTACAAATGTATGAGGGATTTATGTCAGACAAATTTTTGATAAAACAAATGACAAATGCAAATTATGACAAGGAACTTGAACTTATCGGATTTGATAAATCATACAGACATAAAGCTATTAATAAATGTTTCTTCAAAAATTTGAAAATATATGATTTAACCACTCCGCAGGCAAATATTCTGAAACAAATAGCCCTATCTGTCGGCGCAGACTGTGCAACGAACAAAAATGTTATAACCGGAAGTACAGACCTTTCTGATGTAATTCTATCGGGTAGTTTTTCTCAGCTTGAAAAAATTTCGGATAAACTGAAACATCAGCCGTTTTCGCTACCTATATTGTCTGATAACATTAAATCACAACTTACTATAAAAAATACCAAAACCAAAATTGTCGGGATTTTGAATATTACTCCTGACTCTTTTTCCGATGGCGGTAAGTATAATGATACGGAAAGTGCCTGCGAACATTTGATTAAACTTATAAATGACGGTGCTGATATTATTGATATCGGCGCAGAATCAACAAAACCGGGGGTAAAAGGCGTAAATGCAGATGAACAACTAAAAAAAATTCTGCCGGTTTTGGAATTTGTTAAAAAAAACAATTATAATCTTCCGATTAGCATTGATACAAGGAGTTCTGTCGTTGCAGAAGAATGTCTAAAAAACGGAGCAACAATTATAAATGATGTATCAGGGCTAAAATATGACAACAATATGGCGAACATTGTCGGGAAATACAATGCAACTCTAATATTACAGCACTCTCTCGGTAACGAAATAAATATGTCTGAACCGATAGAATATAAAAGTGTTGTTGATGAGGTTTTTAAAGATTTATATACCCAAACGGAATTTGCTAAAAGTTTTGGAATAAATAATATTATTGTTGATGTTGGAATAGGTTTTGATAAAGGATTTGAGGATAATTTCAGAATAATAAACAGAATAGATGAATTTTATTCGCTCGGATATCCTTTAATGCTTGGGATTTCCAGAAAAAGTCTGTTGGGTTCTAAAGATATGACTAATGTAGAAAAAGATATATATACACTTGCACTTAACACAATTGCCGTTGAGCATCACGTTGATTTTATACGCGTTCATAATGTAAAACTGCACAAGAAATTAACAGATATATATCATAATGAGATTTTATAAAAATAGGTCAATGTTTTTTGAAAAATTTAGATATTTTAAAATTAGTATTTACCCGACATGCTATCTATGTTAAAATTAGTTTATGGAAAATTTGTTTAGTGATAAGGTTTATTACGCAGATACAGATACTTATGGTGTGGTCTGGCATGGAACATATCTGAGATGGATGGAAAAAGGCAGGGTGCTTTTTTGTGATAAATTAGGGCTTAGTTTGGTTGAATTAAAGCAGAATAATGTGGCGATCCCTGTTGCAACAATTAATATCAAGTACAAATCTTCTGCTAAAATTGATGATAATTATACGGTTAAAACTATTGTTTCAAAGATAACTCCGTTATCAGTTACTTTTCATCAGACTGTTTTTGATTCGGATACTAATAAGGTTTTTGTAGAGGCTGATGTTGTAGTAGTTGCTGTTGATAATGTCGGGAAGTTATACAGACGTTTGCCTGAAACAATTAAAAAATATTTTTCTGAGGATATTGTATGCAAAGATTAAATAAATATATAGCCTCATCCGGTCTTTGTTCAAGGCGAAAAGCTGATGAACTTATTGAGAGCGGTGTTGTTAATGTTAACGGAAAAATTGTTAAAGAACTCGGATTTCAGATTGGGGCTAAAGATAAAGTTTTTGTCAATAAAGTCCTTATTCACCCTAAAAAACTTGAATATTACAAGTTTTATAAACCTGCAGGATACATAACAACATCAGATGATGAGAAAGGCAGAAAAACTATCTATGATGTTATTCCAAAGGAATTAAGGGAATTAAAACCGGTAGGAAGATTGGATAAAGATTCAACGGGTTTACTTATAATGACGAATGACGGGGATTTGATTAATCAATTAACTCATCCGTCGGTTAAGGTAAACAAGGTTTATATAGTGTCTGTTGAAGGTAAAATCGGGGTGGGTGATTTAGAAACACTTTATAAAGGTATTGAGATAGAAAAAGGTAAAATTGCTTATGCTGATGCTCAGGTTATAGATATGGATAAAAATTCAACAATGCTTCAGGTAATCCTTACTCAAGGGTTAAACAGACAAATAAGAAAAATGTTCGAATATCTTGGGCATCCTGTAATTTCGTTAAAGCGAATTCAGCACGCAACAATTTCAATAGAGGGCTTGAAAAAAGGACAAATAAAACCTATTAAACCTGCACAAATAAAAGATCTTCGTCAGTATCTGGCAAAATTGGAGAAAAAAAATGATTAAATATGCTATTGTCGGGAATATTGCATCAGGTAAATCTGAGATGGAAAAAGTTTTAGAAGAACATAACTTTGTTGTGCTTGATACTGATTTGATTACGCACGATATCCTAATTGACAGACCTAATGTTGCGCAGGCATTTTCTGATTATGATGTTTTTGAATACGGAAAACTGTCAAAAGATAAGTTAGGTAAGTTAGTGTTTTCAAGACCTGAATTAAAAGAAAAACTTGAAAGTATTGTTCACCCGCTTATATTAGAAGAACTTAAATCTGCTTTCAAGGTGTATTCTGATGAACCGTTTTTATTTGTATCGGTTCCTTTGTTGTATGAAGCGGGCTGGGAAAAAATATTTGATAAAACAATTTTTATAAAAGCTGATGATGAATGCAGGTTAAATAGGTTAATTACAAGAAACGGTTATAGTCTGGATTACGCAAAAACAAGAATAAATTCTCAGCAATCCCAAGCAGAAAAAGTCGATAAATCAGATTATGTTATTGAAAATAACGGAACAAAAGACGAATTCAGACAAAAGATAGAAGAATTTATTAAGTCTATTTCTTAGCTCTGGATCTAAAATCTAAATATCTTACGCATTGTTTTACCTTGTCATAGCCAAGCATTATTCCAAGCATAAAATCCTGTTCCGGTGACAGTTTGTTTAATCTTTGGTCAAATGTTTTTACGACATCTACACAAGGTTTTTCCCCGAAATAAACGTTTATTTTATTGTTATCGATATCGTGGATAACATAATCAATTTTTTCGTTTTCAAGTTTCTTAGAAATATCAGGTTTGTATTTTGATTTTTCGGTTGTTAAAATAAGATTTCTTATTCCTTTTTTGAACTCGTAAACGTGATGATTAAATACTTTTAAATCCGCTATTTTCTGTAATTCAGCTTTAGTAAGCGGATTAGAAGTGAACACAGGGTATTGATTGATACTTTGACCGGAGTTTCGGTTATATGACCTGTTTTTGTTAGTCATAAATTGATAATTATAGTTGTTGACTGCATTTATTCTCACACACACCTCATTTGTTAGTCTACTCTAACAAACTTATAATATATCAAAAATATGCAGATGTCAATTTTAATGTTATAATCTGTGTATGATAGAAAGATATTCCCGTCCTGATATAAAACAAATCTGGGACTTAAACACAAAATTTGATTATTATTTAAAAGTTGAGTTAGCTGTTTGTGATGGTTATGCAGAACTTGGAAAATTTCCAAAGGCTGAGATAGAAAAAGTTCATAAAAAGGCAAGATTTTCTGTTGAAAGAATAGACAAAATAGAAGCGGAAGTTCACCACGATGTTATTGCATTTTTAACTTGTGTAAATGAGTCATTGGGCGATAATCTGGCAAAGTATATGCATGTGGGCATGACAAGTTCTGATGTTATAGATACGGCATTTGCTTTACAGATTCAAGATAGTGCTGAAATTATAAGAGATGATTTTGATACTTTGCTTGAAACACTGCGAATATTAGCGGAAAAATATAAACATACCGTTTGTATCGGACGTTCTCATGGAATACATGCAGAACTTACAACCTTTGGGGTAAAACTTTTAAATATGTATGACAGCATAGAGCGGGTATATAGAAATTTTGTTGATTCAGCCGAAGAAATCAGAGTGGGTCAAATTTCAGGGCCTGTCGGGACGTACAGTAACCTTCCGATTGAATTAGAATCGATTGTTTGCAGGAATTTGGGGTTAAAGCCGGCAAGGATTTCTACACAAATAATAGCTAGAGATTATCATGCCAGATTTATGCAGAGTTTGGGGCTTATTGCTTCTGTTGTTGAAAATATTGCGACTGAAATAAGACATTTACAGCGAACTGAAGTAAGAGAAGTCGAAGAAGGTTTTACAAAGACTCAAAAAGGCTCATCAGCAATGCCGCATAAAAAGAATCCGGTATTGTCGGAGAATTTGTGCGGGTTGGCAAGAGTTGTCAAAAACAATACAATTACAGCACTTGATAATGTTGTATTATGGCACGAAAGGGATATTTCTCACAGTTCGGCAGAACGTATTATTTTCCCAGATTCTTTGATTCTGGTTGATTTTATGTTAAACAGGCTGAATAATGTTTTATCAAATCTTGTTGTAAAAGAAGAAAATATGCTCAATAATACAAATCTATTTGGCGGGATTGTGTATTCGCAAAAAGTTTTATTGGCGCTTATTGAAAGCGGGCTTTCAAGAGAAAAAGCATATAGAATTGTTCAAAGAAATGCTCTTGATGCCTTTGAAAACAATGGTGATTTTAGATATAACCTTGAACACGATGATGATGTACTGGAACATTTATCAACAGATGAAATAGATGATTGTTTTCTGGCTTCTGCATATTTGAAAAATATTGATAAAATTTTTGAGAAATTTGAATTTTAGGGATATTATTTTAATCTGTATTTACTCCAAAATTATACAATATTGTTTTGATTTTGGAATTATGATATAATCTGTTTGTTAAATGATGAGAGGCATAATATTATGGCAAATATTGTAATTTATTCCAAAAATAAATCAACTCCGCTATTGTCGATATTATCAGAGATTGATGAAGTTTCTGTCAGAGTTGAAGACGGTTCTATTATGAGAGAGTATTCAATGTTGAATCCGTCTTTGATAGTAGTGGAAGATGTTGATAATTTATCAGATGTGCTTATGACAACGAAATTTTCGTGTCCGCTGTTATTTGTTGGTGAAAGGTTTAATACAATTGTCAGAGCAGACGGATATGATTTTATTTCGGCGCCTGCTGACAGAGATGAGTTGTTGGTAAGGGCAAAAGCATTGTTAAAAATAAGCTATTATAAAGATAAAGTTGATAAAGTAAGTACAACAGATGAGCTTACAGGACTTCATAACAGAAAATATCTTCAAGAAGCTCTTGAAGCTGAGATTTCCCGTTCCAGACGTTATAAAACAAAAGTTTCTTGTATTTTGTTCGATTTGGATTATTTCAAAGCGGTTAATGATATGTACGGGTATGAATGGGGCGATATTCTACTTAGAAATATTGCAGGCATGCTTGACGTATCTGTGCGAAAAGAGGATATTGTTACAAGATACGGCGATGAGGAATTTTTATTAATTCTTCCTGAAACATCAGAAGACAATGCATTTATCTATGCAGAAAGATTTAGACGTTCGGTTGAGAAGATGGAGTTTATCCCTGCAGGCGAAGAAGAACGTCATCCGATTACTATTTCCGGTGGTATTGCAACCTTCCCTTGTATGGAAAATGTACAAGAAGATGCGAATACTCTTATCAGATACGCTGAACACGCTTTATATAATGCAAAACACAGAGGACGCAACAAAATTGTACAGTTCTCTCAAATCAATTTGGATTATAACTAAATTATAATAACTAAATCAAAAAATCCTGCTCTTATTACTGACGCAGGATTTTTTGTAAATGTTTTATCAGATAAAACAAGCTATTTCTTAATAACTAATTATTAAAATACTTTTAAATAAAACTTTATATATTAATAAACATACAGTCACCGTAGCTATAAAACCTATATTTATTTTTAATAGCTTCTTTATACGCTTTCATTATATTTTCTTTACCAGCAAGCGCTGAAACCAACATCAACAAAGTTGACTTAGGAAGGTGAAAATTGGTAATTAACTTATCAATTACCCCAAATTCATAAGGGGGGTAAATGAACAATGTTGAATTAGAAGTACATTCTTTAATTTGCCCAAATTCTTTCCAAGCACTTTCTAAGGTTCTGACAGTCGTTGTGCCGACTGCGACTATTTTTTTACCTTGAGTTTTTGAACGATTGATTAACTCTGCCGTTTCTTTCGGAATATGATATTCCTCAGAATCCATCTTGTGATCAAGTACATTTTCACACTTTACCGGTCTGAAAGTCCCTAACCCAACTGTTAGATTAACAAATCCGATTTCAACCCCTTTAGCTCTTAATTTATCCATAATCTCAGTTGTAAAATGTAACCCCGCAGTAGGAGCTGCAACAGAACCCTGATGTTTTGCATAAACAGTCTGGTATCTGTCATAGTCAAGTTTTTTGAGTTCTTCTGATGTCATTTTTCTTTCTATATAAGGCGGAAGCGGGACATTCCCCACTTGCGAAAGGACACCGTAAATATCACCTTCATAATGTAATTGAACAAGCCACTTACCGTCATCTTCAAGCGGGTTCAGAACTGTGGCAGATAATTCATCTGATATATTTACCACTACCCCCTCTTTAACACGTTTGGATGGCTTAATAAGAACTTCCCATTGCTTGTTTTCTTTTTGTTTAAGCAAAAAGATTTCTATTTTTGCGCCGGTATCTTTATACCCATAAAGCCTTGCTGGGATAACCTTTGTATTATTCAGGATTAAAACATCATTTTCATCAAGATAATCAACGATATCAAAAAAATGTTTATGCTCGATATTACCATTTTTATCGAGTACGAGCATCTTTGACATATCTCGTTTTTGAGCAGGTGTCTGCGCTATTAATTCTTCCGGTAATTCATAATCAAATTCTGAAACAAGCATTTTTATATACCTCTAATATTATTCACATACTTATTAAAGTGAATAGTGAATAGTGAATAGTGAATAGAAATATATTCACATTTTAAGTGTTATTTTACTTTTTTTCTTCAATCTTTTTTGCGTTTTCGACTTCTTCGTCAGAAACTTTTTCTTTTTTGTGCGCAAACTCAATTTCAAGTTTTTTGTTGATAAGCACAGTCTGTATAATCTGAACAATATTGCTTGAAATTAAATACAAAAGTACACCGGCAGGAATTGGGATAAGAACAAATGTGCCACACAACATAATAGGCATAAACATGTTCATTGATTTTTGCATAGCCGCTTGACTCGGGTCAATTTCCTGACCTTTATTCATTGCCATCATAGCTTTTTGAGTAAATACCATTGTTAAACCGAATAAGGCTATCAACGCTAAAACATCAAAGTGGAAACTTGATTTAACAGGCTTTGTCGGCACAGTCGCAACTAATAAATATCCTTTTCTTTCAAATGTCACAAGCTCAGATTCTTTTGTCATGACATTGGTAACTTCAATGTCAGCTTTTTTAATTTGATCAAATTGACTAAATTTTAAATCTTTTAAATTATCAACATTAACCTTTAACTCAACAGGTTCCCCCGGCACTAACGCACCCTGAACACCCACTGCATTATTTGGTTTATCTATTTTAACAGTAAGTGTTTCATCTTTTAAGTAAACAGTTGCTGTTTTTCCTGTCATAAATTTTGCATTTGTAGAAACGCCCATAACACCGTCTTTAGAAACACCTGCATTGGTTCTTAAAGTTTCATCAAGACTGTTTATGAATAAAAATGGCGCATTTCCAGCCATTTGGATAAATTGCGGGCTCATTAAAGATGAATATAATAATATGAATATAGGCATCTGAATTAATAACGGAAAACAACCAGACATAGGGTTAAAGTTGTGTTCTTTGTAGAACTCCATCATTTTTCTCTGCATTGTCTGAGGGTCGTTTTTATAACGTTCCTGAATCGCCTTCATTCTTGGCTGAAGGGCTTGCATCTGTTTCATAGATCGCTGTTGAGAAACACTCAACGGCCACATCGCCATTCTGACAATAACTGTCAATAGGATAATCCCTAAACCATAACTGCCTGCTATATCTGATAATACTTTTAATATTTTTATTGTTAATGTTACAAAATCCATATATAATCCCCAATCTTATTTAATTTCAGCCATACAATTAAAGGATATTATAAAAATACCCCCAAGTCAAAGGGCGGTTTTCACAGGTTTTCACAGGTTGTTTACACGGGCGGTTTACTCACATGGACGGTTTACACACTTTCTCTCATATTAATATTTTCTAAAGTTTTTATTTCGTGTACCAAAAACACTTGAAATTCTTTAAAAAAATTTATAAAATACTTTTATGTAAAAAAAGGGGAAAGAAAAAGATGAAAGAATATTTAAACAATGTATTGGAATTAACAACTAAAAGAAACTCAACAGAACCGGAGTTCTTACAAGCAGTCCATGAAGTATTAACGACAATATCGCCGCTTGTTGATGCAAACGAAGAAAGATATAAAAAATGGGCAGTACTTGAAAGAATGACAGAACCTGAAAGAATAGTTATGTTCAGAGTTCCTTGGATTAATGACAAAGGTGAAGTTGTTGTAAACAGAGGGTACAGAATACAATACAGTTCACTTATTGGACCATACAAAGGCGGATTAAGATTCCATCCGAGCGTTAATTTAAGTATTCTTAAATTCTTAGCCTTTGAACAAATCTTCAAAAATGCTCTTACCGGCTTGCCTATCGGTGGTGGTAAAGGCGGAAGTGATTTTGACCCTAAAGGCAAATCTGATGATGAAATTATGAAATTCTGCCAAAGCTTTATGACAGAATTATACAGACACATCGGACAAGATGTCGATGTTCCTGCAGGCGACATTGGGGTTGGCGGACGTGAAATCGGCTATCTTTTCGGACAGTACAAACGTATTAGAAACGCTTATGAAGGCGGAGTATTAACAGGAAAAGACATAGTATACGGCGGGTCATTGGCAAGAAAGGAAGCAACCGGCTATGGTTTAATGTTCTTTATGAGAGAGATGCTTGGGGCTCATAATACTTGTATTATGGGTAAAACCGTTACCATTTCAGGTTCAGGCAATGTTGCAACCTACGCTTGTGAAAAAGCTCAGGCTATGGGGGCAAAAGTTGTTGCAATGAGCGACTCAAACGGTGCTATCTACGATGAAAACGGCATTGATTTAGATTGCGTAAAAGAAATCAAAGAAGTTAAGCGCGGAAGAATTAAAGAATATTTGGAATGCCATAAAGATGCTAAATATATCGAAAAAACAGGTTCTGAAAATCCTGTTTGGACTATAAAAACAGATATTGCACTTCCATGTGCTACTCAAAACGAACTTATATTAGAAGATGCTCAAACACTTGTTAAAAACGGTGTAATAGCAGTCGGAGAAGGTGCGAACATGCCATGTTCAGAAGAAGCAACCAAATACTTACAAGAAAACGGTGTGCTTGTTGCTCCGGCAAAAGCTGCAAATGCAGGCGGAGTCGCAACATCAGCTATTGAAATGAGCCAAAACAGTATGAGATATTATCATACATTTGATGAAGTTGAACAAAAATTAGACTGTATTATGACAAATATTTTTAAATCTTGTCAGGAAGCATCTGATGAATTTGGGTTAAAAGACGACTATGTTGCAGGTGCTAATATCGCAGCATTCAAAAAACTTGCTGACGCTATGATTGCACAAGGGGTTGTTTAAATTATAGTTTATCGGCTTTCAGCCGATAAACTATAATTTACCATACCAAAGTTATAGAAAAATTATAAATAAGTATAATTAAAAATAATCTAAAAACAGATTAAGATAAGAATATGGATATATGCGATATGAAAACGCACTACGTTTTGTCCCTAAATACTCCAACCATCACAAACAAAACAGTGTGCGAAATGTTCTCAACCATAAATAAACTTAAAAAGCCTGTCGTTTTAAATCTTGATGGGGTTGCTGATTGTGTAAATGACTTTTATTGCATGTTTGAAATGTTTTCAGATTTAACCCTGCTAAATGTCGATAGCCGAATTTTATCCACAATATTTATGACAGGCTTTGACAGATTTGTCACAATCTATGGAGAGGACGTATCATTCGAAGATAAATCCAGAGAGCTTATAAACCGCAGACTAAGGGTATTATAATTATTTACAAATATAAGTTTTCCATAATGCCTTATAAAATCTTGGTCTAAACATAAACAATGGTCTATGCTTAATATAAAGCAGAATTGAAACTACTTGATTTAAAAATCCCCACTTGAACTGTTCATCTTTATTTAATGCCCAAGGAGTCAGATCCAGATATTTAAACCACAAGTGTTTATAATAACTGTATGAAGCGAACTTCCAAGGCTTCTCTTTTGATAAATAATGTATAATTTTAGGATTATTTGTATAAATAGAACGGTTAACAAAATTGCTTGCCTGAACATTCCACTCAGGCTCAATAACTTTAATTCTGTTTTTACAAACATCATTAATTATTTCCTGATCACCTTTTGTTATTCTGTTGATATTTTCTTTTGTATAATCGTAAAATTTTTCCTCTGTATTATCAGCCCTCATATTCTTCAAATCCATAACAAGCATACCGGCGTTAACATAAGTAGGATTTTCTCTTACCATTCTTATCTTGTTATCAGAAACCCCTGCTAATAAACAATTAGAGGTGTCTGTATTAAATAGCTCTTTTAGACTTGTATTAACGACCACATCGCAGTCAAGATAAATTATTTTATCCACATCAGGAAGCAATGAAGGTGCTTTTAATCTGTAATATGTCGCAACTGATATATATTTATGGGTTTTAACATTTCTATAATCATCAAACAAACTCTCATCAATTTTTACAAAATCAATTACACATTGTCTGATAGATGTTAGAGATAAAATTTTATTCTTATTTTCATCTGTAATTCCGCCATCAAGCACGTAGAAAAATAGATCATCGTCACTATCCGCATTATACAGAACAGATGCAATAACTACTCCTGCATACTTTGCATAATTATCATCACACGAAACACACACATTTATTTTATTTGACATCAGCACTCTCCGTTAGTTCTTACAAATAAATTATACTCAAAACAAAGTTATGTTACACATATTATGTTGACATGTCAACAACTTCTTAATAAAATTTATTAGCGAGGTTGTAATGATTGATATAAAAGCAAAACACTATATTGATACAATTATTTTTTCCGTAGATATGATAATTAAGGGGTTAAAAAACGAGCTTAAACACAAAATTGACAGCCTTAACATCGGAATTACCGGAGAACAGTTTGTTGTGCTGGATACGATTTATTGCTATCCAAATATTTATCAGCAAAAACTTGCAGATATTTTGTCTAAAGATAAATCAAATACAACAAGAATATTAAGAGTTCTTAAAAATAAAGGTTACATTTCACGTACCGTAGGCAAAAACAATAACAGAACAGTAAATCTTTTGAATATAACAGAAGATGGCAAAAATCTTATTAAAGAAAATATGCCCAATATGAAAAAGTTCCTTACAAATGTCTTTGAAAATATTACTGATGATGAAATTGCGCTATTACACAAACTTAGTACAAAATTTCAGAAAGATTTATCAAATGCTATAGAAAGTTAAAATTAAATAATATAATTTTTTATCTGCCTCATGCTAAAAAATGGTCTGATTAGATGATTTTTATATAAAAATTAAGACAAAATTAACGATTTATTATTGTGCTGTGTTTCAATATTAACAAGCAATTCGATGATTTAAAAAAACAAAAATAATCATAAAATTTTATATTTTTTTTGTTTGCATAAATATATTTTCTTTGATATTATAAAGTCATAATATAATTATTGTGGAACAACTAAAGAACAAGGAGAAAAACATGAAATCACAATTAGAAATGCAAGATCAAATTATTGAATCAGCAGGTTTAATTTACAATTATTTAGCTGATAAAGGCGAAGTTACCATTAATAAAATGTCTAAAGATATCGATTTAGACCAAAATATGATTTCAATGGGTCTTGGTTGGTTATCAAGAGAAGATAAGTTATCTTACACAAGAAAACCAAAATCTGTGACTGTTAAATTAGTTTAATTGTATAAATTATAAAAAAGTAAGAGGCTGTCCAAAAAGCATGGACAGTCTCTCTTATTTATCATTTCATGGGATTCCAAAACAAGCGGATTTTTGTACGGGATCGGATAGCTCACAAATAGTTATCTGCAGTCACTACGTGACGTTAACAATTCTTTGTAAGCAAGAAAAAAAAACACGTGGTCGCATTGTGGATTAAAGGCAAAATAGGGCTAACAAAAAAAAGCCACGCTGGAGTGTGCGTGGCACATTAAAATTAAACACAAAAGATTTTATACATTGGTATTGATTCTTCTTCCCCTCGCCTGAAAATTTAGGAAAGGGGTTTGGGGTGAGGTTTTTTTGTTTGTGGGATGCCCCTCACCCGAAACACTAATATTTTGCTTTCGCAAAATCCATACATATTTTATATTCCTGTGTTGCGGTAACAGCGTTACCACAACCAACTTTCGCAAAATCCAAGTGTTTCTGCCCTCTCCCGCAGGGCGAGGGCAGTTTGGGGGTTTTACCCCATTGTTTTGTCGATGTAGTCGGTAACGGTGTAGGTTTGGGTTGCTGTCACTTCGTCTGCGCCGGTGTAGACTGTGCCAAAATCGCCGCTGTTTGCTGATTCCCATGCGGTGACTTCGGCACTCAAAGCGTTGATATCGCTTGCCGAGATAGCCAATGCGGTTGTATTCGCTGCGCTCACGCTGCCTGTCAAGCCTTTTACTTGTGACAATTCT
>CACZPS010000106.1 GCA_902783125.1 uncultured bacterium | reverse complement strand
AGTGAATAGATTAAATTGTCTATTCACTTAAGCCTAGTCACTGTAAATTATAGTTTAGCGAGCAAAGCTCGCTAAACTATAATTTACCTATCTTTCCGCTTAACAAGTTCCGAGTTTCCGTAAAAATCTTTTGCATATTGTTCTAATATAATGTTTCCGTCTTTATCTTTTTTTTCTTTATTCACACCATATCGCCAATTATATGGTTTGGATTTGAATTTCATCATATTAACGTTATTTCTTGAATAAATAATGTCACTAATCAAATTATGACTAAATTTTAAGGCAGTTTCGCCGACCTTTTTAATTGTCATAAAAGTGTTAGTTTTTGCATTTTTTTGCATAAGAACGACAACGTGTTTTTGACAACGAGGACAGTCCCCAATAAATAATGTTCTGTTAGTAAAATTTTCGTTGTCTTTCAAATACCAAATATCGTATGCATCAAATTCGCAACAATGTCTCATTATAAACCTCCATTCCAATAAGACCCCTTAATACAGGCGTCTTTAGGCAGTAAATGTATATCACATATTAATTTGTGATAGCTAACTAGTCTAATTTTATATATACGGACATAAAAATCCCTGCACCTTTTTATAGTTCTTCCTACGCAATCACTAAAGATATTGTTTCCGAACCGGGTACATTTTTATTCTAGAGATAATTTTTTTGTTTGTCATAAAATATTACGAAATATTAAGGTTATTTTAAAAAAATATCCGCATGGTTAGCGATAGCAACTCAAAAAAACAAATATAAAAAACCGTTCGTGATACAATATTTTTATGGGTAAGAAACCAAAAAAGATATTAATAATGCGTCTTGGAGCAATTGGCGATGTTGTTCATACAACAATAATTGCTCAAGCAATAAAAAAATCTCACCCTGATTGGATAATTGACTATCTTACCCAAAGTGAAATTGCTCCAATATTAGAGAATAATCCATATATTGATAATATTCACAAGTGGGATACATCAAAAAGAAAATCTATAAAATATCTGATGTCGACCGGCATAGAACTTTTAAAACAAAGATATGATGTTGTTTTTTGTTTAACCTATGCAATAAGGAATTTTCTATTATCAATAATGTCATTTCCAAAACAGATTGTACTGAGAAAATACACAAAAGGATTGTGGGTTGAGGACTTTTTTGAGAGTGCAAAATCAATTTTTCCGGAAATAAAAAAACCTAAAACATTATGTCTTGTTCCTAATAAAAAACAGTTATTAGAGGTAAAAGAACGATTAAAAAAATATCCAAAACCGCATATTATGTTTATTGCAGGCGGAGATACAGATAGTCATCGTCAAGGAAGGATTTGGAATATAGATAAATGGAAAGAATTATCAGAGGAACTTCTTAAAATATACGGCGGTACAATATTTGTTTGCGGGAGCAAATGGGAGAAAAAATATCACCAGATTTTAGAAAATGATAATGTTGTTATTACATCAGGTGATTACTCTCTATCTGGTACAAGTGCTTTGTTGTCACAGGCAGATATCGTTATATCAGGTGATACGGGGACATTACATATTGCCTCAGCTCACAATGTTAAAACATTAGCTTTATTAGGCTCAACTTCGCCTGATAAGATAAAACCTTATGGAGAAAACGGTCATTATATTTCTGCCAATACCGGTTGTAAATATTGCTGGCAAAAAAAGTGTAAATATTTAAAAAATGGGGGGAAATATACACCTTGTATGGAAAATATAACAGTCAGTATGGTTTTAGATAAAGTTAAAGAAATTTTCGACTAAATTCTTTTACGTTCTCTTACAGCAAGTTGTTCCTGATAAAATTTTGAATTTCTGATTCTTTGCTCTATAAGATTATTAGCCTCAGTTGATTCTTCAAAAAGGCAAGCTAATTTGTTCAGACGATTAGTTAGCGGAGAATTTGTATATCTTTTCCCCGGAACTTTTAAAATAGACCAATAATAACCTTCTTTTTGAGTAGCCAATGTTTCCTCACTCATTGTTGCGACTTTACCTTTATGAAAACTTTCATGAGCAATCAAACAAGCTAATTCTTCCTTTGAAGCGTGTCTAAACTTAGAATTAATAAGTATGTATCTGTCACCCCAGTTATCAACGGAATTTATTGCATAATGATTTGCATAAGAGAAATTTATCATTGATAAATCGTAGAATATAATTTTCACTGAATTTTCTTGCAGGTTTTCAAACACCTCATCTGCGCCGATTTGTTTTAATAGTTTAAGTGCAGATTGGATATCATAATCGTCGGAGAAACTCTTAACGTTCCATGCAAACGCAATATTTGCGCAAAACAAAACAACACAAATAATCGCAGACAACAATCTTTTTGCCAACATAATACACATTCCTTTTTTACTCTGGTTGAAACTTTTGGTATATTTTTATATTAACCTTGATTGTCTTAACGACATTTTATAGAGTAAACTTTAATTAATTATGATAATATATTTACAAATGTTAATAAATAAAATGGAAATGGCAAATGGAATAAAACAGATGAAATGAGCACAATAACTTACCCCAAGAAAGCAATAATAAAAAAGATTTTAACCGACAAACACAAAGTTATATTGTTTTTACCGAAGAACATTAAATATATTAATTATTCTTGAGAATTTTTGATTTCTTCTTTTTGGATAACCAATCGAGTAACTCTTGCGCCGTCAACTTTTTGAACGGTGAACTTAAGCCCTTGTTCTTCGATTTGAACGACATCACCTACTTGAGCGATTTTGCCCAGTATTTTAACAACAAGACCGCCAATTGTTTCAACGTCTTCAAAATCAAATTGATTTTCTTCGATATCAAAAAACTCAGCGATTTCATCAATTCTCATCATAGCATTAGCTACATAAGTATTTGGAGCGACCTCTCTAATATCAGTTTCCTCATCTTCATCAAACTCATCTTGTACTTCGCCAACGATTTCTTCTATAACATCTTCTAATGTTATTAGTCCTGATGTTCCGCCAAATTCATCAACAACAATTCCAATTTGGCTTTTACGTTTTCTAAACTCAATAACAAGATTATCTAATGTCATCGTTTCAGGTACAAGCATAATTGGTCTTATAATATCTTTTAGTTTAATATCTTTGTTTTCCAAAATATTAGAATACAAATCTTTAACATGAATAAATCCTAATATTTTATCAATAGTTTCTTCATACACGGGATATCTTGTGTATTGGTTTTCGGCAGTAAAAGTTTTTATTTCATCAATCGAGGTATCCGTATCAATACACATCATATCAGTACGAGGCGTCATAACTTGTTTTGCGGTTAAATCTGAGAAGTTAAACATATTATGTAACATCTCAGCTTCCGTTTCATTAAGTTCACCTTCATTATAACTCGCATCAACAAGCATATCCAATTCTTCAGGAGTATGCACAAGCTCGTTATCAACATTTTCTATTTTAAATATTTCTAGGATTTTATCACTGCACCTTGCTAAAAACCAAACAAACGGTTTAAAAATAACCATCATTAATTTCATTGGTCTTGCAACAATCAGTGCCATTTTTTCGGTATTTTGGAGAGCAACGCATTTTGGGATTTGTTCACCCAATAATACTTCAAAAAAAGTTATTAAAATAAATGCAACAGGAACCGATATTACAAACCAAATATCATGGCTCACAAAAGGTATAACCGTAGCAAGAACTTTATATAAAATATCAGCTATCGTTTTTGCACCAATCCACCCCAGACCGATACTTGCAATTGTAATACCTAACTGTGCTGCCGCAAGCATATCGTTAATATCATCAGTCATCTTCAAAGCCAGTTTTGCAGTAGAATTTCCTTCACACGAAAGTTGTTCAAGTCGTGTTTTTCTTACTTTTACCATAGCAAACTCTGAGGCTACAAAAAAACTGTTTGCAAATATCAGAAGGATTACAATAAATAAATTAAAATAAATACTCTGGGCCATTTCCCTTTATCTTAAACCTTTCCTTAATAAACCAATTCTAATATATTCAACAATAAAATGCAACATTAAATTATAGTTTATCAGCCTTCGGCTGATAAAAGTGATTAAGTGACTAGGTGATTAAGTGATTAAGAAATCAAAAATTCTTAGTCACTTAGTCACGGTTCACTTAGTCACTATAAATTATAGTTTAGCGAGCTTCGCTCGCTAAACTATAATTTATCAACCATATAGAACTATCACGCAAAATAGTGTATAATTGAGTCAAATGAAAGGAAATTAAGATGAAAGAATATGAATTAAATCTGAGCATTGAAGAACTTGAAAAAAGAACACATAAAGATTATCTGGTAACAAAAAAAATGATAGATGAGGATTTTGAAGGCTACAAATCACTTGCACAAGGCGATAAAGATGCCCTAAAACACCTCGTTAAAGCTGCATATATATTAGAAGGGATAAATAAAAAACTCGATAACCCACATAATTTACCATTCGAAGAATTTTTAAATAAGGAAATTGAAAAAGGTAACAAACAGGCAGAATTGACAAAAATACTTTATGATGCACAGAAAGGTGTTTGTGCGTTAGATAGAGAATCTAATATAATCGAACTTGCAAAAGGTGTTCATGCTACTTTCGGCAAAGGCTGCTATCCCGAGGATTTAGGTAAAGAAGAATTCCAACAAATCATTCTTAGAATGTTGAAACGCGGCAAGGTTGATGAGGTGAAAACTATACTAAACCAACGTTCTGTTGTTGAACGTAACGGAGATGAACTTATCGGAACAGATTATATAGATAAGTTTAAATCTGAATTTTCCGCTATGGCAGATGAATTGGAAAAGGCAGCAAAAGTTTCTACTAACGCTGATTTTAACGAATATTTAGAACTTCAAGTTAAGGCTCTCAGAACAGCTGATCCTATGCTTGATGCTTATGCCGATAAGAAGTGGGCTGAACTACAGGATACTCCATTAGAATTTACAATTACAAGAGAAAACTATTCTGACGAGTTGACTGAAAGTGCTGTTGAAAACGAGGAATTGAAAAAACTCTTAGAACAACATAACATTTCCCCTATCGGAAAAGATTTTCTTGGCGGTCGTGTCGGGATAATCAATAAAAAAGGAACAGAAGCATTATTAAAGGTAAAACATTATTTACCCCTAATGGCAGATAATATGCCTTATAAAGACGAATATGTTCAGAATATTTCACCTGATAAGGAATCAAAACAAACAATGGTTGATGTAGATTTAGTAACGGTTTCAGGTGATGTGGGCGAATTTAGAGCGGGTATAACACTTGCCGAAAATCTTCCTAATGATGATAAGTTATCACTTACAATCGGCGGGGGCAGAAGAAATGTTTACCACAGACAAATAAGGCTGATAACAAGCGAAGATTCCCGCAAAAAATTACAAGAGAGATTAGATGCTATTCTAAACCATGACCAGCATAAATATTATAACGATGAAGCAGACCATTGGTTTACAATCGGACATGAAAACGCACATTCACTCGGTCCAAATTCCGGAACAGAGGCTCTTGGGAAATATAAATCCATTATTGAGGAAAATAAAGCTGATATAACCTCTTTGGCTATGTTAGATGTTTTAGAGCAGAACGGTATGTATTCTAAAGAAGAAAAAGAACAAATTCTTGTTACTTATGCGGCGGATAACATGCTAAAATCAAAGCCTACTTTATCACAAGCTCACAGGGTGCGCTCCGTTATGCAGAACTATTATTTCCTAAAAGAAGGTGCATTGGAAATTAACGATGAAGGGGTTTTAACTGTTCACATCGATAAAATGATTCCGACAGCTCAAAAAATGCTTAAAGAAATAATCCGAATCCAGATAGACGGTGATTTTGAAAAAGGTGAAAAGTATGTGCTTGATAACTTCCAATGGACAAAAGAAATGGAAATAATGGCAGATAAGATTAAAAAAGTTTCAAAATCACTAAACGGTAGAGTAGAAGAACCGTTAGCAAAAAAATTACTGCAATAAAAATACGCTCTGACAGAAGTGACTAAGAGGGTGCGTGACAGAACGACGTCCGAATAATTGAAGATACAAATACTAAAGCGCTAGGGAGCATATCTGGCAAGGGTTTTAGACCGTCGAACATTTTTTTAAATTGAAAATGGAAAATTTTCTATTCACTACTCACTTTATTTAGCGGACAAACATAGATAATCAAACTTTCATTTCGCAGTATTTTCACATTTTCGCCGGTTGGAATTGTTTTATCACATTCGCATCGAGCTTCCCAGCGTTCGCCATATATTGTGATTGCGCCGGAAGTTTTTGTTATCGGTGATATCACTTTAGCAATTTTGCCTATGTATTTACCCTCTATACCGGTCTTTTGTTCTGCGGTTGTTTTAAGATTCATAAGAATCGGTCTTAAAACTAATAACATTATTGCTGATAAAACAACGAAAGCAAAAATTATAATCTTAAAATTAAACACAAATACTGCAATCACTGACGTTAAAAACGCAGCAAATGCAAGATTTAAAAAGAACATAGCAGGAGTAAATATTTCTAAAATAAGAAATAATAACCCTACTATTAACATTGTTTGCCACATATTGACCTCTATTTAAAGCTGTTAAAACTATATGAGTTAGTATCTATTCACTACTCACTATTCACTGTTATTATTTGTTAATAACTGCATTGATATCAGCAACCATTTTATCAGGGTCAAAACCATGAACTCTTGCGCCTGCCTCAAGGTTTTCAAATCGTGCTGCAGCACAACCAAGACAACCCAAACCATATTTAGCGAATACTTCTATGCTTTCAGGATATTGTTGTGCTATATCTAAAATTCCCATTTCTTTTGTAACCATTTTTTCCATTGTTCGTACTCCTTTTATATTTTTGTCAGGTTTTACCCAACCTACTTTTCTCATTATAATAAGCAAATGGCTAAAAGTTAAAAGCGATAATTCAATTAAGTCTATTCACTATTCACTATTCACTATTTACTAATTTTCTTCTTGACTTATACAAATAAATCATTAAATACATTGTATAACAAAATGAAAGGTTTGAAAATATGGATTTCTTGAAAAAATTTTTGAAAAACGACAATACTGTCGTAGGTTTGTGTGAATTGAAGCGAAAAACAACATTGAACTCATTTAGTCAATACGGGTTTAACAGAAGTTTTGCAACTCCTATTTCATCAGAAATTCCGGGAGGAGCTTTATATACCAAGTAATTTCTAATCCTTATTCATAATAAACGCAGGGGTAAATATATAATTATAAATTTATTTGTTTTTATTATATTTTTACCCCTTTATTCTTTTATCCCTACCACTCCGGTGATGACATTGCAAAACACGTTATTTTTTCTATTCCGTTTAATTTCAATTCTTTTATCATAGAGCCAAAAGTCGCTCCCGATGTACATATATCATCTATCAACAAAACAGGTTTATCCAATAGCTTTGATTTATCAACCTTAAAAGCATTCTCAAGATTTTTCAGCTTTTCCTGTTGTGATAATTTATACTGAGGTTTTGTATTTTTTATTCGTTTAATAAGTTCATAATTTGGCACAAACCCGTTCAACTTACAAAATTCATTAGCGACAAGTTCCATGTGATTATAGCCCCGTTTTTTTCGGCGGGATTTATGCAAAGGCACAGGCACGACCTGATATTCAACATCTGTACAAACTTTAGAAAAATATTCCCACATAAATTTTGCCATATAATATGCCAATTCTTTTTGACGATGATATTTTATTCCTCTTATCATTTTTTGGATATTCTTTTCGTAAACCCCTGCCGAATATATTTCCACTCCATCAATTGCCCTGTTTACACCAAAGGTTGAAAAAGTCATTTCAGAATAACATTTTGAACACACCTTTACACACTCTTTACTGGAACCGCAAATATAACACTTTTTCTTATAAATAAAATCCAGAAGTTTATTAAGATATATAAGAAATTTCTCTTTCAAATCTCACGTCCTAACTGTGTTTTTTATGTTCTGCTTTAATTAGTTCTGTTAATTTTTCAGAAACATCTTCCCAAGTTTTTCTGTCTTGCTGCTTAATAATAGTAACAGACGGATACCATTCAGTTTTTTTATCGTTATCAAACCATCTCCAGTCAGGTGCGTGACATAATAACAGATATGTTTTCACTCCCAAAGCACCGGCAAGGTGAGCCAAGGCTGTATCAACCGTAATTAGCACATCGAGATTCTTTAATGCTGCAGCCGTTTGGGTAAAATCCTTAAATTCAGGAGTCAAATCAGTTATTTGAGGATATTTTTTACACATATCAAAAATATCACCAAACTGGAACGAATAGTAAGAAGTATTTTCCAAATCCATAATCGGTTTGAAATAATACGGTGCGTCAATCGTTCTGTAAACGGCATCTCTCAATCCCATACCTTTTGCTCTCCAACATAATCCGAGTTTGAAATTATTGTTGTCAAAGAATTTTGTTTTGAAATTATCAACTTTTGTTTTATCAGTAACAATATATGATTTTTCCGATGGAATATTATGAAAATTCATGTGCAATAAATACGGTAAATCCATAATATAAACAAATTTATTGAACTTAACAATATCGTCAACAGAAACGATTTCAAGGTTAGCATATTTCTTTTGAGGATAACTTGCCTTAACAAGCTCTACTAAATCCGCTCTTGTACCATAAATAACTTTTTTGAATTTTGATAAAACAAACGGAAGATATCTTAAATACGCAATATTATCGCCATATCCGCCCTCTATCGAAATATACAAGGTTTCATCAGGATAATCTTTTCCGTCCCATAAATTATTCGCTAACCGCTTATTTAGGTTTTTTATAGCTTTACGTTTTTGATAATATTGATATCCCATTCTTAATTTTCTTTCGGATAAATACACTGTTCCTAATGCGTAATAACAGTCATTATGAGGATTTTCCTGTAAAGAAATAAGTCGTTTCAGATACTTTTCTGCGTTTTCCAAATCCTCTGATTCTCTGCAGCAAATCCCAAGATTATAATAACCCTCTATAAATCCTTGGTTTGCAGATTTTCTGAAATATTCCTTAGCCTTGTCGTAGTCGTTATAAATACATTCGTATAAAAATCCGAAAATATTATTTGTCAGTGCCTGATTTGGGAATTTTTCTTCCATCTTATCGCACATTTCTATCGCTTCTTTTTCCATGCCGGCAACGATATACATATAGATTAAATCCGAGTACGAACTGATAACTCCTGTTGCATCATTGAACATCTTACCAATTCTTATTGCTTCTTCATACAAATCAAGTTTTTCATAAGAACGAATACATTTCTGATAAATCTCTGTACTTGGAATATGTTTTATAAGTTCTTCATACTGAATAGCTGACTGGTCATATTTTTTCGCCAAAAAATTAACATCAGCAAGCAGTTTAAGTTTTTCAACACTTTTTTCCAAATCAAAAGATTGTCTGATATAAACAGATGCAAGAGTATCTTTGCCTAATGCAATATATAACTCCCCGACACGCATTAAAATTTCTGCATCATCACTTCCGCTTAATATCAATTCATTGATTATATTTTGAGCGAAATCCCATCTGCCTGATATGATATACTTCTTTGCTGTTTCATATTGCTTTTTTTGTTCATAATTCATAAGGTCATTTCCTCTAATATATTTCGGATTTTATCCGCCTCAACGAACCAATCCTGTCTTTCTTGTTGTTTTATTATATTAACAGACTTGTACCATTCCGTTTTTTCTGTGTTATTAAACCATCTCCACTCAGAACAATAAGGAGTTAATAAATATGCCCTTATTCCTAAAGCTCCAGCAAGGTGCAGGCATGCAGTATCAACAGAAATAAATAAATCAAGATTTTTCATAGCTGATGCAGTATCATCAAAACTTTTCAGCTCATTTTTTAAATCAATCATCTGCGGATACTTTTCTACCCCGTCAAAAATATCATTTAACTGAAATGAGTAGAATTGAACGTTTTTTACCTCAAAAATCTTCTTTAAATAATCTATGTTAACAGTTCTTGTGATAGCGGCTCTCATGCCAATTCCGCCCGCTCTCCAACACAAACCGACTTTAAGTTTATCATTATTAAAATATTTTTCCTTAAAATAATTATCTTTTTCAAAATTCGTTTTTAAATATCCTTCAGAATACGGAATATGGTCAAAATCCATATCCAAATAGTATGGAATATCAACCCCTAGAACGTATTTATCATAATGTTCTATATCAGAAAAGTTATCATAAAATTTTACATTAGAACAGTTATGATAACTCCTTTCAAATAGTTCCTTACAACCTTTTCTTACAAAAACTTTTACCTCTTTAAATTTATCAACCAAAAACGGTAAATATCTGACAAACTGGATATTATCCCCAAACCCCTGATCCAAATAATATAACAAAGTTTTGTTAGGATAAACTTTTCCGTCCCACAGGTTTTTAAGTGAATAAATTTGCTCTGTTTTATCACGTTTTTGAAAATATTCATAACCCTGTTTCATCTTCTTTTGGGTTAAGTATAATGTACCTAAAGATGCCTGAGAGTATTCTTCTTGAGGCATTAGTTCTATCATTTTTTTGTAATTTTCTTCCGCCTCGTTGAACTTGCCTACCTTTTGATAACTAACCCCAAGATGATAATATGCAGTCATTGCACCATTTTCTATTGCAGTTTTATAACACTCCTGTGCAAGTTCTTCATTACAATATGAAAACTCCTGCAAAGTTCCTGCTATAATCCATATAGGACCTGAATTTGGGAATTTTTGTACAGTATGGGCACAACATTCTTCGGCTTTTTTTATATCTCCGATATCGATATAACTCTGTGTCAGTCTGACATTTGATTGCTCAATATCAGGGTGTTTTAAGTGGAATTTAACGGCATAAGCATGAGAGAAATTAAACATTTCTAACGCTCTAAAACCTTCTATGATTTTATCGTAAATTTTTGGATTATCGTTATCGTATTTAAAAAGTTCTTCATATAATATAACGGCTTCGTCATATTTTTTTAATCTGAATTTACAAAAAGCAAGTGCCGAGATAGTCGGAGCTGTTTTACGCTTATTATAAGCAGTTGTTAAAATCCTTTCTGCGCCTTTATATTTACGCTGTCTTATATAAAGCCTGCCTAAAAATGCCTGAACAATATCATCGTTCGGGTTTTTCGTCAATAATTCAAGATATATCTTTTCCGCAGACTTAAATTCGTGCTGTTTCACAAACAGATTAGCCTGCGACAACAGTTTTGTATTAATCATAGTACTTGCTAAATTCCATTATAATACTATCATTTTTCTAATAGCACGTTATCAACCATTTACTTGATTTACATTTATCCCAACTCTTGCACCTTGCCAAGAATTTCTGCGAATAAATTCTCTATCAATTTTATTCAAAGCATCCAGTTTTTTACCTATCCAACGAGGGGCAATAAGTTCTTTTTTTAGTCCGTTACCTGCAAGTCTGTGGATAGTCGTTTCCGGTGGTAAATATTCAAGAAAATCGCAGACCGTATTTATGTATTCATCTTCACTCATAAAATCAATTTCGCCATTTTTATACATTTGTGCCAATTTTGTCCCCTCAAGAGCGCAAAGCATGTGAATTTTAACCCCGTCAACTTTTAATTCCGCCAGCTTTTGAGCCGTTTGCATCATCTCATCATGCGTTTCCCACAACCCCAAAATAACGTGAACACAAACGTTTATTCCATATTCTTTTGTTTTTTCATAACTTTTTACAAAGGTTTCCCAATCGTGACCTCTGTTTATACGCTTTAATGTTTTATTATGAGATGATTGCAAACCGTATTCAAGCCAAGTATAATAATCGTCTTTATACGAAGCAATAAGTTTCAGTTTATCATCATCCACACAATCAGGTCGTGTCCCTATTGAAATTCCAACAATATCTTTATGGTTTAACGACGCATCATAAATTTGCTTAAGTTCATTAACAGGTTTATAAGTGTTTGAATAGGCTTGAAAATACGCCATAAATTTTTCTGCTTTGAAACGCTCGGATAAGGTTTTCGCTCCAATATTAACCTGTTCTTCTATTGATAAAATATTAGAATGTGCCTGAGAAAAACTCCCGCTTTCATCACAGAATATACATCCGCCCTTTGAAATTGTACCGTCACGATTAGGACAGGAGAACCCTGCATCAATAGTTATCTTATAAACTTTAGCGCCAAACTTATTTTTAAGAAAGGCGCTAAATTGATTATATTTCTTGTCTGTTTTATTAAAGACGGGCGCAATTATATCATTTACCCCTCGTTTATCAGTATTATTAAATACCGGAGCGGCTATTTTATTTACTCCAGATTTATCTGTTCCATTTAAATTCATAAAGATTAATTATTATTACCTTCATCCTCGTCTTTAATCGGATAAACGTAGTGTTCACCACAGTTTGGACATACAACTTCTTGTTGTCTGCCATCTTCTGTTTGTGCAACTTCGAACAAAGTTTTGCAGCCTGATTGTGTACATCTTATTGCCCATGTAGGTCTAACTAATCTTGCCATAATATTCTCCTTATTAAACTTAACAACATTTTATCATTATAGTCAGGGTTTGTAAATAATTACTTTATGAGTTGGAGCAAAATAGAAATTTACTCTTTTTAACAAAGTTGGAATTTCCTTTTTTGTAAAAAACAAAGTGTGTCGTTATAATTTACCCCAAACACATCAAAATATATTTACCCCTGCGTGGTTTGGCATACCATTTTGTCAGGCAATACCTGACCAACAATTTTTGAGTGGTCAGTTCAATTTCAAACCTCACCCTAACCCTCTCCTAAATCTTTTAAGAGAGGGAGAAGTTGTTTGAATTTGCTTGCAAATTCATTATAAGTTCGGGTTTCAATTATTTTTCATACCTCATCCGCCCTACGGGCACCTTCTCCCGTCTTGAATTATTCGGGCAAGCATAGCACTCTTTTCACTTTTAAATCCTATCGGATTTTGTCGTTCATTCGTGCTATTTGCTCTTACGGGTTCCGCTTCGCTTCACCCTACCGAAAATTCGCTCTCTT
>CACZPS010000105.1 GCA_902783125.1 uncultured bacterium | reverse complement strand
CCGAAACGAATACAGACGAAGTCTTATGAGTGACAGGTGTGAGCACAAAGGAATTTCAAGACAGGTGATTAAGTGATTAAGAAATCAAAAATTCTTAGTCACTTAGTCACGGTTCACTTAGTCACTGTAAATTATAGTTTATCGGCTGAAAGCCGATAAACTATAATTTACCTAACATTGTCATATATATTAGTTTAATATACAATTCTTATATGTTAAAGAATTATCGAAAATTTTTGAATGATTTAGATAAAAAACTGGATAAATATTTTAAATCCCAGTCTGAAAATATATGTTGTAAATCAGGTTGTTCTGGTTGCTGTGAAGTTGGTGATTACCCTTTTACCCAATTAGAAATGATGTATCTTATGACGGGTTATAAGTCACTACCTGTTCATCATCAAGCTCAAATCAGAAATAATCTGATGCAAATAAAATCAAATCGGGTATCGACTCATTTATATTACAAATGTCCGTTTCTTATAGACAACAAATGCAGTGTTTATGAAAATAGAGGGATAACCTGCAGAACTTTTGGGCTTGCATATCTTACAAAAAACAAAGTCGTCAAAATCCCTGAATGTGTTCACGACGGACTTTGTTACTCAAAAGTGTTTAAAAATAGCGAAATTACGGTTGAACCGATAAAAGAGGATTTGAGTTTGTTAGAAATAACTAATGGGAAATTGGCTAAAAAATATAAACTTGATTTCGGAATGAGCAGATCGTTAATAGACTGGTTCCCTTAGGGGTAAATGTAAAATATTATTATTTGTTTGAAAGGGAAATTATGCGAGATTATCAGGACCAATTAAATAATTTAATAGATACAAATTCATACAGAAAAATCCCTGAAATAACCGAAAAAAGGGGTAAATATGTTATTGTTGACGGGAAACAATTGCTTAATTTTTCGTCTAATGATTATCTAAATCTGAGTACTAATGAAGAATTGGCTCAGGAATTTGTGGCAGAGTTTTCAGAGAATCCGCAATTCCAATTTTCTTCCGCATCCGCAAGATTACTCAGCGGAACGACTTCTGTATACAGAGATTTGGAAAAAGTATTAGCAGAACTTTTGCATAAGGATTCTGCGCTTATCTTTAACACGGGTTATCAATGTAACTTGGGAGTAATCTCAACTCTTACCGGCAGAGGTGACGTGATTTTTTCTGACAAACTCAACCATGCCAGTATTATAGACGGCATGAAATTATCCGATGCTCAGTTTTACAGATATAAACATCTTGATTATGAACATCTTGAAGAACTTTTGAAAAAACACAGAAACGAATTTGATAAGGCTCTAATCGTTTCTGAATCAGTGTTCAGCATGGACGGAGATGTCGCTGATATAAGAAAACTCGTCGAGTTAAAACAAAAATATAACGCAATTTTAATGATAGATGAGGCGCACGCTTTTTGTTCGATTGATGACAATTGTGCAGGATTATCTGACGGTCTTGATGTCGATATTGTAACAGCAACCTTTGGGAAAGCACTTGGTTCGTTTGGCGCATTTTGCGCATCTAACAAAACTATTATTAATTTTTTAATAAATAAGGCTCGCTCGTTTATTTTTTCAACTTCTATCCCGCCTATTAATATTGGCTGGACAAAATGGTTGTTGACTAAGAAATTAGATTATATCCGCCATCAAAAAAATAAACTTGAACGTATAACAATAGCCACTCATAAATATTTGAAATCTATTGATATAGATACAATATCGGAATCACATATTATACCCGTGGTTATTGGTTCAGATACGAAAACAGTAGAAGTTGCTGAGCAATTAAGAAATATGGGTTATTTTGTACTGCCAATAAGACCGCCGACTGTCCCGAAAAACACATCAAGACTTAGGTTATCACTTACATCTGATATCGAATTCTCGGATATTAAGTCAGTCATAAATCATTGTATAAAAACAACAGCGTCAACACTTTAATTTACTTATTTAAACTAATCCCTTATAATATAAAAGGGGATAGAAATGAAAAAGTTTGAATTTTTTAATAAGTTCAATAATCCGGTGTTTGTTGTCGATAACCAAAATCTTGAGGTTAAATATCGCAACAATGCTTTTAAACGTGTTTTTTCAGATTTCACTACGCTCAAAAAATTCTCTCACAAACTTAATTGGGAAATATGTTTGATTGATACAAGCGACTGGGAAACTCATTCTCCTATTGTTCAAGCTATTAAGTCGAAAGAAAGTTTTGTCACACACGTCGTCTATCAAGACAAAACAAATGACTACAAGTATTTTGATGTTAATTCGGTAAAAAGGGGTAAATATTCAATCCTTTTCTTTGTTGACGTTACTTCAAATATTAAATATGAACAACTATTGGAAGAAAAGAAAAAATTAGATATAAAATGCCAAATGCTTGATGAAGATATAAAAAGCCTTGAAGCAATAAAAAAACAGGCTCAATCCCAAGCTCTAAAAATGGCATTAATCAATGAAATCTCAAATATTATGCGAGAATCTATTGACATCCCCGCAATTATTCTGCCAACTCTTAAAAAAATGTCGACTATATTTGGTGCGTTTAGAGTTTATTTTGCTGAATATAATATCAAAAATAATATCTTTAAAATTACTCAAACTCTAGATGAAGAAGAAACAGGCATGCCTATTATGTTTGATTCGTCAGTTATGCGGGAAATAGGTAACAAAGAAATATCTTATACAAGATGTATAAAAGAATTTATGTCTGCAAAACCCTTTAAAGAATCCGTACAGCGTATAATTCTGCCAATATATCACATGAATGAACTTCTGGGAGTCGTGGTTATGGTATCCCGTCAACGCAGAGAACTTAATGAAGAATTGGATATTTTGAATAATATATCCTCTCAACTGGGTACTGCAATTGTTCACGCAAGATTGTATAAAAAGAACCTAGAAACAGTGGAAGAACTTAAAAAAACTTTGAAAGAACTAAACGAAACTCAATTACAACTGATTAATTCCGAGAAAATGGCATCGCTCGGTCAGCTTGTTGCAGGGGTCGCTCACGAAATTAATACACCGGTTGCAGCTATAAAATCAAACAATGAAATTTTATCTAAATTAATTAATAAAATAGATAACGAAAAACTAAATAAAATATTTACTGATATAAATTCAACAGACAAAATGGCGATTGATAGAATAAACAGATTGGTAGTTTCCTTAAAGAAATTTGTCAGACTTGATGAAGCAGAACTTCAGGAAGCCGATATCAATAAAGAACTTGACTTAACTCTTGATTTAATTCGTCACGAAACAAAACACGGTATAACTGTTGTTAAAAATTATGGAAATATCCCAAAAATAAAGTGTTATCCAAATATGTTAAACCAAGTATTTACAAATATCTTAGTGAATGCGTGTCAGGCGATTGAAAACGAAGGAACAATAACAATCACAACTTCTTATAATAATAACGAACTTAAGATTTCCATAAAAGATACAGGAAAAGGTATAAAAGATACTAAAAAAATCTTTGAAGCAGGCTACACAACCAAAGGTGCCGGTGTAGGTACAGGTTTAGGACTCGCTATTTCATCTAAAATTATATCAAAACACAAGGGTAAAATTGATGTAAAAAGTGAGGTAGGGGGCGGCAGTGAATTTGTTATTACTCTCTACAGTGAGTAACAAATTTGAAAATATTATGAATTGTAAAATTGAGCTATGACACGGTATTCAGCATGTTTTGGAGAAAAATATAAGATAGCCTGACTATTTATATAAATGACTAGAGCAAAAATAAAAAAAATATGATATAGTACTATTACGAACTGAATAAGTGTAAATTTTACCCTTATAAAAGGAGAAAATAACAACTATATGAAAACAATATTTACAAAAGTACATAATCAACATAAAAAAGGCAATTATTCAGAACAGTTTGTTTTTATATAGATGTAAGTGTGAATTATTTTATATTGTAGTATGTCGGAGGTTATTGAATGACAATATCTGTAATCGGAAAGAAAAAACAAGTAAAAAAATCTTTTGAAGAATTATTAACTGACTTAAAAACCAGCAATTCAGAAAAAGTTAGATATAACGCAGCTCGTGTTCTTGGCGAAATGGGCGATTCAAATGCTGTTGAGCCATTGATTGACGTTTTGAGAAACGATAAAAACGGTTCTGTACGTTTATATGCTGCAAGAGCTTTAGGTGAGTTAGGTGATTCAAAAGCAACAGAATATTTAATTGAATCATTAAGAGAAGACAGAAATGTTGACGTTAGAGTTCGTGCAGCTCGTGCGTTGGGTCGTTTGGGCGGTAAAATCGTTGTTGAACCGTTAGTAGAAGCTCTTAATGATGAAAATCCGCAAGTTTGTATCACTGCAACAGATGCTTTAATTGAAATCGGTGATGTTGCTACTGATGCTTTGATGGGTTCATTAGATCACGAAAAAGTTAATGTACGTTGTGATGCTACTCGTGCATTAGGTGAAATTGGTAATAAAAAAGCGGTTGATAAGATTATCAACATGTTATATGACGAATGGGTTAATGTTAGAATCTATGCAGTTACTTCATTGGGGAAATTGAATGATACAAAAGCTGTTCCTGCATTGATTGATGTTATGAAGAACGAAAAAGAAAACGAATTAGTAAGAGCAGGTGCTGCTGCAGCACTTGGTGTTCTTCGTGACCAAAGAGCTTTGTTACCGCTCAGAGAATTGATTATGGCAGCAGAAGAATTAGGTGAGTTAGAAGATACTGCACTTAAATCTTTCAAAAAGATTATGGCTGCAAATTGGCAATCAATCCCTGGAGCTACTGCTCAAAAGAAGCCTGTCGCTGTGTAACAAAAAACTGAATATAAAATAATTCAATTTAAAAGCGGATAGATTATTATCCGCTTTTTATTTTTTACAATACCAAAATGATTTGTCCGAGTAAAAATTTAATGCTTTAAATACTTTAATATTTGAACTGGTAAAAAATAAATGATTATAATATAATCAATAAAAATAGGAGAAATTATGATACTTATAACAGGCGGAGCAGGATATATCGGAAGTCATTGTGCATTAAGATTTATCGAAAACAATCAAGATATAGTTATTTTTGACAGTTTGGAATTGGGACATAGCGAAACTGTTTCAACTCTCAAATCAATAAACGGGTCAAAAGTTAATTTTGTCAAAGGAAATCTTCAGAATTATGATGAGATAAATCAGGTTTTTAAAGATTTTGCTATTGATGCGGTTATTCATTTTGGTGCATACTCTCAGGTTGGCGAATCTGTAAAAAATCCGCAAAAATATTATTTTAATAATGTTTACGGTTCTCTTAATCTTTTCAGGGCTATGTTAGAAAATAATGTTAAGAAGATAGTGTTCTCGTCAACGGCTGCGACTTATGGTGAACCTGTTTATACCCCGATAGATGAAACTCATCCGCAATTACCAATTAACCCTTATGGCAGTTCTAAGTTAATGATAGAAAAGATTTTAGATGATTATGATAAAGCATACGGGTTAAGAAGTGTAAGGTTGAGATATTTTAATGTGGCTGGAGCTGATTCAAAAAGCAGAATCGGAGAATGGCACGAGCCGGAAACACATCTTATTCCGAACATTTTAAAATCAACCTTTTCGGGCGGAAAAACTTTTGAGATGTATGGAACTGATTACAATACAGTTGACGGAACATGTGTCAGAGATTATATCAATATAGAAGATTTGATTAGTGCGCATGTTTTAGCACTAAAATATTTGAATAACGGCGGAGAAACTAATTATTTCAACTTGGGCACAACCGACGGAAACAGTGTGAAACAGGTGTTTTCTGCCTGCGAATCTGTTACAAAAAAGAATATAAAAGTAGATATAAAAGGTCGCAGAGAAGGTGATCCGGCAACACTTGTTGCAGATAATAAAAAAGCGATTGAGGTCCTTAATTGGAAACCTGAAAAATCGCTGAATGATAGCGTTAAATCAGCTTACAATTGGGAAAAAGTTCTCCAGAAATTAATTGAAAACAATTAAACCCGTACCGGTTTATAAATAGTTTTCCCGCTATTTACATAACTTTGAAGTGAATCAATTCCTGCATTAACTTCAATATTGCCGTAAACGGTTATTCCGCGATTTTTAAATTCATCTAACCAATTTGGCTTAAATCCTTCATCAAATCCGGTAATTTCTTCAACAATTTTGGATGGGACTCCGTAATAAACATTTTTTATTCCTGACCACATTATCCCGCCAAGACACATTATACAAGGTTCTGCCGTCACATATAAACTAAGATTATGTTGAGATAAATCATAAGTTCCTAATTTTTGCTGAGCAAGTTTTATTGTATTCATTTCCGCATGAGAATTGCTGCAATTGTCCGCTATAACAGAATTAGCAGACTTTGCTACTATATTGTTTTCTTCATCATATATTGCCGCAAGAAACGGCCCCGAGCCTTTTGATGTATATTCAGGAAGCTCTTTTTGTAATCCGAGAATAATCTTACTTGCACGCTCTATTTTTATTATATTCAATTCTTCGTTTGAAATGATATCCATTATATTATTTCCCTTGAGTCAATTAATTTTACGATAGTAAAAATATAAAGTCCATAGCCTCAATGTATTTTAAGAGTTATTTTAAATCCTTAAACTCTATTTCATAATCCAATAGTTTGGCTATCGTTTCCATTTCGTCATAGCGCACCGAATTTCTTGATAATTTATTTGATAGACTTTGCCGTGTATATTTTTTACCTGTAGACTTCGTTAATAACTCGGCAAGTTTGGTGATGGTTAATCCCCTTTTATATAATAATATTTTTATCGTATCTTTTGAACTCATAATACCTATATTCTTTTGACACATTATTGTATCATTATTGACAAACTTATCACAATGATTTAAAATAAAGAAACTATAATGTGTCGCTTATTTCTATTGTGTGTCGAAATATGGAGGTTAAAATGAAAACAGAAGAAGAAATCCAAAAATATATAGATAACAGGTTAAATGTTATGGAGAATATCATAGATAATTTAAATTGTCATATTAATGAATTAGCGGGAGTAGTGGAAACAATACATTTTTTGAGTTGGTTAAAAGAAAAGAAATCCAAAAATGTTTTTAAGACAAAACAAAAAAAAGAGCCTAACGGCTCTAATGTTTAGTGATAAATAGATTTTTGTTATGTGTGTGTAATTCTAGTAAATTCTGTTTAATCTTGAAGCCATATCTTGCCCGATATCGTTTAGGTCACGAATAGTTGTCGTTTTAGATTTGTATTTTTCTGTCATAGACTCAAGGTATTTTATATTTGCTTTTAATCGTGATTTTTCTATTGGGCTGGAAACCTTTGATTTTACGTTAGTTAATGGGTTCAAATTTTCAAAATGAATATTTGACAGTTCCCCAAAAACAGGCTTGTTATTAACAATTCTGTTTATAATTTTGTCTTCTCTGTTTCTGTTATAAAGCAGTGAATTAAGAGTCATTGATTCTTTTGTCTTTAACGGGGTCATACTATGTGGTCTTGAAACAGAGGTGTTCACTACCGTAGAATTATAAATAGGAGTTGTATAAGGTTTTTTAAGTATGGATGATTTGTCGTAATTAGGTAAATAATTCTGAAAATCATCGGTAGCCTCAATGTCTTTAATCATTTTTGCCTTCTCAAGTTCAAGTTCGTTATATTTAGATTTAATAAATCCTATTTCAGCTATTAGAATAGATAAAAAGATAATAAGCAATCCTAGTTGAACACTTCTGTCTTGCAGAGATGAACCTGATAGTATACTAAATAATGATGAGAAAGAGGATTTAATGTTATCACTTGTTGTTTCAAAAGCGGTCGGAGATTTAAATTCAATATTTGAATACGCAATATTATCGCCCTGAACCATTACATTAACATTATCTTGTCCGCAAGGTTCAACCATTATATTATCGGTAACTTTATTACCGTTAAATTTTGTGGTCACATTTGAAGAAACTCTAATATCTTTAAGATTAATAATTATTCTGTTTGCTGAAACTATTGTTTTTGTCATTCTTGCAGGTATTGTCGAAGTTAGTTCAACAGTATATGGAGTGTTGCTATCTGAATTTATACTTACTCCTACCTCTCTTAAGATATTTCCCGAGGCTTCGGCACATAACACATTTACACTAATAACAAAAACCGATATGAAAATCGGCAACAGTCTTTTTATCATTCCCTCTCTCCATAACTAAGAATACATGTTTTTAAGAGTGATAACATCAATAATATGGTTGAATTTGATATAGACCGAATGGACTATTATTTTTTAGTTAAATTTTGAAAAACGTTGTAGTAATAATCATATACTATGATATAACAATTAATAAATGTTGTTATCTTTACGACAGTTATTATTGTTTAATAATTGAAATAGAATATTGTATTATACACCTCAGACTAATTTTTGCTTGCAAACATCAGTATTGTTAATTATTTACAGTTTCTTCTTTATAGAGCTAATAAGTATTTCCCCATACATTCCTATCTATGAAGGGTTTTAGACTCTTAACTGTATAAATCTATTATAGAACTATAACATTCGACAAAATAATAATAAAAAAAAGGGTGTACTAAAATCAAATTCAGTGCTGATTTTTTTGGTACGCCGTTTGTATTATTACGTCCTAAACCTTAATAACAAAAACTTAATGCCCAAATTTTTAACATAATCTTCACTCAATTTTTACATTTATACACCCTTGATGGTTCAAAGTGTTAGTTCAATTATTTATAGTTTTCTTTACTCTATATCTGGATTTATAATCTTGATATTTTATTTTAAATTCCAAATCTTCATCTTTGTTTCTGTGGCTATATTTGTGTTTTACAAATTTTACATCATGAAGTTGAATTACACTTGTTGAAATATTTGAACAGTGTGCAGAGATTCTTCTTAAATCTGTTAATAAATCAGAATATAAAAATCCCGTATCAATAGAACACAAACCTTCTTTTAATCTTTGAATATGATTATTTTTTGCTCTGCGTACTCCTTTTTTTATTACAGCGTCTAACGGTTCAACTTTTGTTGCTAATTCAAGATTATCTGTTTTATAAACTTCAAATGCCATATAATATATTTCCTTTACGGCATTGACTATCGTTTTTAATTCATCAATGGCTTCATCGGATAACTTTTTTTCAGAGTCATTAAATTTTTTTGCTACTTTTAGTATATTACTTGCATGATCTCCGATTCGCTCAAATTCACCAATTGCCAAAATCAATTGTGAAACTTTGTTTCCGTCTTCTTCTGTCAAATCTTTACTTGAAAGTTTAACCAAAAATGAATCCAGTTTATCTTCATAAGAATCTATATTTATTTCATTTTGTTCAATTTCTTCTGCCATTCTGCCCCTGAAGGTTTTTAGCATCTTAGCGGAATTTATAAAATTAAACTGCGCCAGTTCACCCATTTCTACTGTTTTTGAGTAACACTCTGATATGGCAACCGTTGGTGATAATAATAATCTTTCATCAAGAATTACCGTTTTATTTGAGGTGTTTATATTTTCAGGAATGTATTTTATTGCGAGTTTTTCAATAAATTTTGAGAACGGGAACAATATAAATGCAGCTGTTACATTAAATATGGAGTGAAAAACCGCTATCCCGAACGGGTTTATATTTGTACTTAAAAATTTTAAATGCATGAAGTATTGAACAAATAATAAAACAGGTAAAAATATACAAACCCCTAATATATTGAATATAATATGTACTCCGGCTACTCTTTTTGCATTT
>CACZPS010000104.1 GCA_902783125.1 uncultured bacterium | reverse complement strand
CTTCGTAATTTTGTCGCTCCGTCAACTTGTTCACAGGGACGTGCCTAGCCGCACTTCGTGCGTCGTCGCACTAGCCAAAATCCGCTGAGCGATTGGTAAATAGGGGTAAATATATGATTATGTGATAACTAAAAAAGCGTAAACTTAGTTTATGCTTTTTTAGTTATGGTATGCTTAATTATTTTTTCAGAGTAATTGTATCTTTCTTTATTAGGAATCAAAGATAGTATTTGTTCCATTTTATCGTAGGAAAAATTTTGTTGTTTTAAGTATTTAGCATAATTTGGGTGACATTTATATTTTGCGGATAAATAATATGGGTATTTATCTGTAAAGTCTGAGTCTTTAGTAATTGGTACTATATATTTTTGATGTAAGTCATTTAATAAATCAGCATTGTAGCTATTATTGTAATTTTTATTTAAATATTCTGTGATTTCTATAGTGTTTAAAATTCCTCCACCTCTGGCAATTCCACCTATACAAGAATCAATGAATATATTTCTGTCTAATTTTAGTTTGAGTAATTGTAATGTGTTTTTGAAAGATAGGTCTAAATTGTTATGTGAGTGTAATCCTAATGCTGTGTTTTTATTTAGTTTAGAATCTATATATTCAAATATTTTATTTGTATCATTCTCTGTTAAGATGCCCATTGTATCAACAGCTGTCAAACATTGAGGGTTGTTGTTGTTTGATATGTTTATAAGTTTATCAAGTTCATTTTGCGAATATAATGCTATATGCATAGCATTTAGGGAATAGGGTATATTCTTTTTATTAAATTCTGATAATACCTTTTCAATATTTATTAAATCTTTTGGTTTAAAAGCAAGTCTGATTTCAATTTTTGTGTTGATTATATTTGAAAATGTTGTTTGACCAAAATTTGCCATAAGAGTTATTTTAGATTGATTATTGATATTACTCAGCTTTTGGGGATTATTGATAATCGCATAGTTATCGTCAAAATCGCTGTTTTCGGAGTAAAATCCGTATTCGATTTTGTCTATTCCTGCATCGGACAGAGTACCAATGATTGTTTGTATCGTATTTTTACCAAATTCCCAATTGTTTATGTATCCGCCATCTCTAAGTGTGCAGTCCAGAATTTTTATTTTTGACATAGCTACTCCTGATTATTTCAATTATAAATCAGATATGTATATTTATAAAATTTTATAATAAAATATTTATATGTCTGATAAAGAATATGTAGCAAGATTAATAGTAAGTGTAATTACTAATCGTATATCAGTAAAAGATGCTATACTTAATTATCCAAAGCCATTAACAGACAAAAATTTAATGGCAGCGTATCATGCATTAATTCATTATGAGGCAGATGAAGATTTAAGAAACTCGGATTTTTCATACAAAGAAGAACAAGATGAATATCTGAATATGATAGCTGAGCTTTTAGCTAACGGTAAAGACCTACCGTTAAATATCATAAAAAGTTATGAAGATTATTATCCTGATATTGAGTTACCTCAATCTGATAAAATTCGGGATTTTATAAAGCAAATTAAGCATTTTTTAAATGTCAAGTAATTTATTGTTTATTACAAACTTTTATATCAATAAATTTATAGTATAATAATTTTGTTGAGGAGGTCATATTGACGACAAAAATTGCAGTAACAGGTAAAAGCGGGAGCGGAAAGACAACAATAGTAAAGTCGTTGTTATCTGTTTTAAAGGAAAATTTCCCAGAAAAAAGTATATTAGTTTTTGACAATGATTTGTCTGCTGAATTTGGTCACAGTTATGGTTTGGATATCAGAAACACTATATATGGTATCAGAAGCGGGAAGCATGAATATAAGACAGGAATTCCGCAACATATGACAAAGTCTGAATATGTAGAGTGGGCAATGGAGGATATTATTGTTTCCTTGGATGATTATACGGATTTGATAGTGTCATGGTTTACAGGTTCTAAAGATTGTCGCTGCCCAATTACTCAGCAGATAAATGATGCTATTATAAAGATTATAAACAGATATGACTTTGTTATATTTGACTGTGAATTTGACTTAAAATATTTGAATCAATTGGTTGATACGGATATTGATTTAACTCTTATAGTTGCACTTCCTTATGAAGAATCAGTTCTTTTAGCAAAACGTATAGAAGAATTTTCAGCAAAATATGCGGCAGGCGGTCAAATGGGGGTTGTAATTAATCGTGTAAGAAATGAGAGGATGCAGAATGTTTTTAATATGCTAAAGACTCATGAACTTGATGTGTTGGGTTGTATACCTTTTGATGCAGAACTTTCAAATAATCCTATTGAGAGAAAATCCGCTGTAGTAATTGATTCGATTAAACAATTTTATTCACGATTAAATCTACCGCAATAAAGATTAGTGGAAATCTAATCGAAACTATTAATGCACCTTGAATCTCGTCTTTGTAGAGCACAAAACGACTAAACAGTCGGTTATAATTAAAAAGGAAACAAACATGTTACTAGATGGTAAAGCCGTATCAAAAATATTATTAGAAAAAATTAAACAAGAAGTTAACAAACTTGATGCAAAGCCGCATCTTGTAGTTATTCTTGTTGGCGATGATTATGCGAGTAAAATATATGTAAAAAACAAAAAGAAAACGGCTGAATCTCTCGGCATTAAATCAACAGTTATTGAGTTTCCTTCTGATATATCAGAAGAAGTTCTGATAAATAAAATTAATGAATTAAACAATGATAAAGACGTGTCAGCCATTCTTGTACAAATGCCTTTACCAAAGCATATAAATCGTGATAATGTTGTTTCAGTAATTGATCCAAAGAAAGATGTAGATTGCTTTACCCCTGAGAATGTCGGCAAACTTGCAATTGGGATGAAACCATATTTTTATCCGGTAACTCCTCAAGGGATAATGATTATGTTAGATTATTATAAAGTTCCGATTGAGGGAAAACATGTTGTTATTATAGGTCGTTCCAATATAGTCGGGAAACCGATGGCTCAGATGATGTTACAGCGTAATGCAACCGTTACTATCTGCCATTCAAAGACCGAAAATCTCGAAGAAATAATAAAAGCCGCAGACATAATAATATCCGCGGCAGGAAAAAAAGTTGTAAGATGTAAGATGGTTAAAAATAATGCTGTGTTTGTCGACGTCGGCATATCAAGAGATGCCAACGGCAAATTAACCGGTGATCTTAACTGGGAGTCAGATTTTAATAATTTTAATGAAGTTGTGTCTTTTTTAGAGCGTGTTTCTCCTGTGCCAGGGGGCGTAGGCCCGATGACTATTGTCTCTCTTATGTTAAATACTTTAGCTTCCGCCAAGCATATGGTTATCTTGTGCCTCGGTGCTAAGTTGTTGCTTAGTACCATCAGCTTGAGCTTTTAATTCTTCTAACAATGTATCGTACATTGCTACCATTGCAGAATACTCCATATCTAAATCGGTGTATTCTTCTAATTTGTCGGGGTCGAATTTTTTAACTTTAGCACTTGCATATTTTTCTGCAAATTGGTCTACATCAAGTTGCCAACCTGATATACAAGCTCCTGCCCCTTTCATTCCTTTTTGTTTAATGGTTTGTCCGTCTAATGTAACGGATTTTTCATCACTAACATAATTTTCAGATGCAGTTTCAGACTGACTTTCCCATTTTTCTTCATATTTTTCCATTTCGGAAAGTTTTTTAGACATAGCGGTAGCCATGTTATTCCATCTCGTATCTTGCAATTGAACATACGAGAGTTGAGATTTTATTGACATGTATTGCGCCAATAAGCCTGCTACTGCCATCTTTTCAGTCCTTTAACTTTTAGTACATCTTACATATATATAAAGTATATACTCAACCTTCAATTTCACAACTTATTTAATTTGTTACATATCTTTACAAAAGCTGAAAACGTAGGCTATAGTTGGATTTAGAGGTTTAGATACTATATTTTTAGATATTGATAATATTAAAATAAACAAATAAAATTCCTGTAATAGCAGAAAATGTGATGTACCATAGTGGGTTTTTAGGTTTTAAGATACTTATTAATAAGAGAATAATAAAAATAATTATACCCCAGCTTAAATTATTGTTATTTACTATATTATTATTAAACAGTTGTAGTGCGACATAAGCTAATAATGCGCAACTTGTCGGTTTGAGGGCCCATAGTGCAGATTGTACATAAAAGTTTTCGCTAAATTTTTTAAGTAATTTCGCAACAACTAAACCTATAATAAACTCAGGCAAAACTTCAGAAGTTGTTACAATAAAAGCCCCAAGTATACCGCCTGCTTTTATTCCGGCATAGGTTGCCACATTAATTGCGACAGGTCCGGGGGTAATTGTTGCAACGGCTATCATTTGTGTAAGTTCTTGTGCTGAGAACCAATTATAATGGTGTGTTAGGTTTAATAAGAAAGGCAGCGTAGAATATCCACCGCCGAATGAAAACATACCTATTTGAAAAAATTCTTTTATTAAGTTATAGGTCGTATTAATATCAATCATTATCAACCTCTCTATTTTTAGCTTGGGTGTATGATTTATATCCTATTCCAATAAAAACAGATGCAATTATTATATATGCAGGTGAAATTTTTGTTGTTAGCATTATAACTAGCGTTAAAAAAAATATCACAAATGTACTTAAATCTTTTACGGATTTTTCCCACATTTCTCTAATTGCTGATATTATAAGTATTACAACGGCAATTTCAATTGCCCAGAATGCCCCCTGAACATATGGGTTAAAAGTATATTTTGTTATTACGGAAGATAGCGCAACAATCATCCAAAACGCAAAAAATGTTATACCAAAAACACCAACTACTGCTCCGGATTTACCTCTTAGTTTATATCCGGTGAGAATAGCGATATTAATTGATATTAGCCCCGGTAAAGATTGGCTGATTGCATAATAATCTGTTAATTCATCGTTGCTAATCCAATTTCGTTTCTTGACAAGTTCTTCTTGAAGGATAGGAAGTATAACATATCCCCCACCTAATAATATTAATCCTGAATATAAAAAAGCTACGAAAATATCAATGAGTTTAATTTTTTGCATATATTAATTATTGCATAAATATAAAACTCCATACGAGTGCGATTTTGTTACCTGCTGAAACTCAACAGGTGGGTGAACGCCTTGGTGTATCCGTTTCCCGCTGACAATTATTTTAGTAATTGGCGGGTTTACTTCAAACAACCGCTGAGTCAATTCTCCCGTTTATTAAAAATGTAGGAACAAAATTAACACCCGTTTGGAGTAATGATATTATTACATATTTTTTTATGATTGGCAAGAATAATTAACGTTTATTAACTTATTCGACTGTTACAGATTTTGCAAGGTTTCTAGGCTGGTCAACATCTTTACCTAAAAATTCTGCTATATAATAGGCAATTAACTGTAACGGAATTATTGCCAATATTGGTGATAAATATTCATCTGTTGCAGGAATTTTAATAATATCATCAAACAAGTTATTCAGATTATCATCAGAAGAGTTTGTAAGAGCTATCATTTTAGCATTTCTTGCTTTTGCTTCTTCGCTGTTTGACAAAATCTTTTCGAAAACTTTACCTTTCATCATTATAGATAGTACAGGTAATGTTTCGTCTAGCATGGCAATAGGCCCATGTTTTAGTTCACCTGCGGTATAGCCGGTTGCATTTATATAACTAATTTCTTTTAATTTTAATGCGCCTTCTAACGCTGTTGGGAAGTTAATCCCTCTTGCTATATAGATAAAGTTCTTTGCATTTGCATACTTTCTAGCAATAGATTTAACATTATTTTCCTGAGAAAGTATTTCCTCTGCTTTTTCAGGTAAAACAATTAATTCTTTTTTTAATTTGGATAATAGCTCTTTATCTGCAGAATTTTTAATCTCCGCAATATAAATTGCTAACAAATAGAACGATATAAGTTGTGCCATATATGATTTTGTTGCCGCAACACTAACTTCAATCCCTGCGCAGACAGAGATTAGGCTATCTGCCTCTCGAGCCATAGTTGAATCGGGTCTGTTAGTCACAATAAGAATATGTGAACCTCTGCTTTTTGACTGTTTAACTGCTGTTATCGTATCAGCAGTTTCACCTGACTGTGAAACTCCGATAACCAACGTATTCTCATCAGTGACAGTTTTTCTGTAGATATATTCGCTTGATGGTTCAACATCGACCGCTATTCCGCAAAAATCTTCTAAAATATATTTTCCGACCATTGCAGCGTGAAGCGAAGTTCCGCAGGCAACTATCTGAATTCTGTTAAGTTTTTTAACTGTTTCTTTATCAAGTTTAACCTCACTTAAATTCAATGGTTCATTTACCCCTGTGATTTTACCGCTCAAAAGGTTTCTGATAATACTTGGTTGTTCGTGAATTTCTTTCATCATATAGTGCTTGTAACCCATTTTGCTAAGCGCAACAGGCTCCCAAGGTAAAATTTCAACAGTACCTTTAAGTTCGTTATTATCTTTGTCGATAAGTCTTATTGATGATTTTGTTAAGGTAACAATTTGATTATCATCAAGATACATAGCTTTTTTGGTATAATCAATAATAGCAGGCACATCTGATGCAACAAAGTATTCATCCTCACCAATACCTACAACTAAAGGCGCATTTCTTTTTGTCGCCACAATTGTATCTTTTTCATCCTGATGAAGAATACAAAGTGCATAAGCTCCTTCAATTTTCTGAGTCGCAAGTCTTACAGCTTCTGTTAAATTTTTAACCTTATCATATTCTCTTGCAACAAGGTGAGCAACTGTTTCAGTGTCCGTTTGTGATTTAAAAACACAACCTTGTTTTTCTAATTCTTCTCTTAGTTCTTGGTAGTTTTCTATAATTCCGTTATGTACAAGAACTAATTTCCCGCAGTTACATGTATGTGGGTGAGCGTTAACTGTAGTAGGTGCACCATGAGTTGCCCAACGGATATGACCAATCCCTATAGTGGACTTGTCAAGCTCATCTTTTATAGGCTTAATATTGTCTTTCAAGTTATTAAGTTTCCCTACAGCTTTATAAACTTCTATATGTCCGCCATTATTCAGAGCAATACCTGATGAATCATATCCTCGGTATTCAAGTTTTGTTAAACCGTTCAAAAGAATATCTACCGCTGATTTTTCGCCAATATATCCTACAATACCACACATACCATGCTCTCCTTTAATTCTTAGATATTTAATATAAATATCACAAACACGAAATAATGTAAAAAATTATAGTTTATCAGCCTTCGGCTGATAAAAGTGATTAAGTGACGAGCGAAATTTCGGATGGATGAAATCCGGTAAGCTAGGGACGAAGTGAGCACTGTCAAAGACAAGCGAACGACAGTCCCTAGCACAAAGGAATTTCATGACAGGTGATTAAATGATTAAGAAATCAGAAATTCTTAGTCACTTAGTCACGGTTCACTTAGTCACTGTAAATTATAGTTTAGCGAGCTTTGTTCGCTAAACTATAATTT
>CACZPS010000103.1 GCA_902783125.1 uncultured bacterium | reverse complement strand
TTGCAGAGAGCGGAGGACTTTTCTTTGGAGCAAACTCTGTTTGCGAAAAGAAAATCCGTAGACTCGTTTAACGCAAAAAATCCAAGACAATCTCCTAACCTCCACCATAAAAAACAGGATAGGTTTCTATCCTGTTTTTTATTATATATAGTGCGAGTTTTCAGAAGTTCGAGAAGTTAAAAATGAACGAATACCCCAAATTTTAATCAAAATCTCAAAACGCAAACTATAAAAGGATTTCTGCGAGTTCGAGAAGGTTCTATTTTGCATTAAATAAACAATTTACTTGTATAATAATAAGATTAATATTATTATTCATAATGTCTAATCTCTTTAGCAAATAGGCAAGTAATATATGAAAAAAATTTTTACAATCCTTTGTTTTTTAATTTTATTCATTTTTAATAATTCATATTGTTATGCAAATTATGATAATTCAGTATTTTACAATAATAGAGGAAATATTAAATATAATAAAAAAGATTATAAGGGTGCTATAAATGATTATAGCCAGGCAATAGCAATTCATGATAATGTTGATTACTATTACTCAAATAGAGCTAATGCAAAATTTGCACTAAAAGATTATAATGGTGCAATTCAAGATTTTTCTTATGCGATTGAATTAAACCCAAAAGATTCTTATCATTATTTTAATAGAGGTGCTGCGAACAATAATACAGGGAAATATATTGCAGCATTGGATGATTATAAAATTTCTTATAATTTAAGAAAAAATTCTGAAACTCAAAAAATGATTTTAGGGATTAAGCAAGATTTTAAAAACCCTAATTTTTTAATTCAACATTTTATAGATATTACTAATGAAATAGGTGTTTTAGAGTTTGTTCTATTTCTTATTCTTTTATATTTTAATTTTTACAAAGTTAAAGAAAGAAAACCTAAATTTAAGGTATATACAGATCGACAAATAGAAAAACACTACAATTTTGACAATATTTCTTTAGATACTCCTCCACCAGCAGCAAAAAATTTCAATTTAGAAAGTTCAAGAATTGATTACTTGGAAGAATATTATAAAAAAGAAATTGTTAATACAAATTATCAAGATAATAGTGGCATTATTGCTTGGTACGCAATTATCGCAAGTTTATTTTTATATAGAGTTATAGATGTACTACGTCAGATATATACAGAAATTCCAGATAATACTGATATGGGATTTATAGTTGAATTTATAATATCATTTATTATTTCTTATCGAGGAATAATAAATATTTCAAAAATTAAAACAGAACCTGATATAACTGAAAAAGAATATACTTATTATTTATTGTATAAAGGAGTTCTTCAGAAATATAAAGAGAGAATAACACAAATAAGAGAAGAAGAAGAAAACAAAAGAAGAAAACAAAGGAGTTATTGGAAAGATTTTTGGGAAAATGCGAAAAAGGATGGTTTTACTTTTGAACAAGAAGTTGGGAATTTATATAACAAATTAGGATATTCCGTTTCCATCACAAAAGGTACTGGTGATGGTGGGGTAGATATCATATTGACTAAAGATAATAAAAAAACTGTCGTTCAATGTAAAGCACATACTCATCAAGTGGGTCCAAATGATGTAAGAGCATTGTGGGGTGTTCGTGAAGATTTTGGGGCTCAAGATGCTATTTTCGTTGCTTATTCAGGAGTTACAAATGGTGCATACGAATTTACGAAGGGTAAAAAATACAAAATAGTAGATGTTAATGATCTTATAAACTTATCGATTAAAGTAAATTCAGAAGATGATACATAGCAATTATTCACCCCTTTCGTTTAAATAATCTTTCATACATCTGTCAAAAAATATGACTTCTTTTATGTTATCAATATCAAAGAAAAAAGTTCGAAATTTGTTTCTAACAAATAGAGTAATTTAATATTTGTTCCAATTTACCCCTACGAAAACTTATATTGAGTCGTTAATTCTCCATTAGGTAATTCAAAAATAATTTTGCCATTTATAAAATAAACATTCGGGATGCCTTTTTTACGATTGTTTTCCTGAGCGGTAGGTTGGGTGAAACCCAACAAAAAGTGTAGTAAATAGCAGGGTGCGTCGTTATAATTTACCCATTACGCACCATTTTGTCAGGCAATGCCTGACCAACAGCTCAATGCCTTAACGTCTCAACATCTTTAAAATATATTTACCACTTATTTGCCCCAACGGCGGTTACGGTTGTAGAACTCCTGAACGGATTTTGTCAGAGTTGTTTTATCAAACTCAGGCCAAAACTCATCTATAATAAGTATTTCCGAATAAGCTATCTGCCAAAGGAGATAGTTTGAGACCCTGATTTCGCCGCCTGTTCTAATTAATAAATCAGGATCGGGAATATTCTTTGTATACAACTCTTTTGAAAAACTTTCTTCTGTAATTGAGTCAATATCCATTTCGCCTGATTTAACTTTATTTGCAAGAGATTTTGTTGCGGTCAAAATCTCATCTCTGGCACCGTAGTTAAACGCAATCTGGAGGTTAACTCCTTTGTTATTTTTTGTTGTTTCAACAGCGTTATAAAGTATTTCTTGAAGTTTAGGGCTGAGTTTTGTTAAATCTCCAAGAAAAGTTATAACAACCCCGTTATCGTTTAATTCTTTTAATTCATTTTTAATAGTTGTGCCTAAAAGATTCATCAGAAAATCGACTTCTTCGGGTTTTCTGTTCCAATTTTCTGTTGAAAACGCATAAACAGTAAGGTATTTTATACCATAATCATCGCAGGCATAGACAGTTTTTTTGAGTGCATCAACACCTTTTTTATGACCGACTGCAGAGGGTAGACCTTTTTCTTTCGCCCAGCGTCTGTTCCCGTCCATTATTATTGCTATATGCTTTAAATCTGTTGTTTTTACTATTTCTTTTATTTCTGAATCTTTCATAACTTCCCTCGCTTTTTATTATTATAACGTAAATAAATTATAGTTTATCGAAGGACTTTGTCCTTCGATAAACAGTGAATAGTGAATAGTGAACAGTGAATAGATTAAATTGTCTAT
>CACZPS010000102.1 GCA_902783125.1 uncultured bacterium | reverse complement strand
TTTAGCGAGCTTTGCTCGCTAAACTATAATTTACAGTGGAAAGTTGAAAATGGAAAGTGGAAAGTAATTATGTCGAGCTTCGCTCGATGTGTATTTATAATAATTACAGCCGTAGGCTGTTAAGTAACTTTCAACTTTCAACTGTTTAGCGATGAACGAAGTTCATCGCTAAACTATAATTTACAGTGACTCGGCTTAAGTGAATAGACAATTTAATCTATTCACTATTCACTGTTCACTATTCACTGTTTAGCGAAGGACAAAGTCCTTCGCTAAACTATAATTTACCTTACCAAATTGATACAAAAATTTACAATTCTACTAGCAAAAAAAATTTATATCATGTTATTATGTATATAGACAATACGCGTGTTTTTAATGGTTTTTAATACAAATATATCCAACTAAAATTTGTTGTTACAAATCATAATAAATTAAAGAAAGTCATGCGGATTTACAGTAAAATATATTTAATAAAATCAGAATAGTTGACGGTGTGGAATGATGTTAGATACTTATGAATTTACAGATTACAATTTTTACTCAAGCAGATTAGACATGAACCTAATTTCAAACATAGTTGAGTGTTTGAAAGAGATTTTAGAGGAAGACAGTAAAACAGAACAACCGTTGTTCTTACAGGTACGTGACGGGTTCATAATGGATATCGCAAGGAAAGTTGTCCAAGAGAAGAAAAGAACATTCCTAATCGGCATTACAGGTGAAAGCGCATCAGGCAAAACTGTTTTTGTTGATAACACTGTTAGTGCTTGTGTAAAAGATAACAAAGAAGGTATCTACACTGTTATTCGTCAAGATGATTATTACAAAGATACTTCAAAAGAACTTCAGGAAGCAGGAAGCTATGAAGCATTGTTCAAAACAGGTTTCAGTTTTGATACTCCGGAAGTTATTGATTTGAAACTGATGAGAGAACATCTTTTGTGTCTTAAGGAAGGTACTGCTATTATTTCTCCGCACTACGATTTTAAAACTTGTGTATCAGATATAAACGGTGACCTTAAAAAACCTGCAAAAGTTGTTCTGGCAGAAGGTTTGTACGTGCTCAATGAAGAAGTTCGTGATGTTATGGACGTTAAAGTTTATGTGTTTACTCCGCTTAATGTTATAAAAGACAGATGGTATAAACGAGCAGAATCAAGAGGTAAAACGGGCGCAGCGGCAGACATGCAGTTTGCTGACGTAAACGCTACCGCACAAAGATATATCAGACCAAACTATGAAATTGCTGATTGTATAATTAATGGTATGGTTACACAAGAATATATCCAACAAATCACAGATAAAATTTTAAATCGTTTATCCGAAATATGCTAAGAATGAATTAAACAAATAATGAATAACAGGACGTAGGATGGAAGTAGATTTTAAATTTACCTCATCTTTTCTATTGTTGTGTTGCGGTAATAGAGTTATCACATTCTTGTATCATGTATTCTTAAAAATTATGCTATATTTTAATTCGTGCATTAAAATATACGCTGTTATTGTTAGACTAAAGCCTACCCTGCACGTTATGTAAAATATGAGTAATATGTTATAATTATAGCTAGTTCCCTTCCCGTGGGGAAGGGTTAGGGTTAGGGGTAATAAAAACACAAAAATATAATGCAATTATAAACATGGATAATCTGACAGAAAAAGCAAAAGAATTAAGAAAAAATGCGACTCCTCAAGAACAAAAATTGTGGGCATTATTAAAAACAAAACAATACAAAAATTTAAAATTTAAACGACAACAACCTATTGGTCCTTATATAGTTGATTTTATATGTCGTGAAAAATGGTTAATTATAGAAATTGATGGCGGACAACATAACGAAGATAAAAATATTATATATGACATAGAACGTACGAAATATTTGGAATCAAAGGGCTTCAAAGTCGTTCGTTTTTGGAACAATGATATTGATAATAATATTGAAGGTGTTTTTGAAATTATTGATAAAATGACATAATAATAAAAATCACCCCTAACCCCTGCCCTTCCCCTCGGGAAGGGAGTGTATAAAGACTTGAACTGTATTAATAAATATTATGCTATATTTTAATTCGTGCATTAAAATGCACACTACTACTATTTTACACTTTAATCAAAATATCGTGCAAATCGCAATTGAAAAAATCGGCTATGGTTTCTAATGTTTCAAGTTGATAATTGTGATGTTTACCACTAAAAAGCTGACTAACTGTCTTTTTACTTAAACCAGTTGCTTTCATAATATCATCTTGAGTATATTTCTTTTTCCATTTTACATTATATAAATTTATAATATACATATTATAAGTATATTATTTATTCTTATATGTTGAAAATTAGTATCTTTTAGTATACTATATGGTATATTAAAAGTTACTTTAGGTAATAATTATTAATAAAAAGGAGCATTATGCACAACAAATCTATAATCTATCACAGTAAAACTATTGTAATTGATTTTGATTGTTTACATCAAAAAAGGCGTTCTGTAAGAGATATGAGTTTACAACCTCCTAAACCGACAATTTTGGAATTTTTACAAAAACTTTCTAAATATTATGGGATTTATATTTATACAAGACGAAAAAAAGAAAATGTTGAAAAATGGCTAACTGAAAATAA
>CACZPS010000101.1 GCA_902783125.1 uncultured bacterium | reverse complement strand
TTCAGCAGAGATTTGAGTATCTTCTGTAACGCCTTCTCTCGCTTTTACTTTTTCTACTTCTGATTCAAAATATTTTTGTCTGTCCATTTCCCAAGCAACAGAACCGAACATTGTTAAAAATCTTCTATATGAGTCATAGCAGAAACGTGGGTTATTAGTTAAAGCAACCATAGCTTCTACTGTTTCATCGTTTAAACCAAGGTTTAAGATTGTTTCCATCATCCCAGGCATTGAAACTCTAGCACCTGATCTAACAGAAACTAATAACGGATTAGTTTTATCACCAAACTTTTTACCAGCTTGTTGTTCTACTTCTTTTAAATAATATTTAACTTCATCCATCAAGCCTTCCGGCATTTTATTGCCATTGTTAATGTATTCCATACAAGTTTCGGTTGTGATAGTCAATCCAGGAGGAACAGGAAGACCTAAATTAGTCATTTCTGCAAGGTTAGCACCTTTACCACCTAAGAGATTACGCATGTCAGCTTTGCCTTCTTTAAAAAGCCAAACTCTTTTTTCTGTCATAATTTGTTTTCTCCTTTATTTTCATACAACATATTTAAAATATGTGCTATTACTAATTATTTAATATTATCATACTAGCATAAACATACGTAATATCAACTAATAAAGGGAAATCAAAAGTTTTATAAATACTTAATTGGTTAACCTAATACTTTATGACAATATTTTAATTAAAAAGTAATTATTTTGTTTAATGTTTTATAAAAAAATAAAGATTAACATAAGTTGAGGTTTTTACCAATGATAAATATAAGAGGTGAAAAATGCGAAAACTTATTGTTATTATATTACTTGTATTATGCTTTATATGCCGGGTATCTGCTATGGAGAAATCAACAGATACACTTTCAAAACTCGAAGAATCAGTTTTGGGGACAACCTATTCTAATCAAAAAGTTGAAACAAGATTAAACAGATTAGAAGAACAAGTTTACGGCTCAAAAAAAACAGGTAAATCACAAGAACGATTAAAAAAACTTGCAAAAGATTTAAACGCTGACATGTTTGGACAAGAAATCATTCCAAGCGAAGATACGCTTGGCTTAGAAGATGAATACACCGCTGATAACAGTGTCGATTATCCAATTGTAGATGAAGTCGAAAAACGTTTAAAAATAGCATCAAAATCAAATCAATCTCTGCATTCAAGACTTGTAGCGATAGAAAAACAATTGTTTCATAATGTCTACGACACTGACGATTTTTACACAAGAGTTGAACGAATAAAAGGAGAGGTTTATAAAAATAACCCGTCAACACTCGCTCAAAACTATGACGATTATGACGATGACTTATCAATTCCCGAATACAGTGCTATTGACCCGTGGCAACAATGGAACGATAGATGGATGGGGAAATGGAGTGGCGATAACCTTGAAACCCAAAGCACCCCTCCAAATTATAATGATAATTCAAGAATATCAAAGTTAGAAAAGAAATTGTTCAGAAAAACGTATTCTGACGAAAACAATAATGACAGACTCGCCAGATTAGAAAATGAAGTATTTGATACCGATTTTTACTATGATAAAGAATCCGAGAGATTAGACAGACTTGAAGGTGCAATAAAAGGGCAGAAAACCGCAGGAAATTATGACACTAATAAATTCCAACAAGGTTTAAATACAGCACTCCAAATTGGCGCAATGATACTAATGGTTCTGGCATGTATTCTTTAAACTACGCATACGCAATAGTCGGTTTATCAGGCTCAATATAAGGATTCGTAGCCATTGTAATATTATACCGCTGAGATGTTTGATTTGCTGATTGAGCCATTTGGATTGGCGTCATTGGTTTTCCTTCTGCGATGCGATATGGCGCGAATCCGTCAGGTGTAATTGTATACCAAGCATTTTTAAAAGCTGCTAATGTCGCTGAAATACCCATAAATAATTTTCCGTCCTATAATCTATATCTCTTGTATATATAAAGTATATATAAGAATAATAATTGCTTTTTCAAGCTGTTTTGTAAAGAAATATTAACACATAATTTAAATTTATATAAAATAAAACTTTAATCACAAAATATCTACTGTTTTATATATAATATTTATATGAAGACATTAAAAAAAGTTAAAGCACCAATTGTTGAAGCTCTTATAAGCGCATACAATAAACATTCATATCATTTTCACATTCCCGGTCATACAAGAGGCAACGGGGTTTATGAAACATTTAAAAACTTTATGGGTGAAAAATTCTTCCAGTGCGATATGACAGATGAATTTGATGGGATTGGAACTCTAAATCCACCGACCGGTCCCATCAAAGAAGCAGAAGAATTATGTGCCGAACTTTTTGGAGCACAAAAATCGCTGTTCCTATTAAATGGTTCTACGGTTGGAAATATTGCGATAGCAATGGCTTTAAGTTTACAAGGCAAAAAAATTATTGTTAACAGAAATTGTCATCGTTCGGTTTTAACAGGAATGATTATATCAGGAGCCGAGCCGCTTTGGGTTAACCCTGATAAGTTAGATGACTGGTCTTTGTGGGGTAAAATAAATCCTCGTGATATTGAAAATCTGCTGAATACCCATAATGATGTAGAAATGGTTTGGCTTACAAATCCGACCTATGAGGGAGTTGTATCAGATATTGAAACCATTTCTAAAATATGTAAAAAACATAATGTTCCTTTGGTTGTTGATGAGGCTCACGGAACATTATGGAAATTTAATAAAGAATTACCGACACCATCATTAGATTTAGGAGCAGATATCGTCGTTCAATCGTTTCATAAAACGGGCGGAAGCATGGCTCAAACATCAGTTTTACATATAGCTAAAAATACACAGTTTGATGTTGAGGCACTTGTTCATTCACTTCGATTACTTCAAACAACAAGTCCGTCTATTATTTTATTAGCAGGACTTGACGCTGCAAGAGCTAATCTTGAAACAGAAGAAGGATTAAACAACATCCAAATAGCCATTGATAATGCAAAATATTTATCATCAAAGATTGAAGATCTTAATCACATTAAACAGCTAAAACAAGAACCTTGTGATCCTACAAAAATATTTATAAAAGCTGATAATCTATCAGGTAAACAATTAGAAACAATATTAGAAGAAGATTACAATATTGAGGTCGAAGCCGCATCTGACAGAGGGATTTTGTTATTATCAAATATAGGTAATGAAAAAAAAGATTTTGAATATCTGGCGGATTGTTTAAAAGATGTTGATTCAAAAGACTATACTAAACTAACAAAAGAAAATAAAAAACATATGCCAATGCTAATACCGAAGATTAAAATGAATCTCAGAGAAGCCTTTTATTCAGAAAAAGAAGAAGTCAAAAAAGAAGATGCAATAGGCAGAATATCCGCAGAGGTTATTGCTGAATGTCCGCCGGGGATAGCAATACTTCTTCCCGGAGAACTTATAACACAGGAACATTTACCATATTTAGAAGATTATAGCGTACTTGAAGTGGTTAAACAATAAGAATCATTATTTAATACATAATATAGTAATATTTTAAAGAAATTAAAGAAGGACAAATCATTTACGATTTGTCCAACGTGCAAAATAAAAAATCATCTGCTAATATTATTATAACGAATAATTCGGGAAAATTAATTTTTTTTATAATAATTTGAAAAACTATTTTTAAGAGATTGATGAAAATAATCTCATCATATTCTTAGTCTAAGTCATATTTTAGCATTGAAACGACATCGACACCTGTTTCATTTTTAATCTTTTCAGCACCCTTTAACGGAGTCAACTCAATAACAAATGCAGCAGCTACGACATTTGCTTCAGCCTTATGAACAAGATTACAAGCAGCAACAGCCGTGCCTCCGGTTGCTAATAAATCATCAATAACAACTACATTTGCCCCTTTTTCAATTGCATCTTTATGCATATGAATTGTACTTGAACCATACTCCAAATTGTATGTTTCACTAATAGTTTCAGCGGGAAGTTTATTTGGTTTTCGCATCATAATAAATCCTGCCCCGAGTTTTAGAGCTAAAGGTGCACCAAAAATAAAACCACGTGATTCTATACCTGCAACATAATCAATATTTTTGTCTTTAAATTGGTCATACAAAAAATCTATCATATCAGTAAAAGCCTCATGATTTTTCACACCGGTAGTTATATCCAAAAATTGAATTCCTTTTTTAGGGAAATCAGGCACTTGTCTTATTGTATTTTTTAAATCTTCTATTAACATTTCAGCTCCTTCTATAATCAATTATAAATCTTAAACTTTTAATTTATTACTTTCTATTTGTTGTTCTTCTTCTTTAATCAAACCGTGGGTTGTCTTACCCCAGTTCATATCCTTTGGTCTAAATAAAATTTTTCCGCATATATACAAAACCATTGGAAACCAGATAATAAGCATATAAATAGCTGTATAAGCCGCCTCACGAATAGCTTCTAATCGTTTCATATTTGCATACTTTCTCAAACTGTGCCTTATTGCAATAAAAAATCCCCACGCAACTGCTAAAGCTATAAATACAGATGACATGATTTCATTATGCATACCAAGACCGGGCTTATGGGTAAGTAGCTTAAAACCTCTTATTAAAAGTTCAAACAAGAACCATAACGGCATTATAAACTGAGTGATATAAATAATCATATCCAGTTTTGCTCTTAAAGCCATTTTCTTAGAAAATACCGCCTCAAAAAAGTATTCCAAATACCGTCTAATTGTTCCTTCCAGCCATCTTCTGCGCTGTCTGAACAGAGGAATAAGATACTTTACACCCTCCTCATAAACCTCAGCATCAAGACAATATATAATATCCCAGCCTTTTATATGAAGTCTTGTTGCCATGTCTAAATCATCTGTAATCGTATAATTATTCCAGCCGCAAATATCATCAAGAGCAGTTCGTTTAATCAATTCCCCGTTCCCCCGTAATTCTACGGCACCCTTAACAGCATTTCTGCCTACCTGTAAATAAGTATCAAGTGTATATTCATTGTTTTGGCATTTAGTAAGAATATTTGTATCTGCTTCCCTTATTACTTTACGACACTGAACCGCGCCGACATCTGAAGGTGCAAGATTAGGTATCATTTTGGATAAAAAATCCGTTTTTACCGTCGCATCAGCATCAAAAACTAATATAGCTTCCCCTTTTGCCATCGGAAGTGCATCATTCAACACTGCCGATTTCCCGGGGAATGCGCCATCTTCACGCCTCAAATATTTGACATTATCGTACTTTTGAGAGATAGATTTGATTACATTTAAAGTATTATCTGTACTTCTGTCATCAATAATAATTATTTCAAAATTAGGATAATCAATTGATTGAATGTTATTGACAGTATATTCCAACACAGATTCTTCATTATGCGCCGGTATCATAATAGAAACAAACGGTTTAAAATTTTCATCTATTTCCACAGGATTTTTCAACTCTTTACGTTTCCTGTGATTAAGCGCCAATGATGTATAAACTCCGTACATTGCCATAAAAAACAATAATATAATCAAGCCCCAAATTGTATTAACGTGATATTGGAAAACATACAAAAATGTCCATAACCCCGCAAGTATAATAAAAAGCAGTATTCTCTCTCTCATAGACTCCTCTATTCCTCAATCGATAATACCAAAAAAGCGTATTAAAAAAAAGAGATTTTTTTAAATGATTTACTTATGGTTACATAAATTATAGTTTAGAGGCGGTAGCCTCTAAACTATAATTTACAGTGGAAAGTTGAAAATGGAAAGTGGAAAGTAATTATGTCGAG
>CACZPS010000100.1 GCA_902783125.1 uncultured bacterium | reverse complement strand
TTATCAGCCTACGGCTGTAATTATTATAAATACACGTCGAGCGAAGCTCGACATAATTACTTTCCACTTTCCATTTTCAACTTTCCATTAAATTATAGTTTATCGGCTTTCAGCCGCTAAACTATAATTTACCCTACCCTTCCGGCAAATAAATAACCTTGTTCTCTAAAATATCTCTGATATCTTTGAGATATTTGAATTTGTTTGTAAGCTGCTGATATTCCTGTACAATGGAAATAATATCGTCTGTTGAAAGTTGGATTGTGCGTCTTGCACCGGTTGATGATTCAATTATTCTTGCCATATTAACCTCCTATTAAAATAAAATAATCTTTTTATAATTTAGGAAATCTCTAAAAACTTGATTTTTCTGGAAATAATTCATTTATTGATAAAATAATTATTCTGAAATTTATGATATAACTATATCTTATTGCCTTAATGCCTTTTATCAAAAAACATAGTTTTTAAAGATTACCTTTATAAATACGGCAGGGGTAAATATAAAATTAGCTCAACTTATTAAATATCAGATATTTGAGTTAGAAAAAAGTTTTAAAATTTTAAGAATGACAATAATTTTTCATTATTTAGGGTTACTTTAGTATTCAAAGAAAATCGCTTTTAATTTTTTATTGTTTTGGTATTATAGTTATATAGTTAAGCAAAGCGAGGTATAAAATGAGCGGACATTCCAAGTGGTCAACAATCAAACATAAAAAGGCAAAAACAGACTCTGCAAGAGCAGTAGTTTTCCAAAAATATTCAAGAGAACTTATTGTAGCGTCAAAACTTGGCGGTCCTGATCCAGCGGGGAATTTCCGACTCAGAACAGCTATTGAAAAAGCAAAAGCAGCAGGACTTCCTAACGACAACATCAAACGTGCAATTGAAAAAGGTGCGGGTCAATCTTCTGCTGATAACTATGAAGAAATTGTTTATGAAGGATACGCAGCAGGCGGTGTGGCAGTTGTTGTAGAAGCTATGACCGATAACAAAAACCGTACGGCAGGCGATATCAGAAGTTATTTCACCAAATTCAACGGTAACTTAGGCGAAACAGGCTGTGTCGGTTGGATGTTCGACAAAAAAGGCTGCATTACTTTTGATAAATCTGTCGATTATGAACAACTTTTTGAAACTGCTATCAACCTTGATGCAGAAGACATTGAAGACGATGAAGACGGTTACAGAGTAATAACCTCTTTTGAAAATCTGCAATCTGTTACAGAAGGATTAGAACAGTCAGGGTTCAAATCAACCACTGCGGAATTTACCCGTATTCCTCAAAATGAAATTGAGATTACAGACGAAAAAATTGCAACAAATATTATGAGATTATACACAAGATTGGATGAACACGATGATGTTCAAAATGTGTATATGAACTTTGATATCGCTGATGAGTTAATGGAAAAATTAGATTACTAATTGTAGCGCTTTACCTAAAATCTGTTTAAATCCTTTTCCCGAACTTGTTTCTATTGTTGTCTGAAATGATTTTTATAACAGCAATTATGGTGTGTCGTTTTAATGAACGAATAAATAAATCAAAAGTAGTTAGTTACTAATAAGATAATCTACCACATTCCCGACTCCTTCAACATTCAGCTTTATATCTTGTACAAGTTGAAGTATAAATTCCCCAAGAATAACTCTTTCATTCTGTTCAGGCTCGTCATAGACTAAATGCCTCAGAATATATTCAATGCCTAAAATTGTATGATTTATACAGTCGTTTTCTTCTTCTATCATTTTTAATCGTTCTTTTAGTTCTATAAGGCTCCAATCTTTATTCCATATTTGCATTATTTATTTCATATTTCCACTAAATATTAACATTTTAATTGTTATTTGTCAATATTATCTGATATATCATATAATTATTTCAAATAAGGATTATATATGAGTTCTAATGAAGAAGTAAGATTACTTATAGTAAAAGAAGGACTGACTGTCAAGAAATTAGCGGGAATGCTTGCTGAAAAGACGGGCAGACATTATACAGCCGGTAGTTTGCAAAGTAAAATCACCGCAAGTTCAATCAGATATGATGAAATGGAAGATATAGCAGAACTCCTCGGATATGAAATAAAAATAGAGCGTAGAAATAAATAAAACTATGTCACAAACCCAAACAACAAGTGCATATATTCATATCCCGTTTTGTCGTGGGAAATGTAATTATTGTTCTTTTATCTCGGGAATAAGTCTTGATAAAAAAACAGGTTATATTTATTCACTACTTAAAGAAATTGATTATTACTATCAAGGCGAAGAACTAAAAACACTATATATCGGCGGCGGGACACCGTCACTGTTAGAAGTTGATGAGTTATACAAAATAATTAATAAGTTTAACTATAATACGAATACTGAAATAACAATAGAAGTCAATCCAAACGATATAACCGAGGATTTTGCCGTCGGATTAAAAACTCTGGGGATAAATAGGGTTAGTATGGGTGCCCAGAGTTTTGATGATAAAACCCTTAAACTAATCGGAAGAAGGCATACATCATCAGAGATATATGAAAGTGTAAATATCTTAAAAAACGCAGGATTTGAAAATATTAGCCTTGACTTGATATATGGTTTACCAAATCAGACTCTTGATATGTTCAGGCAAGATTTAAAAAAAGTTATTTCATTAGGTGTTAAACATATCTCACTGTATGGTTTAAAAATTGACGAAGGGTGTTATTTTTACAGCAACATGCCGGAAAATCTGCCCAATGAAGATATTCAGGCGGATATGTATTTGATGGCGGGCGAAATAACAAATAAAAACGGTTATGAACATTATGAAATCAGTAATTATTCAAAACCGAACTATAATTCAAAACACAATACAAACTATTGGAAATGCGGACAATATTACGGATTTGGCTTGTCAGCGCACGGATACGTTGACGGAATACGATACTCAAATCCCACAGATATAGAAAAATATATGCAAAATCCCACATCACGTGAATATGGAAAGTTCATTACAAAAAAAGAAAAATTGGAGGAACGAATTTTTTTAGGACTAAGACTATATAAAGGTATAAATATTGATGACATAAACAATGAATTTAAGATAGATTTTGATGAAAAATATAAAAATATTTTAGAAAAATATCTTTTGTCCGGTCACTTAGTGAAAACCGACATCGGTTACAGATTATCAGATTCTGTTGAAACTAACGGGTTTTTGTTGAGTAATATAATTCTTTCAGATTTTATGTAAATAAAATATGAAAATTAAAAACTAATAAAAAAGACTGTTATAAATCAATGATTTTACAGTCTTTTTTTGAAATAAATAAATAAAATATTTTAAAATATTCAATACTATTTATTAAAATGGATTGAGGCAAAACTACAAGTAAATATATATATATAATTTACCCATTTACCCCCTTTATCACTAGCCCTTGATTTGACCCATAACTTCTTCAGCAAAGTTTTCAGATCTCTTTTCAAGACCTTCACCAAGAACGAATCTTGTAAATCTTTTAATATCCAACTTTCCTGAAACTAATTGTTCAATAGTCAAATCAGGGTTCTTAACGAACGGTTGTTCAAGAAGGCATCTTTCAGCCATCAATTTGTTAACACGACCTTCAACAATTTTTTCTCTGATTTGTTCAGGTTTCTTTTGAAGGTCTTCTTTACCCATTTCGATTCTTCTTTCTTCTTCAATAACAGAAGCAGGGATTTCGTTTCTTGAAACAAATTCAGGAGCAGATGATGCGATGTGTAAGCAGATATCTTTTGCTAAATCTGCATCAGCAGCAGATGTTTCAAGAAGAACCCCGATTTTACCGTTGTGGATATAAGTTGCAACATTACCTTCATAACGAACAAATCTTCTGATAGTGATTTTTTCGCCGATAGATGCGATTTTTTCTTTCAATACATCAGAAATTAATTTACCGCATTTAGGGCATGTTGTAGCTTCTAATGCAACAACGTCAGCAGGGTTAGTTTTTGCAACTAATTCTGCAAGCCCGTTTGTTAATTCAATAAATTCTTCATTTTTTGCAACGAAGTCTGTTTCACAGTTAACTTCAACGATTGCAGCGTGTCCACATTTGTCACACACTTTGATATCGCAAAGACCTTCTGCAGCAATTCTTG
>CACZPS010000099.1 GCA_902783125.1 uncultured bacterium | reverse complement strand
TCAGAAATTCTTAGTCACTTAGTCACGGTTCACTTAGTCACTGTAAATTATAGTTTAGAGGCTACCGCCTCTAAACTATAATTTACTATTGACTATTGTAAATAATTGTAAAAAATAATTACAAAAAACTAAAGATTTTTATTCCAAATGCCGATATTACCAATACAACTTAATTAGAAAGGACGGTATATGTTAAAGAAAGTTGAAATTCCAACGTGTAATACTTTCAGCGGCGTAGAATACATACTTAGAGGAGCCAAAAAACGCCGATCCTCTGCAATGGCAAATGCTAGGAGAATGAATGCCGAAGTCGGTGTCCAAACCAAGCTTGTTGCCGTTAAGTAGTATAATTTATTAAGGTCTATCGATTTAGTAAGATGATTGAGCATTATGAAAGCGAACTTCGGTTCGCTTTTTATTTTATTATAATGAATAAAAATTTTTAAACATTTAAATTGGGTTAAAAGTCTAAATATTTATAAATTCCTTATTCGTCCAATTTTATAGAAAAATGTAATGATAATATTAAACACAATGTATCCACTCATTTTAATATTACTGATTATTATATTGGTTATGGTTATATTTTTTACCTGTATATTAATAGATAAACTACTTGAATATTTATGTAAACCTGTTCTAAAAAGAACAATAAATATAATAATTAGTATAAATAACAATATTAAATTTTAAAAATATCATATTTGAAAATAGATTTAGTATATAATATGTATGATGAAAAGATTATTTAGACTAAGTTTATTTTTATTGGGGATTTGGGTTTGCAATTCTTTATTTTGTGAGCAGGTATATTCGTATCCCTCTAATGCAATAGTTAAAGTCGGAATAATGGATCAAAGCTATAAGACTGTCGAAAGGTCTGAAGTAACAATTTACGGAACAGATGCAATAATCGTTACTGATTTCAAAACAAAAGAACCGATTATTTCTATTGAGGGTGGGAAATATTTAACTATAAAACGTGAAAATTACGGGTATATTTTATCATATATCGATACTCAAACAGGCGAAGTTATTGAGATAAATATCGCAAACGAATTATCAATTTCTTGTCCGAATGGTGTTATCGGGATAAAAGATTTTATTCGTGGAGGAAAGCCTGCCATGTATCGAGGAGAGTTCAGATGTTGCGGTGTGATTAATAAACCTGACAAATTCTATTTTGTTAATGTATTAGATGTTGAATATTATCTAAAAGGGGTTGTACCTTGTGAGATGCCGGTTAATTTTGGGCTGGAAGCATTAAAATCACAAGCAGTTGCGGCTCGGGTATATTCTTTGACCCCAAGAACAAAAATGTCAAGAGCCTACGATGTAGTTGACAGTGTTGCAAGTCAGGTCTATAACGGTTATAATCGTGAATCTGATATCTCAAACAGAGCGATAGATGAAACCCATGGAATAGTCGCACTATACAATGATGATATGATTGTTGCCGTATTTTCATCTACTGCGGGCGGATACACAGAATGTTATTCTGAAACCTTTTCTGACTCAATTACTCAACAATTCCCGTCACCAGAAAAACCATATCTAATCGCCAAACCAGATTTGCCCGAATTTAAACCGTTAGATAATGAAGAAGATGCGTTCAGATTTTATTCAACAAGACCGTTGTCTTATGATATTCATTCCCCTCTGTATCGTTGGACAAGAACTTGGACGAGAACAGAATTACAAAATGTTTTAAAAAATAATCTTGTTGTGCAGTCAAAAACGGGGTTTGTGACTCCTTCACTTTTAAAATCCGAGGATTTTGGCGAACTTAAAGATATCAGAGTTACTCAAAGAGGGGTGTCCGGTAAAATAGTTTTTATGGAGATAGAAACTGACAAATCTATTTATACGGTAGCAAAAGAGCTTGTCATAAGGCGATTATTCACAAAAGACGGCAAAGCTCTGCCAAGTGCAAATGTTGTATTTAAGCATAAAGAAATAAAAAATAATGATGATTGGACTGAAATCACTGCTTATGGCGGAGGCTTCGGGCATGGCTGCGGGTTGAGTCAATATGGTGCTATGTACATGGCTAAAGACTGTAAAATGTCGTTTGAAACCATACTCAAACATTACTATAACGGGATTTGTCTTGGCACTAAACCGATTGAGTTGAAATCTAAACCAATACCAATATCGTTTTATGTCCCGTCAAATAGAGCTACAATTGTTATACCAAATAAACATAATATAAATTCATTACAAGTAAAAATTAATGATGAAATTATTAATATTGATTTGAATGAATACAAGCCTTATGGCAGAGTTGAATATGATATTTCAAATTATGTAAAAAATAAAGAGCTCAATGTTATAACATTTATTCCGATACATTCTTATAAAACTCAACCAATAAAAATGTATGTTAAATTTTAAAGTCGAAAATTTAAAATTTTACTTTATAAATCAAATATTGTCAGGGTAAAAAATATAGCCCGCAGTCCTCTATGTTATAATAATATATAAGGATGGATAAATATTACAGAATATATGAAAGTGAAGAATTATATGAATGACGGTGAATTTGTTAAGATAAGGGATGAATTTTGCAAAGAATTAGAGCCAAAGAGCTTAAAATCCAATATTGATTGTTGGAATTTTTATATAAACAGCACACCTGAAAATCAAAAAAATTACGAAGATTCAACAGAAGAGGTTTATAAATTATACAGAAATAAAGATATTTATGACAAACTTCGAGTGCTTTCTGATGAAGGGTTAGAAGATGAACATTTGTCAAAACAACTCAAAGATTTATATCGTGAGTTTGACGAAGAACTCAATGCGGGTGAACTAAAAAAAGCATTGAGAGATAAAGAAAATGAAATCGCTTCAAAATATAATCAATACGTACCAATGATTGACGGTCAGGAAATTTCCAAGGCTGAAATAAACAAACTTTTACAAACAGAAAAAGATGTAGTTTTAAGAGAAAAAGCCTATAATGCAAAAGTCAAAGGCGGAGATATTATAGCTGATGATTTGGTTGAACTTGTAAAGATGAGAAACGAGTTTGCAAAGACAAAAGGCTACAATAACTTTTTTGAATACAATTTAAAGGAAGGTTATGATGTTGATGCAAACTATCTTCAGAATCTTTTAGATGAGGTTTATACGAACGCAAAAGGAGTAAATGATAAAATCCAATCTGAAAGTAAAAAAGAGCTTGCTGATGAATACGGTATCAGAGTGAATGATTTAAGGCAACATCACTATGGTTTGTTATTAGACTCTAATCCTGCAAAGATGGTAAATGAAAAACTTAAAACAAAAGAACAAGTGGTGGATATTGCTAAAAAATCGTATCTTGGGATGGGTTATGATGTAGATAAAATGCCGATTACGCTCGATTTGTTCCCACGAAAGAACAAAAATACTCACGGCTTCTGTTTTGATATTCAGGCAGGAAAAGATGCAAGAATTTTGGCAAATCTGACAAATGACACAGGCAGTATTGATACACTCTGTCATGAACTCGGTCATTGTGTTTATCATCTTGGGGTTGATACTGATTTACCGTATCTTGATCAAAATGAAACTCCAGCATTAACAGAAGCAGTCGCTATGATGATGGGTGATTTGCAGCAGAGAGAAGATATTTTAAAAGACATTGTACCTGATGATGTTTTGGATAAGTTTAAAGCAGATATCAAAAAATCGGAAGCAAAGTTTATCAACCGAAGTATGTTAATAATTGATTTTGAAAAATCAATGTATGAAAATCCTGAGCAAAATCTGCCTCAGCTCTGGCATGATTTGAGAGTAAAATATACAGGTGCAAATGAGCAGGAAGAACTTAACAATGAATGGGCAACAATTCCGCATTATCTTTCTCACCCTGCTTATTATCAAAATTATTTCAGAGCAAATCTTATGAAAGCTCAGATTTATCAATATTTACACAACACTCTTGGAAATTTAACAGAGAATACTTCTACGGCAGAATTTCTGGATAAAAATTTGTTTCAATACGGTACAAGTATCGATGAGAACGATTTAATCGAAAAATTCACAGGAGAACCTTTATCAAGCAAGGCATTGTGCGAAAGCCTTCAATAAGTTCCGGACTTCAAAAATTTCCCATAAAAAAAAGCTATGTTAATACATAGCTGTTGATTAGGGATATGTGTATCGTCATTTGTTTTTTAAGGAGTATATGGTTATATTAGCAGTTGTTTTGTTATATAAAATCGGTAAAAAGTAGGAGATTAATATACAGAAACTGTCTTTTGGGAGTATTCCATAATTAAACAATAAACAAAAAGTATGGTTTTTATTAGTTTCACCATACTTTTTAATACTTTTATACGAGTTTAGATAACTTAAATTGTCGTTTTTTATATAACCAAATAAAAAAACAAGACAAATTTATGGTCTGAAACTTATAACTAATTTTTATTGTGTCCGACTTTAGCTTTCAGAGTAATATCTTGTCTTGCTTTCTATATTAATAAACAATTTTTATAATTATTTTAATGAATCCAGAATATTTTTAGCACCATCAATATTGTATTCATAATTACTTACATCATCTGCAATTCTCTTTAACGACTCTTTTGGTGTAGATTTTATCTTATCCACAACCTTTTGGTCTAACAAAGAATAAAAATCATCTAATTCGATTGATGGTCTGGTTATACCACTTTTGCTTAAATTCATTTTGGTGTTCTCAGAGCCGATAAGTTTTTCATGTTCTGACATTGTTTTTTCTCCTGTTCACACACTATACATTTCCCATAAGATAGGTAAAGTTTTATAATTGATTAATTTTTAATATAATGTTACAAAAATTAACAGAAGTAAAGCGCATGAAAATTAAAAGATTACCCCAATATTTTAAAATAGTTTAAGTCATGTAGGCTGGGTGAAATCCAATAAATTAGTTTTACAAATATTCTTTCTTTAATCTTTGTAGGAATACGAATAATCCTGCGATTAAAATAGCGGATAAAACTACAGATGATATCGCTATTCCTGCCCAACAACCAATTAGATATAATTTCCTAAACACACCTAAATATGTGCCGAGAGAAATACCTATTAGCATGTAGCCTAATATATTTGCTTTCATAACAAACTTTGTTTTTTTTAAACCTTTGTAAATTCCGCTCATAGAAACTTGGATTCCGTCACTTAATTGATATGCTGCGACAATATACATGACAGGTACGGCTATTGAAACTAATGTAATGTCATTCGTAAATAGTCTTATTAATTGTTCAGGAAATATTGCAAATATCCCACTCGCAATAATCATTACTGATATAGTTATTCCAATGCCGTTTTTGATATATTTAATCAGTTCAGGGTAATCTCTTGCCCCGTTTGCATAACCTACTTTTACCGCTAACGCATTAGATATAGCTAACGGAATCATAAATGAAGCATTTCCTATGACAAGAATAATTCCATGAGCAGCAGCAAAAAGCCCTGATATTTTACCCAGAACAATTGCTATATAATTAAAAGTCAAAAACTCTATAATTATTGATGTCGAAATTGGAAGTCCGATTTTAAAAATCTGCTTATAGTAATCTTTTTCATCATACCATTGGAATTTGAATTTTGAAAAACAAAAAATCAATAATACAATTGCAACAAATGCTCTTACTATCACCGTTGCCAGTGCAATTCCCGCAACTCCCATTTCAGGAATTCCGAACTTTCCAAAAACAAATATCCAATTGAGTATAAGGTTTAAAAATACCGAAATTATCATTAGAAAATTTGGTAAAAATACTATTTCAAATGATTGTAAAAACTCTTTTATTGCGACGCTGATTTCTGCACTTATTGTTGTAAATGCCAAAATAAAGGTAAATAATTTTACATCGTGCAAAAGTGCTGCTTCATATCCGAAAAAATCCAATAACGGAATATAGGCAAAAGTTAACAGCATTAAAATTAAACCTGTTAAAATTGCAAATTTTAGTGATGGGAAAAAGTATTTTTTTGTATCGGTCTTTGCACCGCGTTTATTGGATAAAATAGGTGAAATGCTGATGGTTAAACCTATTCCAAACATAACAAGCAGCGCATGGATAGAAGTTGCTATACTTATTGCGGAAATTGCGCCTGTTGAATATTTTCCGGCAACAAAACAATCTACCGCACCTAAAAGTATATGTCCGAGGTTTCCCATAATAATCGGAAGTGCCAGTATAAATAATTCTTTTATATATTTGAATTCAAATATTTTATTCATATATTTAATACAACGACCTTATTATATTTTTTATTTAGTGTCTATATATTCCGCTAAATTTTAGAAACGTGGTCACTCTGAGGCTTTTGTTAAGGAACCTCAAAATGATGATTTTGAACTTACTCATTGGAAAGTAATATATAATTATTTTCTATTATATAACCCCCGAATACTCAAATCAACTTATCTAAACAGAGGTACAAATTTATATTAATTGAAAATAAGAAATAAGAAATAAGAAATAAAACATAAAGTTAAAAAAGCATATTAATATCTAAATTTTAACTCATTAAAAATTAAGTAGAATAGTGCGTGGTTTAGCGCATAAAGAAAGAATCTCAGATATTAATCGTGAGAATTAGGTATTGTTTTCTCTACTACTTGACAAAAGAATTTTATTTGGTAGTATAATGGAATAAAACCGCAGACAGTTAGTTATTCAGGTGGCGATACAAGGTGCGAGTCCTTGTCGTAGATGAGAACTACAGGTTCTCAGACCATCGAATTATAAAAGGAGAAGCCGACTAACCGAGGTTACACTAAGTCGAAATATTTAAATAGTATTTTATTTTTATGTGTAAGATTTTGCGGTTTCGCAAAGTCTTTTTACTTTGCATAAAAATAGGTCGATAAAAAATTAGAACAAAGGAGCAAAACATGTCAACAAAAGCCTTTAAGAGCGATAAAGTAGCTCAAATTAAGGAAAAAGTAGAAAAGGCGCAAGTTGCTATCGTAACAGAATATCAAGGTATGTCCGTTGAGGAAATAACAAAACTTAGACGTGCACTTCAAGCAGAAGACGGCGACTATATGGTAACAAAGAATACTTTAGCAAAACTTGCCATAAAGGGTACTAATTATGAATTATTGGCAGATGCTCTAACAGGTCCTATCGCTATAGCATTTGGTTATGGTGATCAGGTAGCTCCTGCAAAGGCACTTTCACAATTCATTAAAGAATCAAAAAAAGGCGAAATCAAAGGTGCAGTATTAGATGGAAAATGGCTGGATGCTGCTGAAGCAAAAGCATTGGCAAATCTTCCTTCAAAGGCAGAAATCTATGCAAAAATGCTTGGTTGTATCAACTCACCTGCATCAGGTATCGCAAACTCTATCAATGCAGTTATGTCACAACTTACAAGAGCTATGGCTGCGGTTAGAGATCAAAAGACAGCGTAGCTGTCTGTCAGTCTGAATTAATTTCAGAATATTAAGCCTCAACGTAAGTTTAGGGCAAAAATCAAGTAGAAAACAAAAAAAATAATAAAAGGAGAAAATCATGAGTGTAGAAACTATTTTATCAGAAAT
>CACZPS010000098.1 GCA_902783125.1 uncultured bacterium | reverse complement strand
GCTCGCTAAACTATAATTTACAGTGACTAGGCTTAAGTGAATAGACAATTTAATCTATTCACTGTTCACTATTCACTATTCACTGTTTAGCGATGAACTTCGTTCATCGCTAAACTATAATTTAACCCCATAAATTTGTTCAATTTTTTTATCAAGTGAATTAAAAGATGTTTCTTTGTTTTTAATTATTCTGTCTACTTCGAAAATTATTTCCTGCTGAACCTTTACATCAACAACCGGAATTGGAATACTTTCTATATGCGAACGCAAAACTTTCAAAGAGTTATATTTATTTCTAAAATAAAATTGTGCAACAGATGAATTTAATATTGCTAAAATATATTTTATATCAATATCTTTTATTTTAGGTATTAGTACATTACAGCTATTCAATGGTAATGTTTGTCGATTATCATAAGCAAAGACTAATTCTTTTGAAATGAATTTATAGATAAGTTTTTCTTTTGCTCTGTATATTTCTGTCGGTGCAACTTGCTGAAACTTTTCAGGGGTAAATGATATGTAATTATCTGATTGTTCATACCAGAATTTATTTATATTTACCCCTTTAAGAACCATTTCATTCTCATCTGTTTTTTTATTTGTAATGTATTTTTTATTATCACCGGTAACTACCCCTAATCCAAATTTAGCTTGATTTTTTAGAGTTATTTTATTTGGGATATTTTCTATTTTTTCTAAAATTTTATATTCTTCATCTGTCAAAAAGAAATTAAAACAGTTCTCATCAACCTTACGTTCAATGTTTATCATAAAACTGTTATCTTTCTTTACTACAACCATGCCTGCTGTTTTCATAGGTTTGTTATCGTATAAAATCTTAATAATAACACTCGGGCATTGTACTCCGTCAAAGATATTACCAAGATATTCAAGATATTTTATAGAATTGGTTTCTGAAATAACTTTTCTTATTTTTTTGTGAGATTTAACATTAAGTATTGATTCAGGCAAAACAAACGCAAGTATTCCATTTTGTTTCAATAGTGAAAGCGATTTATCCACCGCCGTTTCAAACATATCAGAATAAATATCACATTTACCCCTACATTTACCCCTACCCCTGCCCCAAGGCGGGTTGCCTATAATATAATCATAACGATTTTTGTCGTTATAACTAAAGAAATCATGATTTGTTATATGTAAACTTAAAAGCTCTCTATCTGTTATCCCAAACTTCAATGCCATATTAAGTCGGGTAATTTTTGTGCTAACGGGGTCAATATCGTTCCCGTAAATGTTTTTAAAATCAAGATTATCAGGTAATCTGAGCAGAAAATTCCCTGTCCCGCAACAAGGGTCAAAAATAGTTTTGTTTTCTATACCCCCAAGATTAGAACATAGTTTTTCTACTATTTCTGTCGGAGTATAATATGCACCTTTGGATTTACGCTCTGAAAAATTTTTTAGTGAAATATATAACAACCCCAAAGTATCTTCATTTTTTATATATTCAAAATGAAATCTTTTAAATTCACTGTTTTTATAATTTTTAGAAATATCTTCTGCCAAAAACAAATATTCCGGTAAATTGTTTATTAACTGGATTGCACATACAGATATTATTTCTGAGATTTTATCATCTTTTAATTCAATATTATTCTCTTTTATATAATCTAATATCTCTTGAACGGGTTTAAGGTTTTTAGAGTTTTGAGAAAGATACGAATTATATAATTTATTACCTGAAATAAAATTCTTGTTTCGTCTGCTTTTCAGAGCGGTAATATTATCTGATTTTAAGTTTTTCATAAAAGATTTTATATAATCCTTATCAAAAACGAGGGAGTTATTTTTTGTTTCAGAAGGAATCAGTTTACCTAATCTCACCCAGTTTTTGCAAGTGGCAGTTGAGATGGAAAATTCTTCACAAACATCTGCTATGGTTAAATAATCTCTTTTTTGCATAATTTTATTATAACAATAAATCTTTAAAAATCGTGAAATAGATAAAAAATTTCATTTTAAAATCCACTCGAGCAGTTATGTTTAAAGGATATAGTACAAAATAATTTAACATTGTTAATTTTTGGTTAATTTTATCGGAAATTCTAAAAAACAGAGTAATAATAAAAGTGTAAAGAATAATACATTGAAATAGTTAAGTAAGGGTAATATTTACCGTAAATTCCCTAAATATTACTCCTAGAGAAAGGAGTACATTATGAAATTCTTAATTAAAAAATCCCCTGACGGTTTTATCAAATCAGTAAACGACGAAATCAACACAATTTTGAACAGAAGTTTTGACAGTCTGTTCCCTGAGTTTGTGTACAACGAAGATTACACAGATTCCAACAAATTATCAATGCCTGTCGAACTTCACGAGCACGACAACGAATATTGTGTTCAAGCAGAACTCCCCGGAGTCCAAAAAGATGATTTGGATATTGATATTGATAAGAACCATTTGACAATCAATGCTAAAAAAGAAGAAGAAAAAGAAGAAAACGATTCGCATTACAGGAAATCCGAATTCAGATATGGCGAGTTTTCAAGAACAATCTATTTCCCTGAAGACATTGATGTCGACAAAACAGATGCTAAACTTGAACACGGTATATTAAAAATCTGTGCTCCAAAAAAAGAAACAGATAAAGAAAAAGTTAAAAAATTGACGGTTAAATAATAACTTCAAGAATAGTACACAAAAAGGACAAGAAATTGTCCTTTTTTTTATGTGAAATTTCTATCTATTATAATAATTTTTGATTATAATAATTTTAGTGTTTAGATAAGAAAGGAGTTATTTATGTGGGAAAAAGATCAAAATATTAACGAAGTCAGAGAGATTAGAACAAGAACAAATGTATATTTTGGCTGCGGAGCAATCCACAAAATAAAAGATATATCAAAAGATTTAGCATCAAAAGGGGTTGATAAAGTAATAGTAATGTCAGGTCGTAATGCTTACAAATCCACAGGTGCTTGGGATATTGTAGAAAAAGCACTAAAATCGAATAATATTGGTTATATAAACTATGATAAAGTTACTCCAAATCCGACAACTGATGCTATTGATGAAGCAACAAAATTGGCTCGTGATTTTGGGGCAAAAGGGGTTATAACAATTGGCGGAGGTTCTCCTACAGATGCGGGTAAATCTGTTGCTATTTTATTAAAATATCCTGACAGAACTGGGGCTGATTTATATGAATTTAAGTTTACAGCAGAGGTTGCAGCTCCTATTGTTGCAATAAATTTAACTCACGGGACAGGTTCTGAAACAAACAGATTTGCAGTTGCAACTATCTTAGAAAAGAATTACAAACCTGCTATTGCCTATGACTGCATATATCCGACATACGCAATTGATGATCCTGATTTGATGATGGGACTTTCACCGAAACAAACCAGATACGTTTCTATAGATGCGGTTAATCACGTAATTGAGGCAGCGACATCAAAGGTTGCATCGCCTTATACAACTACCCTTGCAAGAGAAGTTATTGAAATGGTATCGAAATATCTGCCAAAAGCTATCAAAAACCCTCAAGATAAAGAGGCAAGGTATTTCCTTTGTTATGCAGCAATGATGGGCGGAGTTTGTTTTGATAACGGTTTATTACATTATACACACGCTCTTGAACATCCGTTGAGTGCTATGAAACCTGAATTTTCTCATGGTTTAGGTTTGGCAATATTATTACCTGCGGTTATTAAAAATATTTATCCTGCAAAAGCTGATACTTTGGCATATATTCTTGAACCGATTGTAAAAGGACTCAAGCCTGAGGTTTCTGATGCTATAAAAGCATCTGAAGGGGTTTATAATTGGCTAAAATCAGTTGATGTTCCTAATAAATTAAAAGATGAAGGTTTTTCTGAAGATGATGTTGAAAAATTGACAGAACTTGCTTTTACAACTCCATCACTTGACGGGCTTTTAGGTATTGCACCGACTACCGCAACACGTGAAGCAGTCGCTCAAATTTATAAAGAGTCGTTATAAATTATAGTTTATCAGCCTTCGGCTGATAAAAGTGATTAAGTGATTAAGTGACTAAGTGATTAAGTGATTAAGAAAAGAGAAATTCTTAATCACTTAGTCACGGTTCACTTAGTCACTGTAAATTATAGTTTATCGGCTTACGCCGATAAACTATAATTTACCCCTGATATTCTTCTCTCAGGTATTCTAAAATATCGTTTGATTCGTACATCTCAACTTTTTTATCTCTGTCCAATAAGAACGGAACCTGACGTTTACCTCCGATTCTGATTAATTCTTCTTCGTTGGCTTTTTCTGAGATATCAATCGTTTTATACGGAATAGAATGTTCGTCCATATATGACATTACTTTTTTACAGTATCCGCAAAATTCCAGCATAAATAGTTCAATCATAATTACCTCCTGTGATTTAATTAAATATTATATTATCTTATTTCGTTTTAAATTCCCCATTAGTTGTATTTTTTTGTTAATAATTTGTAATGATTTTGTGTGTGGTTAGCAATTTTTTGTTTATGAAAGACTTTATATATGTGTTATGGTGTGTGTGAATTTATTACATAGTTCTAATATAGCAAAACATATTAAGTTTGATACTGCAAAAAATTTTTCAAGCATTTATCATTCTATGCTGGATGAGTCTTATGATACCTTTAAATCTTCTAAAGAAAGTATTAGAAAACAAACTAATCCGTTTTTAGATGCTGTAAAAGATGCAGTCCCTATGTTTAGAAAACCTCGTGTAGTTCTCGCTGATAACATGAGGGGTATGATTCTTGATACTGCAAAATCTTCAACTGAAGCTGTCGGTAAAGATGCCCTTGTGTTCCCTATTCCTAACCATTCGGATTTAGTATTAAGAGTCGAAAAATCGGCACTTGCCGATATAGATAAACTGCCTAAAGATCTTGAACTTGTACCAATTAAATATGATAAATCTTTGTTTGATAATCAACATTTGGGTTTGCCATTGTATTATGTAACCTCAAAAACAGGTTCTATGGCAAGAAAAAATACTATTTCGCCTATGGAAGCACTTGCTCAACAAAATAAAATAATGGTTCTTCGAAAAGTAACAGGGCAGCACCCATCTAGTGAATGTGGAAATAAGTTTGAATCTATGGTTGGATTTGATGGCGATAATCATCTTGATATTGACACCTTGAATAATTTTGCGTTTATATTCGGGTATGCAAAAAATAATTTTGGTCCCAAAGCATCCGCTAAATGCCTTGAATATTTTCGTTCAGGAGCAACACAAATTCCGGAAAATGCTCTCGGAGAAGGGTCTACTCCGTTTAAAATCGTAAAAGGAAATGAATTTTGTAAACTGTATGATGATTTCGCAACAAGTCATATTGAATCATTAAAAGAAATCTCTGAGCTTCCGCAAAAAGCCTATGATGATGCGGTCGGTTTCATTACTTCAGAAAAGAATTTTAACGTTGATTTTCAACATACTAATAATACTTTTGTTGATTTAAGTAAAAAAGAGTTTAATTTTATGGATTTTGCATACGATAAATCTGATGAAAAATATATTTATGAAAATCCGATAAAAGAGTTTAGAAATGTGCTTTTCGGAAAAGGTTTTAAAAGATTAGACAGTTTGAAAGGTCTTATTCGCCATATGCCAAGATATAATTACCCAAGAGATTTTATTGTTACTCCTGAATATATTGATGGTGTGAAAACTTATGCCCGTGTTATAAATGATAAAATCAATCTTACTGCGCCTAAAGAGTTTCAATCTGAAAAAGTTTTTAAATAAAAAACGGGCTTTTTATTAAATGGAAAATTGAAAATTAATTTGTAAGTTCTCAAGTATTTTATTTATATATTTTACCTATATACCCTTTTCACTTCCTTTTACCCTTTTTCCTGTCCTGTTTATTTTAACTTATATACCCTAAATCACTTTAATCTGTAAATTACTTTATTAAAATTTTTCTATTCACTATTCACTATTCACTATTCACATATCATGCGATAAAGTTTGTGCCGAACCTGTTTGAACCGTAAAAGAAAGATTCTTGCATTACCTGCCTGAAGTTTTTCTTTCTTACTGCCTTG
>CACZPS010000097.1 GCA_902783125.1 uncultured bacterium | reverse complement strand
AGTGAATAGATTAAATTGTCTATTCACTTAAGCCTAGTCACTGTAAATTATAGTTTAGCGAGCTTTGCTCGCTAAACTATAATTTACCCGACAGATTAGTCTTTAAAAAAAATATCACTTATGTTAAAATAATAGAACAGGAGAGATAAAAATGAATAAGAAGATTAGTTATATATTAGGTTTGTTAGTTATAATTGCAGGTGTTGGAACAAATGTTTTTGCAGGGAATACAGTTGCAGAAAAGATATCCGCAGTAACGTCGGCACCTCCTGCACAAACCGAGCCGGTGACTAAAGATCAGGTACAGCAGCCTCAAGTCACACCTGCTGCTACTGTTCCGGTTCAAATTCATTACACAAATCCTATTGTGATTGTGAACAAACCATCTGCTTTTTTAAATAAAAAAGTTGATATGGTGGCAAGGTTTGATAAATTCGCTACATTAGGGCTTGATTACAAACCGGCAATGAGAAGTTCTGAAACCTATATTTCGTTTTTGATTTTTAGACCTGATACCGACAAAAATATACCTTTGTCTGAGATGAAATTGTTCATACCAAGGAAATCAGCGGAAAAACTTATTGATTTGAAAGAAAATGATCAGGTAAAAATTTCAGGAACGGTATTTTCAAATGCATTAGGTGATGTTTGGATTGATGTGGAAAATCTTTCTAAGTTAAATATTGGAAATAAAAAATAACATAGTGTAAAATTATAATGTATACCTAAGGTCCGGAGAAAAAGAATGGCAAATAACAAGGAAGTATTTTTAACTATACATGGGCACTTTTACCAACCCCCAAGAGAAAATCCTTGGCTAGAGGCGATTGAACTTCAGCCGAGTGCACTCCCGTGTCATGATTGGAATGAACGGGTTAATAATGAATGTTACGCTCCTAATTCTGTATCAAAAGTTGTTAACCATAAAAATGAAATACTTTGTCTTGTAAACAATTACGAATATATGAGTTTTAACTTTGGTCCGACACTTTTATCATGGATGGAGGAGTTTGCACCATCAGCTTATGAAAGAATAATAAAAGCTGATATTAAAAGTGTTGAGGAACATAACGGACATGGTAATGCAATTTCACAGGTCTATAACCATATTATTATGCCTTTAGCAAACGAACTTGATAAACAAACACAGGTAAAATGGGGAATAAAGGATTTTGAATATCGGTTTGGAAGAAAGCCAGAGGGGATGTGGCTTGCTGAAACTGCCGTCGACGATGATACATTGAGAGTACTTGTTGAAAATGGAATAAAGTTCACTATTTTGTCCCCGTTTCAGGCAAAACGTGTAAAACCTATTAATGCCAATGACAATGCTTGGCAAGATGTTGGCTGGGGAAATATTGATCCTGCCCGTTCATACAGGTACTTTATAAAATCTGATCCTGAAAAATATATTGATTTATTTTTCTATGACGGTGCTATATCAAAATCCGTTGCTTTTGATGAATTGTTAAGAGATGGTAACAAATTTATCAAACGATTAGAGGATGGTATTTCTTATGAAAGGAATTATCCTCAATTGGTTAATATCGCAACAGATGGGGAAAGCTACGGACATCACACAAAATTTGGAGATATGGCGTTATCTTTTATAATGTCAATGAAAGTCAAAGATTCGCCATTTACCGTAACAAATTATGGTGAATATTTAGAAAATTACAGAAGTGATTGGCAGGTTGACCTAAAAGATGTGTCCTCTTGGAGCTGCTGTCACGGGGTTGGCAGATGGAAAGAAGATTGTGGCTGCTCAACAGGTGCGCAAGCCGGCTGGAACCAGAAATGGCGAGCTCCGATTAGAGAAGCCATGGATTATCTGAGAGATAAAGTTACACCGTTATTTTCCGAATATGGTGAGAAATATTTTAAAAATCCTTTAGAAGCTCGTTATAACTATATAGATGTAATTTTAGACAGAACTTATAATAATGTTATAAAATTCCAAAAAGAATATTTTTTACCGGATTTATCTGATGAAGATAGAGTTAAAGCGATGAAACTTTTGGAAATCCAACGTCAAGCAATGCTAATGTATACAAGCTGCGGTTGGTTTTTCTGTGAGGTTTCCGGTATTGAAACCGTTCAAATCATGAAATATGCTGCTCGTGTAATGCAGCTGGCAAAAGTGTTTACAGATGAAGATATTATCACTGATTATCTCAAGATTCTAGATAGGGCTAAGAGCAATTATAAAGAGATGGGAAGCGGCAAGGATATATATGAAAAATATGTAAGACCTTCCGTCGTTACAGAAAAACAAATAGTTAGTTTGTGGGCAGTGTCTTCTTTGTACCAAGATGTTGATGAAGAAGAAGATGTTTATTGTTATACAATCAAGAAAAAATCATATAAAAAAGTTCAAAAAGGCGATTCTGAAATGGTAATCGGGAATGTTGAAATTCAATCTAAAGTGACATTAGAAAAACAAAATCTGGTGTTTGCCCTGATTCAATATACGGGCGGGGATTTCCATTGTGCAATAAAAGAATATGATTCAGAATTTTCAGATAAGCAAAAAGAGCTTATTCGAATATTTATGATGCAGCCGTTGACTGAGATTATCAGAGCTTTTGATGCATATTTCGGCACGGAATACTTCACTCTAAAAGATATATTTATAGAAGAACGTCGTAAGATTCTTCAAATTCTAATGAAAGGCAGATTAAACGAATTTGCAAATACTTATGAAGATATCTATAACGAAGGAAAAAGTTCTGTTATGCACTTGCAAGCTCTGGGACTTGATATACCTAATGAGTTTAAAATCGCAGCTCAGTATACATTAGAACGCAAATTTAACGATTTGTTTACTGTTTCTAATGTATTTATGGATGATGCAACTATTCAGGCGGCTAGTGATATCAATTTTGAAGCTAAACGCATTGGAATAACGCTTGATAAGACTCCTACAAGCAAAATCTTCAGCAAGAAGATTTCTCAAAACATAGGAAGACTTGTTTTTAGTTGGGAAGTACAGCAGGCAGAAGTAACTCATGAATTGTTGGATATGGTTGAAAAACTTGATATGAGTGTTGACATTTCTGATGCCCAAAATCTGTTCTATACAAAAGCTGTTGTGAAATTTGAAGATATGATTGAGAATATATCAAGTGTATCTGATGGTACAATTATGGAACTTATGTTTGATATTGCAGAAAGATTGAATATTAATGTTGATTTTTATAAGGCAAAATTTAATAAAACAATGTTAGAACGGCGCCTGCTTAAAGGATAAATATGGGTAAATGCTTTCGTTAACGTGTGAGTGAACGAAAATTAGTGCTTTTTATTATTAATATCGCTATTTATCCTACAATAATTTCTTGTTCGTTTTTATAAGTAACATATCCTAAGTTGGCTTTTGGTGGTTTTTTAAGATACTTTCTTTTTGTATAAATTACGCCAATCTTTGTACTGTTTTTTGCTGATGAATACTCTTTTGCAAGTTTACAGCATTCATAAATCGTTTTATCATCAGGGATTTTTCTGTCATTTATTTTTAACAATATATGTGAGCCGGTACAATTTTGGGTGTGGAACCATAAATCCTCTGCGGATGAAAGTTTTGATACAATATAATCGTTTTGTTTGTTGTTTTTCCCAATATATACTTTAAATCCGTTTATTTCTCTTTCTTCTATAATAATATCAGTTTTGGTGTCCTTTTTTTTATCGTTTTTTGTTTTTATAAGTCCGATTTCTTCACATTCTGACAGTATCCCGAACAAGTCAGGTAAACTGTCAACGTTTTCTATTGAAAATAAAATTCCTTCATAGTATTCAGCCTGTTTTATAGCTTCGTTTTCAAGCTCAATAAGTCGTTCTACTGCATTTTTAGACTTGGAATACATTTGATAATATTTTTGGGCATTATCTTTTACAGATAAATCTTTATCAAGCGGTATTGTTATATTTTCTCCGGTTTCCCAATCTAATACGGTCACTTGTTTATCTTGTTTTAGACTATAAAGATTAGCCATAAGTAAATCTGCGTATTTTTTGTATTTTGATGCGTTATCTTTCTTCGTAAGTTGATATGATAGCCTTTCTGCAAGATTTCTTTGCTTCTTTGCTTGGGGATAAACAATGTTTTTGAGTTTGATTTTTAATGCCCGCTGAATAATTTTCTCCTGCTGAATTGAAAAATATGCATCAATCATTTCATTAACAGTGGGGTAAATAACAGGATTCTCTATAAGTTCTGAATATATAGAAAATTCTTTATTGTTTATTGCGGGTGATAATTCCGTATTGAGTTCAATATAATTCTTTATTTTATCAAGTGAGATTTTCTTACGTTTTAATTGTTCTTGGAATGCCTTTGAAAACCCAATAAAATCATCGTTTAGCCTATCATAAATAACTTCTCCAAAGTATCTGAGAAAATCAGATTTTTCTTGCTTGGGGGGATAAATATATGGTAAAGTTCCGGATAGTTCACGTTCCTTACTTTTTTCAGAACCTACATTATGAGCACAACCGATAATTATTTTAGTGTCACAATTATACAAAATAACGTTGGAATACTTCCCCATAAGCTCTATTGCAAGACAGAGTTTAATCTTCTCGTTCAATTCATTATACGACTCAAAATAAATCTCAAAAATTCTCTCATAAGGCGGAACATTTACACCTGATATTCGAAATCCTTCTAAATGCTTTCTTAAAAGCATACAAAACATCGGTGGTTTTTGAGGAATAGTAATATTTCTTCGTGATATGGTTTCTTCTGATACAAAACACAAATGATAAATCTGAGGATCGATATTTATATAAAGTTTTCTAGTGTCATTCCCTCTTATTGTAAGCACAAAATCACGTCTTGTCGGCTGCTGAATCTTTTGCAGACGTGCACCCTCGAAGAAATTTTTATTTTCTTCAAAGAACGCTTTTAACGTGAGATAATCAAGGGTAATCATTTTTCTATACGGTTACCTCAGCTTTTAGGAAATCCTCTTTTTTAGGCATTCTTCCGCAGGATTTATCCTCGTCACAGTATCCTAACCTTACGCATTTTGGTACAAGATAATCCTTTAACCATGGTTCTTCTGCAATAAGAACATCACACATGGCTTTAGTCATCATTCTAATTTCATATTGCGCTCTTGTGCAAAGTCTTAGATTTGCAAGATGAATCATCTCTCTAAGGTTTAAACTGGCAACAAGTGAGCTTGAACACGCATTAGGGAGTACAAATCTTGCATCCTCCGCCGGTATACCCGCTTCAGTAAATTCTAAGTATTTTTTTGAAATCTCGCCCATAAATTCTTCAAATTTTGATTTTAATTCCGGATTCTTCTCTATTGTGGGCGGAATAATATAATCAAATTGCCCCTTCTCTTTTACATACCTTTGTGATTTTTGAGAGAAAGACATGTGTCTGTGTCTGACAAGCTGATGTGTACAAGCTCTTGAAACATTAGATATAGCAAAACTAATCTGGATATGTTCTATAGTTGAATAATGTCCTGATGATATAACACGACTAATCAATTTTAACATCTTTTCTTCATCATCGGTATTATCATATATATTTATAGGACTATCTGCACTGTAACACGTTCTGCAGGCTGTGTATATAGTCTTTAACAAATTATTAGGTTTTGCAATCAGTTTTACTATAGGCTTATTATCAACCATATTATCCCCTCCCCCAATCTTTTCTATATTTTATAATATATAAAAATATAACACAAGAAATTAATAATTTTTTCCCAATAATACATCTTTAACTATCTTGGAAAGAATGTTAAAATCCTTTTTTAAACTCCAATTTTCTATATAATCCTTTTCAATTTTAAATCTTTGTTTAGGATTCTCTAAATCAGCTTTATAATATTGTAACTTCGCTCCGGGTTTAACAATATATCGTTCGACAAATTGCGGATAATTATTTGCCCTATCAAGTTCATATTTAGGCAACGGTCGTGGCCCGACCAACGACATATCGCCTTTTACAATATTAAGAAATTGCGGAAATTCGTCAATACTGTATTTTCTCAATATTTTCCCGACTTTTGTAATTCTGGCATCATCGGGCGATAAAACGTTATATCCGTCATTTTTCGGATTATCATACATTGTTCTTATTTTTTTTAACGTAAATATTTTACCGTCTTTTCCGATTCGTTTTTGATTGAAAATAGCAGGCCCTTTTGTTTCAAATTTAACAGCAGCAGCACTCAATAAAATCACAGGAGCAGTTAACATAAGTCCTACAGTCCCTGCAAATATGTCAAACGCACGTTTCGCACAAATGCTTAACGGTTTTGTCTTATCATAATCATATTTCGCTTTGGCTCTGTTAAATATTTGTAACTGCGATTTGTTAAATTTGACTTTATTATATTCATTATTTTTTGATGAATATGGAGTTTTAATTATAGTTATCTTTTTTATTTTCATTTTTACACACAATACATTCACAAAAAAACCGCCATGTACAATGTCGGTTTTTTTGTGTAAAATCTTAACGTTTGAAAACTATTAGTTCTTTTTGCCGTAACGTTTGTTAAATCTTTCAACTCTACCTTCAGAGTCAAGGATT
>CACZPS010000096.1 GCA_902783125.1 uncultured bacterium | reverse complement strand
GAAATGGTTAAAGGCTCAAGAGAAATGGTTTGCGGTATCGCAACAGACCCTCAATACGGTCCAATGATGATGTTCGGTCTTGGCGGTGTATTCGTAGAAGTTATGAAAGACGTAACATTTAGAATTGCACCTCTTACAGATGTTGATGCTTCTGAAATGATTAAGTCTGTTAAGGCTTACAAATTGTTAGAAGGTGCAAGAGGTACAACTCCTGCTCAAATGGATCAAATTCAAGAAACATTGTTGAGATTATCGCAATTAGTTTCTGACTATAAATTCATCGATGAATTAGATATTAACCCATTGTTAATCTCTGAAGCAACAGGTGAAGGTATCGCAGTTGACGGCAGAATTAAGGTTCGTATGGAAGAAGCAAGAAAGGCTTTAGGTTGCGCTGAATCTTGTGCTTGCGGTTGCTGCTAGCAAAGGGGTAAATATATAAAAGTAATAAAAGGTACGGACATCCGTGCCTTTTATTTTTACTAAATATTTAGTAAATGGTGTATCTTTAAAGAGGCTGTCCAAAAAGCATGGACAGACTCTTTTAAACTTGATAAAACAAAAAAGGTTAGAAGTATTGTTATTGTTGAAAAAGAGGACAAATAGATAACAATAAAAAAGTAACCTTTTACAAACCAATTAAAATGACCAATAGAATTAGAAGTAGAAATACCTAAAAACTATATGGTAAGAATAGTAAATTCAGCAATATATAAAATGGATTTAACAAAGCTGATATCAAGATATAAAGGTGGAGGAACAAGTGCATATCACCCAATAATGATATTAAAAGCATTAGTATAGCGTATACCCAGAAAATATATACCTCAAGACAAATCGCAAAATATATGCGTGAAAATATAAATATGATGTGGATATGCGAAAAAAATACTCCAAATTTTAGGACAATAAACAAGTTTGGTTCATCAATTATGAATGGACTGATTATGTAAATAATAAAACTATCAAAAGAAAATGTGTTATCATATTTATATGCAAAAATCAGTTGATTACAATTCTAGCTTATATAAATCAAAGGCAAATAAAATTATTAATGATTTTATTGATAATCCTCAAAATATAAAATTGATTGACTCTGTTGAAAAGGATTTTATTGACACAAAACTATATACAGAACTTATTGAATTATATAGGTTAGAGTTTTTTTATACAATGAATCCTATATGTTTTGAGAAAATAGGTGATATTTTATATAAACAAAAAAAATACGAAGAAGCGCTTGATTCTTATTTAAGTTGTGCCGAAATTTCTGAAAACTATTCACCTATATTTAAAAAACTCGGAAAAGTTTTCGGCAAAATTAATGATAATGACAGCAGACTGGCATGTATAGAACAGGCAAAATTAATAGAGAGGGAAAATGGATAAAGATTTTAACGCAAAATTAATACATCTTGTAAATGCCTATAAATTAACGGCAAATCTTTCCATGCCTGCAATCAAAAGAAATGATTACAAAACAGTTTGTTTTCTTAACAAAAAATTAAAAAATATTTGGGAAAATATTCTTCAATTTATAAAAAATAATTGTTCCGAAAAAACTTTCAAAATTGTTAAAGACATGAACGTAAGTGAATTTTCAGAAGATATTGAATCAATTAAAACGATTGATATGTATAATAAAATTCTTGCTTTAAAATATACTAATATAAAATTAAAGGATATAAAAAAAGTTATTCATATAAATAATCTGAGTATCGAACTTAATCCGAATAATGAAATTCCATATATTAACATAGCAAAAGAATTATTGAAAGAAAAAAAATATAAACAAGTATCAGATATATGCGAGCGTATAAAAACAATTTCTGACACCGCACCGGTATGGGAAATTTTAGGAAACACCTATTATGCCCAAAAAGACTACGGAAAAGCTATAGAAAGCTACATTCAATATCTGGAATTAAATGAAAATGATGACAAGGGCAGAAAGAAATTATACAAGATTTATCAAGAGTCTTTATCAAAGAATAGAAAAATATATTCAAACAAAGAGCAAGAGGTTATTCTAATAAAAAGTTTTGAATATTTAAAAGAACATAAACCGGCACTGGCATACGGTGAATTTGTCAAACTATATAAAATCCGTCCTGAAAATATAGAAATACAAAAACGAGTTGCTTCATGCCTTTTAATGCTAAAGGCATATAATATTATATTAGAGTACTTTTTGAAAACATTTACCCCTGTTTTTAAAACAGATAAAGATGCTTTAAGGATTATAGCTTCTGCATATTTTTCGTCACAAGAGCACTATAAAGAAGCCATCCCTTTATACGAAGATTTAATCAAATTCTGTCCTGATGAGTCTGAATTGTACTCTCGTCTGGCATTTTGTTATGAAAGAGTTTATCAGGATAAATTATTGGATAAACAGGTTTGTATTGCTGAAAAATCAATCGAACTTAATCCAAAGGATAATAATACCATAACACTTTTAGCAAGACTGTATTACAGACAAGGGAAAATAAAAGATTGTGAAAAACTTCTCAAAAAAATGATGAAAAATAACCCTATTGCATCAGAACGGGTTGTTTACGGCAGATTTTTAATGAAAGAAGGGAAAATAACAGAAGGTTATGATATATATCGTGACAGATTTGATACGGGTATAGTTGCCTATCCGAAATCGTTAACTAATGAAAAACGTTGGAATGGGATTGATGATTTATCCGACTCAACTGTCCTCATTCATTATGAACAAGGGTTTGGCGATTCCGTAATGTTTTCAAGATATATACCGGAAGTTGCAAAACTTGCAAAAAGGGTTATTTTTGTTGTCCAAAAGAATCTCATTCCTATTTTTAAGTCATCAGGATTTGATAAATACTGTGAGATTTTGTCACACGAGGCAGATATAAATCCCCATATTAAATTAAAAAATACAAACCGTTCTGTTATGTACAGTAATGGTAAAGGTATGGAAATGATAGAGCATAATTATCATATACCATTAATGGATTTGCCTTATCTGATGAAAGAATCTCCGCAGAAAATGACTCAAGCAGGCGGATATCTTCATGTTGATCTTGATAAAGTTAAATCGTTCAGGAAAAAATATAAAGGTAAATATTTTAATGATAATGGTAAGATAAAAATCGGATTAGCGTACCATGGAACGAAAGATTCCGTGCTGACATACAGAGATATCCCGATTAAACATTTTCTTCCGATAATAAAAATGAAAGATGTCGAGTGTTATTCTTTTCAGTCAGATGAATATGCAAAGCAACTTCAAGAACTTGATAAATCAGTAAAAATTATTGATTTGGGAAAGATTTTTAAAGATTTTGAAGATACTGCCTGTGCAATGAACTGTATGGATTTAATAATTTCAACAGATAATGTCATTATGAATCTGGGCGGAGCTCTGGGACTAAGAACATACGGATTATTTAACAAATACACCGAATCCAGATGGTATAAAACACAAGGTGATGATATCGGCTGGTATAAATCAGTAAGACCGTTTCAGGCAAAGACCCACAACGATTGGGATAATCTGATAAAAGATGTAAAGTCCGCTATCATTGATGAATTTAAGATATCTGGATACTAAGGCATAAGGCTATTTCGCAAGGGTTTTAGAAGATTTGCCGAATGAGTCATTTAAATATTAAAAACATTTAAAAATTTAATAATGCCATTCTTGACAAATAGGGTTATAACAAGTGTGCGTCGTGCTGACGCACACTTGTAATATTAATTCATAATAAATATATATAATTATATTTATGATATAATTTGTTATGTGTAATTTGTAACATTTTATTTAATTTTGTTGCAAGAATTCTAAGACGACGAGGGAGTAAATGATAAAGGTTTCGGTAATAGTACCTGTATATAACGTAGAAAAGTATCTGAAAAGATGCTTAGACTCTCTTGTTAATCAGACTTTGTCTG
>CACZPS010000095.1 GCA_902783125.1 uncultured bacterium | reverse complement strand
CAGAAATCCTTAGTCACTTAGTCACGGTTCACTTAGTCACTGTAAATTATAGTTTAGCGAGCGAAGCTCGCTAAACTATAATTTACCCCTTTACCCCTTACAGTTATTATGATAAAATCGGGTTATAAAATTATCACAAAAATAAGGGGAAATATATGTTTTGTCCTAACTGCGGAAAAGAAATAAATGATAACTCAAATTTCTGTCTATATTGCGGACACAAGTTTATGGAAGACCTTCAAAATGAGGAGATTTATTCTCATTCTTACTACAAAAATTCATACAAAAAGAAAACAGAACCTTCTAAAGAACCAAAAAGATTTTCTTTTGCGGAGTCTTTCCTCAAAGGTATTGGCACAATGGTTATTATCTTTTTATGTTTGTTAGGGTTTTTATTTATAAAAAATATCATTTCGGGTGATTTTATGAATTTTGACAAGTCAAAATATCAACAGTATGTTGAAGACCCGTCTATGATACCTGAACTTACACAACCCGAAACATTAGACGGGTTAATTTCTAATCTTAAAGATGTTCAGAATTTTTTGGAACTGTATCTTAAATTCTCTGATGATGATAATGATACTAAGATGGAAACCTTTGATAAATACAGAAAAGAGTTATTAAAACTCCAAAACTTTAATAACACAAATATTCTAAATGGTGACGTCAGATTCCAGATTCCAAGAACCAAAAAAGAGTTCAATTCTATCCAAAAAGAATACGCTAAAACATTATCAAAAGTCGGATTAATGTTAGAAGCGGATGAAAGCTATTCAAAATATCACTTAATAGAAGATGCACGATTTACGTATAAAAGATACGGAAAATATATGAGTGCTGATGTTAATGAATATTTGAAACTCAGAGCAAAACATTATCATCCTTGTATGCACAAAGATGAATTAATCATTAAACCAAATGCACTTGCTAAAAGAATAGGTGACTATGAAAACTTTATGAATACCCATAAAGATTTCAGATATTCTGATGAAGTTAAAGATTTATTATTTTCTTATACTTTTGTATATTCGTTCACATCAGACAGAACTGATATGAAGAATATCAAAAAAAATGTATTTAAAAAGAGTGATAAGAAGTTCTTAAAAACTTATCCTAATTCACAATTAAAAGAATTATTCTCGCATTTAATTTCGTCTGCAAACGGTATTTCTGCCAGTCAATTTGATAGTTTTTACCCCTATGAATATCAAAAAGGTTTAAATGCAATTCAGCCTAACAAATCTGATTTAGCAGATATCTTTTCAACGGTAAGAAAAAGTTTAGTACAACTTCGTTCAGACGATAACTTCCAATATATGTATATCTCATCAACAGACAGTTGGTCAGCTTATGATCCGTCTAAGTCTTTGAAGAAAGGCGATGTAATCCTTGCATCATCAGAAAACGGATATGATGTTTATGATTACAAATACAAAAAGACTAATCAAACTATACAATTGGAAGACGGTGCTAAGTTCTTTCTTAAAGAGAATCAATTATTTGCATATTCACAAAAACACTTACAAATTCAATATTTAGAAAGTTCTTATGGCAGTTTTAGTTTCAGACCGTTGTCTGTTAAAGGCATAAAAAAGATATTCCCTAATATTTTAATTATTAATATTGACACCTTTGGGGAATTATCCGTTCAGATAGATAAACCTACTGGAGCAAAAACATATATGTTAATTTCAACATCAGGCGGAAATTATGACGGATACAAACTAAGCGGAAATATAGAAATTGGAGAATTAAGTAATATCTTTACAGTTTCGTCAGATTCTGCTCAAGTGAATTGGACTCCAACCGGTGAGGGTGACAGTTATCACATGTATTTTATAACCCAGCAAGCGCAAAACACCAGTCAAACGGAACAAACTGTTGAATAAAAATAATTAATAAGTTATGAAAACAATAAAAATAAAAACACCTGCAAAAATAAATTTAACACTCGAAATTGTAAACAAACGTCCTGATGGATTTCATAATATTCAGAGTGTTATGCAATTAATCGATTTATACGATTACTTAACGATTAGTATCGAAGATTCTGATAAAAAAGAAATTCTTTTATCAGGTACAAGTGATGAAATCCCATACAATGAAAAAAACCTTGTATATAAAGCAGCAGAATTGTTTTTAAATCGCATTAATAGTCATAACCATAAAATCCAAATCTATATAGAAAAAAATATCCCTGTTTCAGCAGGGCTTGCGGGCGGAAGTACGAACGGAGCCGGAACAATTTATGGTCTGAATAAATTATTTAATAATATTTTGTCAAGAACAGAACTCCACGAATTATGCGGTCAGCTCGGTTCTGATTTAAATGTTTGTCTGGAAGGCGGATGTCTGCTTGCAACAAGCAGAGGTGAAGTGATTGAAAAATTACCGTTCAAAGAATGTAATGTATCATTGATAAAACCAATAAATCTTGGCATAAGCGCAAAAGAGGCTTATACAAAATATTCGGAATTAAAAAACAAACCAAACTATGATTATACCCATAAAATGATTGACTCTATTAAAATCGGCACAGATTTGAGCCAGTTTTTATATAATGATTTAGAAACGGCTGTTTTTGATGATTACGCTGAACTTCAAAAAATTAAAAATATTTATCCAAGTTCTGTGATGTCAGGTTCAGGTTCAACGTATTTTATGCTAAACAATGATTTTCAGGCACTTGAAGGTTATTGGGTAAAGAATAATCTAAAATTTATTCCTGACGGAATCTCAGAGGAATAAGTACTAATGCAGAACAGAATGTAGTACTAATGTCACAGTCAGGCAATATATAAGTATCAACTCTTTACTTTTATGTAAATTTTTCTTAATATATTATTAGCATGATAGCAAAATTTTCGACTTTTTGCGTTTCTTATTATATATAGATAAGGAGTGTTTTTCCATGGAAATTAATAATTCTCGTCAGGTCAGAAGTTTAGCGTTTCAGGGCTATCAACACAAAAAGACTGAAACAGGTGCACAGGCATATCATTTTAATGCAACCTTTGATGCAAGAAAATATAACTGCGAAGTCCAGTTCTTTAACGTAGGAATGGATAAGAAAGGAAATCTTTTTGTATCCGAAGGTCCTGATGGAGCTATTGATCCGTTTTTTACAAAAGAGGTACCGCCTGAGGGTGCTATTGTAGAGCCGAGTTATGATTTAGATTTAGAAGACAAACAGCCGTTTGCTTACAGAATGGTTTTGACAGAGAAAAACAATCCTAATAATAAAGTTTATTTAAGAGAAGACAGCGCAAACGGTGACGGATTTACAATCGTTACACGCACAGGTTCGACCGTTATTCAGCAGGGTCCTATGTATCTTGCCATGCCTGACACTTTTGCAACGGGTTATGTTTACGCAGGGTTTAAAGATAATAATACCGGTGATGTTATAGAACCGAATAACAAACAAAAATATGAAATTTCTGAAAAAATAAGAAAAACAAACAGGGGTTTTGCAACCATAGCCGGCGGGACTATGGCGGGATTAGAAGCTAAAATTCCTGAAATTGCTCAGGCAGGGAACAAACGTTTGATTACCACTCCTTTACAAGGTGGTGCGAATGTTGCTGCCGATAAATATTGGGCAGAAAATAATATGTTACCTGCAGGCGGAATCGGAAACAGAAACAACCTTAATTCACTTCAAAGAAAAGCATATCAATACGGCATGAATACCGTTGATGACGGAACATTTACGTCAGAAGGGTTACAGGGTATTCACTTCCAACGTGCAATAAAATGGATGGATAATGATAACAAGCCTGATGAATTTTATTATTTCAGAATGGCAGGATTAAAAGATACAGCTTTAGGGCTTGGGGTTGTTCCTAAGAATTTTGAAAATATGAGCTGCAAGCTCGTAAACTGTGAGTATGACTTTAAACTAAAATCTGACGGAATGTATGATATCAAAGAGAACAAGGATTATGACCCTGACAAACCTACATATATCCAAATTTTTGATAATACATTAGTTTCTGATGAACAAAGAAATGACAAGAAAAATGTTATAACAGCTTATGACAAAACCACTCCTGACGGCAACAAAAATGCTATAAACACTCACGATGATACTGTTCAGCCATATTATTTCAAAGCTGACAGTAACGAATTGAAACAAAACATTCTTAATCTGAATGAAGTTAACTTTGCCCGTCAGCCAAAGGACAGACTGAAATACGATTCACCAAGAGGAACAATGTTTGTCGGAACATTATCTGGGATAGAAATATCTCCAAAGGTTGAAGGCGGATTTGTATGTTGGAATGCTAATACAGATATCGAAAAATATAACTATTTTGCGTCAAACTATGATACAGAACTTCTGTCTGATATAAAAGACCCTGCGGAACGTGCAATTGAATATGACAATATTCGTCGAGCAAACTGCCAATTAAGAGATATGGCTTGTAATGTTGCAAGATACAGAACATCAAATGTAAGAAAAAATATTACGGAATACACGGCTAAAACAATCGGGGAAATTCCGTCTGACACAAAAGAGGCTTACGAAAAAATAGCAAATGTTATTAATTCTCAAGACCCTAAAAAGCCAGTTCTTCCTAATGATGTTGCGTTAGATAAAAATGTTGTAGAAAATGTTCTGGAAGATAACTATGAAATGCGTCCGAAATATGAGAATTACGATGATGCGCTGATTAGTTCTTTGATGGAACTTCCTTTAGATTCTCTTGAATTTTCACCTGAAGTTCAAGGTGCTTTATCATCACCATATTTGTCAAAACTTTCACCGGATAATGATCATATTGGTGAAACAAGATTTGAAGCAATGAACGATTCAAGTTATAAAATCCCTCAAAAATACTCAAAAACTTATAATAAGATGAACGAAGTGTTTACAAAAGATATTAAGTCGTTCGCTGATAAAGTATTGTTAGAGGTAAATAAAAACTCAAAAGAAAAACTGTTTGACGAGAACGGTGAAATGACGGAATACGGTCAATATTTAATACCGTTAGTCGGACAGGATATTGCAAGATATGCGGTTACAAAAGCACTTATGCCGACCGCTAAGGCTAAACCGATGAAGAATGGTGAGATAACTTACGATTACGAAGATATGACTAATCGTGGGACATTAGCACACATGAACATTAATGGTGACAGCCAAAAAGACGAAGCTAATCAGATTGTTAACAGAATTCAAAAAGGTGTTAACAGACTGATGAATGATAATGTCAAATTTGTGGCGGATTCTATCAATAAACGATTTGAGAACACAAATGCCAATTCATTAAAGTTAGCGGAAGTTATGGTTGACAGAGGCGGTTATGGTCTTGATTGGAGATTTGACGCTGCAAAAGACGTGGCAGATATGGATTCTGTCTACAACGGCGACCAGTCTTTAGAAACTGCTAAACGTAATAACGTTAGATTCTGGGGTGATATGTGCAGAACGATTTATTCTGAAAACCCTAATTCATATACCGTTGCCGAAGTTACCGATGTTGGTGATGATTTTACAGATGCACTGATTAATCTTGCAGGTATAACATCAGAAGCAAACTATTCATACTTCTTTAGCGGAATAACAAGTATGTTCAGTTACGACAACGAAACCGGTGATGACACTATTGGCGGTGACGATAGAGATAGTGACGGAAACATTACAAAATCAAGAGAACAAAAAATCGCTGATAAATTAGAAGAATCTATCGGAAGATTTGCTCAAAGAAACCTTGATTACAAACGTAATTCCTATACTTTTGCAACAAACCATGATAAACCGAGAATGATACACTGTATGTCAATGGATATGGGTTTATTCCATTCTAATCTTAATGATAAAGCCAATAAAGATTACAGAAAAACTGCCTATATGATTATGAATGACAAAATCTCAGATAGTCTGAATCAACACGATTATGATATCATTGACGGAAAAACAGAAGAAGATTATTTCAAAAATGTCAGCTCAAAAGCAATTGCAAACGGTGAGTTGCTAAGAAACAGCATAGGCTATGCAAACAATGAATTACATTTCCAAGCCTGTGAAAATATACGAAATAATGTAAGCCATGATAAACAGCAGGCTGAATTTGACAAAGCAGACAGAAGATATAAGAAACTGTACGAACTTATGTCAAAAGCGACTGCTGATGTAGTTAACGGTGATTACTATAAAAACAATTCCGAAAAAGCATCAAACAAAAATGTAGCTGATTCTTACAAAAAAGTGTTAGAAAAAGACGGATTTGGGACAAAACCTGTATCTGATGCGTTTGATATTATTTATGATCAGGCAGTTTATCTTAACAGTAAGGCTGATTCAAAAGACAAAATAGAAATGCTAAACGATAAAGAATTATTAGAATATCGTAATATGGTAGATTCTAAAGCAACCGAAGTCGGTCGGGTTAAAACAAGAATCGCAATGAGATATCTGGGAGCTTTAGCGGGAAATCCTACTTTATACGCAGGTGATGAATACGGAATGACAGGTTATGAAGACCCTGTTGGTAACACTTATCTGCAAAACCGTAACCCGCTTGATCATTTACAAACAGAAGTTATAAAAGATAAAGACGGCAAAAACACTAACAAATACTACCGTCAAGATGTGGCTGATTACAAAGAATCTATATACGATATCTTCAGAGCAAGAAAAAGTGATGATATGAATCTTGCAGAAGCTATCAATAACGGTACAATGTATAAGTTAAATCAGTTAACAGGTACAAACGGCAAACACTGTTCCGCAGTTCTTTATCAGGCTTCAAACGGAGCGATGAACCTTTCTGTTATGAACCCTAACGGAATTTCTATGAGTCCGAAAGCAAAATTAGATGAACTCAGACCAATTCCTATGGATTTAGAAAGAATTCGTTTAGACGGGATAAAAGGTCAGGTGACTATTACTCCGGGGACAGAGTTTAGAAATATTAATCCAAATGACCAATCAGTATACAAAGTTCATGAATTTAACGGTGAATATTATATAAAACGTGAAAATGGCAGTAAAAACGGTGCTAATATTGAGATGAACGAAACTAATGCACCTGATGGGGTTATGATGTTATATCATATTCCAAAAGACATTGAAGCAAAAAGAACAGAACTTGTTAAGAAAAAAGCTGAATCACGTCAATATTACAATCCTGTTCATAATATTCCTCAATCAGACGCATACAGTGAGGTTAAAAAACCGGAAGTTAAAAAAGGTGAAAACATTGATTTAACATCAAAAGAAGGATAAATGATAAGGGGTAAGGGGTAAATATAAAATAGGATTATCCGAAATATTAAATAACCCTAAATCCACGAATTTGTATCTAAATCACCCAATCGGTTTTCGAGTTCTGTCATGAACCCTTTTCTTGTCATATCATAAGTGATAGGAGTAATAGAGATTTTGTTATTTCTGACTGCAGCAATATCAGTTCTTGCATCTTCAGGTTCTGTAATAAGTTCGCCCGCCATCCAATAGTAAACCTTTCCTCTTGGGTCAATTCTTCTTTCATAATTGTCTGTGAACATTCTCTTACCAAGCTCTGTTACAGCAATACCCGAAATATCCTCTTTATCTAACCCCGGAACATTTATATTCAAAACTGTTTTGGCAGGGAATTTATAATCACTCATTTTATCTATAAATTTTGCAGTAAATTCCGCAGCGAACTTAAAATCTTCATATTCTGATTTTAAACTTGCCAATGAAACTGCAATACTCGGAACCCCAAGTAAAGCTCCTTCCATAGCACAACTGACCGTACCTGAATATAAAATATCCCCACCAAGATTTGGACCATGGTTTATGCCTGAAATAATTAAATCAGGCAATTCAGTATTATCTAAAATCGCATTAACCCCGATTTTTATACAATCCCCCGGAGTACCTGTTGTCATCCAGCAGCGTTTTGCACCATATTTAACATCTATTTCTTGTACTCTTAATGGAGTATGCAAAGTAATCGAATGTCCTGCGGCACTCCGTTCCCTGTCCGGTGCAATAACATATACATCGTGATTTTTTGATAATTCCTTTATTAAGGCTTTTATCCCGTTTGCCAATATTCCGTCATCATTTGATATTAATATATTCATATTTTCTCCTAGGAAATTAAAGTATATTAAAGACAAGGGGAAAAATCAATTAAATTAAAGAGTACTGTTTAAGAATAGGTATTCGAAAGTACACGTCACGTTAAAATAAAACCTACATCTTTTTTAATTTATTGACATCATTTTCAAAATAGCTTATTCTTAGTATATGGAAGAAAATTTAAGGCAGCGCTGGTACGATTTAGATCCGACAATGAGCTTGGCGGTAAGTCTAATGCATGAAACTGACACGCAAAATCAAAAAGAATGTGCTGAGTTAATAAAAAACAAAGCAAAGGATTTTAATATTCATATTCCTCAAAATAAATTGGAGGAAGCGTTTAATTATTTTTATAAACGTTGGTATGATAAAGATAAAGAACTTTCTACCGCATTTCAGTATCTTAAAATTATGCCGTTTGAACTTCAAAAAGAAGTTTCTTTAGAAATTATTGAGAAATTAGAGCAAAAATAATGTCAGAATTTTTATTCAACCCTGTTATAATATCGATTATTTGTCTGTTTATCCTTTGTTTATTAAGGGTAAATGTATTATTGTCAATTATTATTTCGACAATAATCGGGGGACTAATTTCAGGAATGGGCATTACGGAGATTATGAACACCTTTATATCAGGCATGGGCGGGAACTCTGAAACGGCACTCAGTTACATTTTACTTGGGGCATTTGCTGCCGCTATGAACCACACAGGGCTAACTGATATTGTATCTGACGGGATTATAAAATTTGTAAACGGAAAAAAACGAATATTATTCACTATTCTTATATTAATTTCTATGGCTTCACAAAACATTATTCCTATCCATATTGCGTTTATCCCGATATTAATCCCGCCATTACTTCATACAATGAATCTTATGAAAATAGACAGACGTGCGATAGCCTGCGTTTTATCATTCGGGCTAAAAACACCATATATTGTTATTCCTGCAGGGTTTGGCTTGATTTTTCAGAACCTTATTGCGGAAAATATGGTTCAAAACGGTATGGAAATAGCCAAGACAGATATCTGGAAATCAACTTGGATTTTAGGTATTGGTATGTTCGTCGGGCTTCTTATTGCCCTGTTTATTTCTTATAGAAAACCAAGAATTTATAAAGATGTAACTGTTAAATCAGAAGATTCCGATGAAAAGAAATTAAATTACAAACATTATATAACAATACTTGCAGCGCTGGTGACTTTTGGGGTGCAAATTCTTACCCACTCACTTCCGCTTGGAGCGTTGTGCGGACTTGGAATAATCTTTTCTCTCGGAGCGGTCAAACATTCTAAGATGGATAAACTTATGGACGAAGGAATTTATATGATGGGTTATGTTGCGTTCATTATGCTTGTAGCATCAGGATTTGCAACTGTACTCAAATCAACCGGCGGGATAGAAACCTTCGTTAATTCCGCAATTTCAATTTTGCCTGAAAGTCAAATAATAACCGCTCTTATAATGTTATTTGCAGGTTTAATTATTACCATGGGGATAGGAACATCTTTTGGTACTATTCCTATTTTGGCGGTAGTGTTTATTCCTGTGTTTATGAAACTCGGGTTTAACCCTTACCAGACAGCAGTAGTTCTTGCAGCAGCGGCTGCGCTGGGCGATGCGGGTTCGCCTGCATCCGATACAACACTCGGCCCTACGGCAGGACTCAATGCTGACGGTCAGCATAATCATATTTGGGATACATGTGTTCCTACTTTTTTACACTACAATATTACCTTAATTCTTTTTGCACTTATTGGAGTTATTATATTCAGGTAAAAAATTATGTAAAAAATCCTTAAAACTTTTGACATGAAGGCATGTTTAAGGTTATATTATAAAATAGCGTAGTCTTGGGAAGTGATATGTATATCAAACAAATAGAAATCGACAACTTTAAGTCGTTTGCTACAAAAATAGAAATCCCGCTATTGAAAGGATTTTCAACTATCGTGGGGCCGAATGGTTCAGGGAAAAGCAACATTATTGATGCAGTGTTGTTTGCGCTTGGTCTGTCAACTTCAAGAACTTTGCGCGCAGAAAAATTAGCGGATTTTATATCAACCTACACAAAACGTAATGAAGCAATTGTGAAAGTAACGTTTGCAGAAGGCGAAAATGGCGAAGAATTTAGTGTTACAAGACGGATTAAAAAATCAACTCAAGGCTATAACAGTATATATTATTTAGACGATAAAGTTACTACGCACACTGAAATATTAATGAAATTAGAAAAATATAACGTTACCCCAAACAGTTACAACGTTGTTATGCAAGGTGATGTAACAAGTATTATTGGAGCAACCGACGGCGAACGTCGTAAGATTATTGATGAAATTGCAGGAGTTGCGGATTTTGACAGACAAATAAATCAGGCAAGTGAAAAACTTGACTCTGTTGAAGAAAGTGTCAAATTCTCTACTAATATCTTAAACGAAGTGCAGACCAGATTAGACCAATTAAAAGAAGAAAAAGAAGTTGCACTAAAATATCAGAAATTAAAAGACGAAAAAACAGGACTTGAAAGTCAGGTTAATACGGTCAAATTTTTTGATATCAAAACTAAACTTGAACAAGCGCATTCTAATATTTTAGAATTTCAAAAGAAAGAAAAAAACGAAAAGGTTAAATCTAAAGACTTAGAGGAACGAGTCAAAGTCATAAAAGAAAAGTATGAAGAAGTTTGCGCAACTGTTCGTGAAAGTGGAGAAAGTCACCTTCTAGAAGTTCAAAGAAAGTTAGAAGAAACGAAAGGTGAAATCTCAAGAAAAGAAAACGCTATAAATTCTGAAGAAAAGAATATCCAAGACAAAAAGAAAACCATAGAAAACGCTAATAACGGGATTGAAAGCAACAAGGCAAAAATTGATACTGCAGGGCAAAATATTAAAGGTCGTGAACTTGATATCAAAACCGTTGATGAAGAATTAACAAAACAACGTGCCGAAAGGAAACGTATCACTGAAGATTTATTGGGTATCAACGAAAATATTGACCAGCAAATAAGAAAAAAAGAAGAATTAAGACGTGAATTAGATTCTTTAAAAGACAAAGAAACAGAATTGTACAAGAAACAAGTTCCATTGGAAACAGAACTCAAGACAATAAACGAACGCCTTACCCTTGCAAAATCAGGAATTGAGGAATATGACAAATTAAAAGACGAGTTTAACATTAAAAAAGATAAACTTGAATTACAGATTGAGCAATTGACAAAAGAAGAAAAAGATTTCAAGATTGTTCAGCAAAATGTTGTTTATGAACTTGAAAAACTTGATAACGAGATAACGGATTTGGAATATGATGTATCCGCAGCAAGACGTCAGCTGTTCAAAATAGAGGCTAACAAAGATGCAAGAGAACAACAAAGCGGAAACAGAGCTATACAGGTTGTTGAGAATGCAAAATTAGACGGGGTTCACGCACCTTTATACAAACTGGGGAATGTTGACAAAGAATACGCAACAGCATTAGAAGTAGCGGTTGGCGGAAGAATGGCACATATTGTTGTTGACGACCCTGATGTTGCAACAACTGTGTTTGAAGTTGTTCGTTCTGCAGGTGCAGGTCGTGTTACTTGTATTCCTTTGAGCAAGATTAAAAAAGCGCCGACAAGTTTGAATTTACCTAGAGAAAGCGGTGTTATTGACTACGCAATTAACTTAATAGATTTTGATGATATTTACCTTGATGCTTTCTTCTATGCGGTAGGTGATACTATTATTGTTGAAGATGATAGAGTTGCTAAAAAACTAATCGGCAGATACAGAATGGTGACCTTAGGCGGTACTTTGTATGAAAAAACAGGTGCAATGACAGGGGGCGGACGTATCCAAAATACGCTTAAATTTTCTGTTAATGATGATAGCGAGCTTGAAAAATACAAAAAACGTCTTGCGGAAAAAGAAGAACAATATAAATCCGCTGTCGCTAAGAAAAAATCGTTAGAAGAAAAACGTGAAAAAGTCAGAGCAGATTATTCTTCCGCTATGAACGAATTAAACAAAGCTAACATTGAACTTAGAAATCTTCTTAACACATTTGAATCTTCTAAGAATAATTATTCGCAAAATCAGGAATATATAAAATTATCAGAGCCTGAAATCGAGAGAATAAACAATGAGCTTGATAAACTTGAACAAAAAAATATCGAAATTTCAGAAGAAATGCTTAAATTAAAAGAAAAGATTGATGAAATCGAAGAACTTTTAGATAACAGCGACTTAAAGAAATTAAACGATTTAACCAAAGGGATTGAAGACGAAATTTCAAGACTTGAATCTAAACGTCTTGGTTATGAAAACGACATTAAATCGTTTAATCTTGAAATAACTTTCTATAATACCGCTATCCAAAACAATAAAGAACAAATTGATTCAAGTGAAAAATCAATCAAAGAAAGCGAAAAGAATATTGCTTTATTTAAAGAAGATATGAAAACCGCATCTGAACAACTAAAGGAATATGAAATACAAATAGCGGAAATTCAAGAAAAATTGGGCGGATTGTTAAAGGAACGTGATGAAATTAACGACCAATTAGTAAAACTTCAAACAGAACATAATTTAAAGATTAAAGAGCTTGAAAATATAGCCGAACAGATAGAATCATTCAAGGCTCGCAGACGTGAGATTGAACCTCAGCTTGAAGAAGCTAAAAATGATTTAGTTGAAGCAGGGATTGAGATTGAAAAATTAGAACCTGTTAAAATGACAATAGATGAATTAAACTCAAAAATCCAGAGATTATCTAAGAGAATGGACGATTTGGGTGCAGTCAATATGAATGCTATCAGTCAATTTGAAGAAGTTTCGGAACGTGAAAAAGAATTAAAAGACAAGATTGATACCCTGACAAGAGAACGTCAGGAAATCATAAAAAGAATGAACGGATATGAACAGTTAAAGAAAGATGCGTTCTTCACAACATATAATAATATCAATACAAACTTTAAAGAGCTTTATCATCAACTTTCAGGCGGTGAGGGTTCATTGATATTAGAAGACGAAGTCAACCCGTTTGCGGGTGGGCTTGATATTGAGGCAAAACCGGGGGATAAACCGAAGGTTAAGCTGAAAGGTCTGTCAGGAGGAGAGAAATCAGTAGCGGCGCTGGCATTAGTATTTGCTATCCAAAAATACATGCCGGCACCATTCTACGCTTTAGACGAGGTTGATTCAGCCTTAGATCCGATTAACATTGATAAATTGGCAAGTATGATTAATACTCAGGCTAAACAAATCCAATTTGTTGTAGTTAGTCACAGAAAACCGATGATTGAGGTTTCAGACCGTTCAATCGGGGTAACCCAAAAAGAAAAAGGTAAATCAATGGTGTCAGGGGTTACGCACCATAAAGCAGAGGTGACTGTATAGGGGTAAATATATAAAAACTAAGATACTAGGGCATTAAGGCACTAGGAAAGAAAGTAGTTAGCAGGGTAGAAAGTAGGTTGGGTGAAACCCAACAACAAAAAAATAAAAAAGTAGAAATGAACGAAGTAATTAACGTAAAAGATTTAATATATACAATCAGGGGTCAAAAAGTAATGTTGGACTCTGACCTTGCTATGATGT
>CACZPS010000094.1 GCA_902783125.1 uncultured bacterium | reverse complement strand
CTAAGAATTTCTGATTTCTTAATCACTTAATCACCTAGTCACTTAATCACTTTTATCAGCCTTCGGCTGATAAACTATAATTTATCTGTGCTATAATAAAACTATGCTAAACTTACCAAATACAATAAAAATGGTTATAACAGATTTTGACGGGGTCATGACTGATAACTATGTTTATATAAACGAAAATTCTTGCACAACCAGACGTCTAAATTATAAAGATGTTATGGGTTGTTTTATGTTGAAGAATCAAGGTATTGATATATCAATTATTTCAGGTGAAAAAAACCCTGCTATTGATTGGCTTAATGAAATTTTTGGGCTAAAAGAAGTCCACATAAGGATTAGAGAAAAGTTACCTGTGTTGAAATTAATATTGGAAAAATATAACTTATCACAAGAAGAATATGTTTATATTGGTGATGATATAAACGATTTGGAATGTTTAAGTTATGCTAAGTATAAAATAACAGTACCAAACGCAACAAAACGAATCAAATGTCTGACCGGTGTTCAGATAACTTCAGAATATGGCGGTGACGGTGCATTTAGAGAGGTGGCAGATTGTTTAAGCGAAATTTAAGCAGACGTGTAAAAGCGATTTCAAAAAAAGTTTTTAAAAAGATTACAAAAGCAAACACTATTGTTGATGATTATACAAAATTCAGCATTACACCGGCTATTCCGAGTAATGCGTTTATCAATATGGCAAACTTCATGTACACAAGAGGATTTTTTGCAGAAGCCGAAAACATGCTTCAAAGTGCCATTTGTTTTCCGACAAAAACTTCTAATGCGCTTATAAACCTTGGGGTAATAAGACAAACAACAGGGAATTTCAAAGAAGCAATTGAATATTATAAATCGGCATTTGAACAAGACAAATCCAACGCAAAAGCTCTTGGGCTATGGGGTAATTGTCTTGCAATGGTGGGTGACACTGAGGGCGCTATAAAAAAATACGAACAGGCTATCGATATTGATGAAAAAAATGCGGACGTGTATCTTTCATGGGGTGCATTGTTAATTAAAACAAAACAATATCAAGATGCTAAAGAAAAACTTAAAAAAGCTGTTGAATACAATACAAAAGATGCAAGACCATTATATATGCTATCTATCGTTGAAATTGAAACCGGCGACTATGATTCAGCATTAGAAAAACTTTTGAGAATTGTTGAAAATACAGAGAATAATTTTGAAGCTCTGCATAATATTGCATATATTTATTTCAAAAAACTTGATTATGATAATGCAATATCTTATGCAAAACAAGTACTCACAATTTTCAGACACAAGGTAGAAACATATCTTTTGCTTGGTGATATTTATGCAATAAAGAACATGGAAAAAGAATCTGTTCAGTTTTATGAAATGGCGGAAATGAACGGACTTAAAACATTCTTTTTATATATTTCTTGGGCGGTCACTCTCCAAAAATTTAATCATCATAGAGAAGCTATTGAAAAACTTTATCAAGCAAATGATTGTCTAAAACATAAAACAGTTGATGAAGTATATGCAAGATTATCGCTTTCTTATTACAAACTTGGTGAAGTTGAACTTGCGATAGAGAATAAAAACAAAGCACTTGAACTTAATCCTGATAATTATATGGCAAACAGTATGGCTGCGGAGATTGAAGTGGACAAAAAGAATTTTAAATCTGCGCTTTTATATCTGGAAAAATGCAAAGATGATGTTTCAAACAAAGGGTTTAATTATTCATTGACAGCACAATGTTACGCAGGTTTAGGAGCAAATGATAAAGTTATACCTCTTTTTGAAAAAGCACTTGAGTACATGCCTGACAAAAAAGAGATTTATGTAGCTTATACAAAATTCTTGCTTGAGCAGGGAGATTATGAAAAAGCTAAGACAAAATTGAAAATCTACGCAGAAAAAACAGAAGATACTGAAATTTTGAACCTATATTTTGAAGTACTTTATAATCTTGCAAAACAAAATTGTTACAAGTATAATCTGGAAAGAGCTTTAGAGATAGCTAATAAAATAGGTACAGATAAATTTTTGTATAAAAAAGAAAAAGTTGAGATAGAGGAACTTTTAAAGGAAAATGGGTAGAGATATAATTGTTCAAAAATTCGGAGGAACATCGGTTGCGGATACCGATAAAATAAAAAATGTTGCACGAACAATACTCAGAGAAAAGAATTTCGGGAATGATGTTGTTGTAGTGGTTTCGGCTATGGGACACACAACAGATCATCTTGTTAAAATGGCGAAAGAAATCTCATCGAATCCGTCAGGTCGTGAGATGGATATGCTTTTATCAACCGGTGAAGGAATTTCAATAGCGTTACTTGCTATGGCTATTCAAGAGGCAGGCGGTCAGGCAATTAGTATGAACGCTATGCAGGTTGGGATTATTACAGAGAATATCCACTCAAAAGCAAGAATTGTTGACATTAAAACAGAAAGAATAAAAAAACATTTAGATAGCGGAAAAGTCGTTGTAATTGCTGGATTTCAAGGGGTTACACCGGATGGTGAAATCACAACTCTGGGTAGAGGCGGTTCCGATACATCAGCCGTTGCGCTTGCCGCCGCACTTGAAGCTAAAAGATGTGATATTTATACAGATGTTGAAGGGGTTTATACAACCGACCCAAGAGTTGTCCCGACAGCGTCAAGATTAGATATGGTTTCTTATGAAGAAATGCTTGAACTTGCTCGAGTTGGGGCAAATGTTCTCCACCCTCGTGCAGTTGAAACTGCTAAATTGTTTAATGTACCTTTGAGAGTAAGGAGCAGTTTCAAGTTAGAAAATTTAGGTACACTTATTGTAGGAGTAGAAGATATGGAACTACAAAAACCTGTTACAGGTGTAGCATCAGACCTGTCGCAATTAAGAATAGTAGTTTGTGATGTTCCCGATGTTCCGGGACGGGCAGCTCAGATTTTCACAAAAATGGCTGAAGCTAATATTTCTGTCGATATGATTATCCAATCTTATGCAAGAAAATTGGAAAATACTAACGATATTGCTTTCACTATTGATAAATCAGATTTAGACAAAACTCTGAAAACCTTAGACAATATGAAAGATGAAATCGGTGCAAGTCGTTTTCAGGTAGATGATAAGATTGCAAAAGTTTCTATTGTTGGAGCAGGCATGATTGACCGTCCGGGGATAGCCGCTTCGATGTTTAATACTCTCGCCGGTCAGGATATTAATATTAAAATGATATCCACAAGTGAAATAAAAATCAGTTGTCTTGTTGATGAACAGGATGCGGATAAAGCCGTAATAGCTTTACATAAAGCCTTTAACCTTGATTGTGACGAGATTGCTGAAGTCAAAGGCACTCTCCCTGATGTTTAATCAAAGTGGAAAGTTTAAAGTGGAAAATGGAAAGTTATCTATTAACTATTCACTAATTTGAACATTATCAAAAACATTTCGTTATAAAAATAGGTAAAGATGTAGGTTAGGCACAGCCTGACATAAATAGGAAATAAAAAAATGAAAAAAATATTATTAACATTATTATCAGTTTTAACATTAGCAACTTCTGTTTATGCGGCAAGCACAAAACAGGAAGCACTTAATTTTTTTAATAGTTACGTTACGGCAGCAAACACTTATGACCCTGCGGTTACAACAATGTATTCACCATCTGCAAGAATTATCAGAGTGGTTGTAAAACCTGACGGCTCAACCGTTACTCGTGTAACCGATACTAAAAGATACATTAGTGAAATGAAAAAAAGTCAGGTAATTGCTAAGATTAGACAGTATAAGAACAATTATTCTAATATAAAAGTGGAACAAACCGGCACAGATACTTACAAAATATCTTCTTTGCGTCAACCGTCAGGAGAAACATATAAATTAAAAGCATATTCCGTTGTAAAAAAACAACCTAACGGAAAATGGCTGATTATAGAAGAAATGATGCAAACAAAAGTTCAAATGCTTATCAATGCTAAATAATGGTGACGTAAAAAAGATTATAAGTTTAATCACCTGATTCGTAATCTTCTATAAATTCATCATAATAGCCTGATTCTTTCGCTATTTCTTCTTGTTTTTCAAGTACTTCCATAATCTTTTTACGTTCAAGTTTATCATGTACTTGAGAGTTTATTTCACCGCCTATCAAAACAAGCATTGAAGTAAAATAGAACCAAATCATAAGCATAGCAAACGCAGCGATTGAACCATAAACAAAGTTATATGTATGCAGAGTATTTACATAAACAGAAAACCCGCCCGATGCCAATAGCCAAATTATACAGAAAAATAATGACCCCGGAATAGCACTTTTAGCTTTTAATTCCTCACTCCAAGATACGTCAGGAAAAATATAATAATGTAAAAAAGCCATTATAAATAATGCAAAAAATGCAATAGGCCAACGTACAGTAAGAATTAAAGATGCCATGTCTTGTGTGATTGCGGTATAGTTAACCAAAAATCTTGTGATTACTTTACCAAAGATAATGAGGTTAACACTTAGGGTTAATATCAAGGTATTTACTATAACCATTACTAAAGACAATAATCTTGTATATAAAAACGGTCTTGTTTCTTCAACTTTATATGCTCTGTTTAAACCTTTTATAATAACCGCCAGTGCATTTATAGTCATAAAAAATGTTATTAATAACCCAAAAATAGCAACCGATTTCCCGCTCGTAAAATTCAATACCTGATTTACAACCATATTAATCATAGTCAATGTTTCCGCCGGCATGACCTTATCTAAGAACATAAAAACAGGAGTCATATAATAATTCTTACCCATAAGCGTAAACAACGACATCAAAAAAAGCAAAAATGGAAAAATTCCGATAACAAGCATATAACTCATCTCTGCTGCCATGCCTGAAAAATCGTTATCTATGATTGATATTACAGTTGTTTTTAAGAAATTAAATGTTTTATTTTCTCTCATTATCAATCCTCGAAATTATATCTAATATTTTCTTAACAGCGTTCTCTACATTAGATTTTATGGAACAACCCGCCGCTTTTGAATGTCCGCCGCCACCAAATACGGAACATATTTCAGCCACATCATATTCTTTGCTTCGCATTGATATTTTACAAAGTTTGTTTGGTTCGATTTCCTTTACAATAAAAGCTAAATCTGTTGTGTTTATTGCTCTTAATTGTTCTGCTAAACCTTCCGTAAAATCATCTTTTGCGTTAAATCTTTCAAAATCACGCTTGTATATAGTTGTATATGCTATTTTATCATCATTAATAAATTTTGCCTTAGAAATACAGTGATTTTGAAACATCACAAAATTCTTTGATTTTTCTTCATAACAATGAGTAAAAATTTCACTTGGGCTTGCACCTAACTTAACTAAATCTGATGCAATTTTAAAAACATCATCTGTTGTATTATCAAACCTGAACCCGCCTGTGTCTGTTAAAATTGCCGTATACAAACATTCTGCCGTTTCTTTGTCTGTTTTCCAGTCAGAATTTTTAAACAAATTATACAAAACCTCACCGGTTGAGCTTGCCTCCGGTACAACATAATTATAATCTCCAAAATAATTATTAGTTTTATGATGGTCTATATTGATTGTTGTTTTTGCTTTATCGAACAATATTTTCATATCACAAATTCTGTTAATATCAGCTACATCAACAGTTATAACTAAATCGTAAACAAGGGAAGTATCATAAGAGGATTTTGCAAGATTAAGGTTTGGTAAAAAACTATAAACCGGTGAAAGATACGTCAAAGCGCACATATCCGCTTTCTTTTTAAACCTGTTGTAAATAGCCTTATATAATGCGCAGGTTGAACCAAGTGCATCACCATCAGGGTTAACGTGCGAAATGATAAGAATTTTTTTTGCGGTTTTGATTATATCTTCCGTATCTCTGAAATTCATTGTTATATTATATCACAAAATATACTTTAGATTTTCTGTTTCAATTTTTATATTTTGTGCTATTTCAGATATCAAATTTATCATAATTGTTTTAGTATTAATATCCATTTCATCAGAAACGCAAAAATATTTTATAAGTGTATTTATTCTATCTGAAAATAAACAAATATTTTCTGATAACTCCTTTATTTCTGAATTTTTTATTCTTTTATCCATATAACTTACTTATTTACCCCTTTACCTCTTTATCCCTTTACCTCTTTACCCCTTTATTAAGTTTTATTTTTTATTTTTTGATATTTTGATAAAAATATTGACATAAATATAAATAATATTATACGCAATTTATAAAATTGTCAAGTTTTTGCTAAAATCATATAATTTTATTATGAGATTAGAAGTTAAAGAACAAATAAAAGCATTATTGGCGCAGGAAAATATTAAATTAAAAGAATTAGTAGAAGAATTAATCACTAAAACAGGACAGCCATATTCGTCATCCAGTCTTTCTCACAGATTAAGTCGAGGAAAAGTTACTTATAACGAAGTATTAACCATAGCAGATATACTGGGTTATGATATAAAATTTGAAAGACGAGAAAGTTAATTCAAACTTTCCCATTTTAAAAGGTGCCTCAATGACTTATTATCTTTAAATATAATTGGATTGCCTGCGAAAATTACTTCGTAATTTTCTCTTAATGACGGGTTATTCTCAGTTAGCGTGCGTTAAAATGCACGAACAAAATAGATATTTACCCCTTAATGCCTCAACGCCTTGTTATCTTAATATCTTTAAATTATATTTACCCATGCAATTTTTTGCGCCAAAGTAACTCTGCTATTTTATTTTTCTAATGCGTTTGCACCTGATACAATTTCTATAATTTCATTAGTGATTGCGGTTTGACGGGCTTTGTTGTATTCGATAGTTAATTCATTAATCATTTTATCTGCGTTATTAGATGCAGCGGACATTGCTGTCATACGGGACGCAAGTTCACTTGCGTATGCTTCTAATATCGCATGGAAGATTTCGTTTGTCAGATACATAGGAACAATCTTTTTCAGGATAGCTTTTGGATTTGGATTAAATTCCATAAGCGCATCAAGTTTGTGTTCCTCTTTGTCATAATCTATTTGTAACGGTAAAACTTCCCATTGTTGAACGGAATAAGACATCATATTATTAAATTTTGTTGTTATGATTTCTATTTTATCAATAACCTTATTAACATAATCTTGTGCGATATCCTCTGCAATAATGTTTGCACCTGATGAATTTGGTTTATCCATTACGCTGACGTAAGTTTTGATAATATCTGTATCAGATTTATGTTTAAGGGTTGAAATCCCTTTTTGTCCCACAACATAGAGTTTTGTTTCAATTCCGATAGATTTGTTAGCTTCTATACGTTTTAGAACAGTCCTGACGAGGTTAGCATTATACGCACCGGCAAGACCTTTATTTGAAGTAATAACAAGCAAACCTTCTGTTTTAACATCTCTGCGTGTTAACAGTTCAGGATAATTATTGATAGCGTGTTCATATTTTTCGTTATCATCGGGAACTGTTCCGATTGTTGCAAGCATACGTTTAAACATTGTCAATAATTCTTCCGAAAACGGACGAGAGGCTTTTACTGTATATTCGGCTTTTTTAACCTTTGCTGCCGCAACCATCTTCATCGCTCTTGTTATCTTTTGAGTGTTTTTTACACTGTTTATTCTTGTTTTAATATCCTTTAAATTTGGCATTTTTGTCCCTTTTATTAAGGTGACTAGGATAGTAAATAAT
>CACZPS010000093.1 GCA_902783125.1 uncultured bacterium | reverse complement strand
CTTCAAAAAGTTGGTTACAACTTTGAGGTTGTTCACATGAACGAAGGTCACGCACTTCCTGCTGCGTTTGAATTATTAAGACAACACAACGGTGATCTTAATGAAGTTAAGAAAAGAACAGTATTTACAACTCACACACCTGTTGCGGCAGGTAACGAAGTACACTGGGTTGATACACTTATGCAAGGCGGATTCTTTGCAGGGTGTTCAAGAGAAAGAGCGATTGAACTCGGTGGTGAAAACTTCTCACTTACAGTTGCAGCTTTAAGAATGTCAAGAATTGCTAACGCTGTATCACAATTACATGGTCTTGTTGCTAACAAGATGTGGGAATGGGTTGACGGCAGATGTCCTATCAGAGCTATCACGAACGCTGTCAACTTACACTATTGGCAAGACAAACGTATTACAGGCGATGATTCTTCTGAAAAATTGCTTGCAACAAAACGTGAAATGAAAGAAGAATTATTCAAATATATTGCTAACGTAGCAGGTAAGAGATTCAACCCTGACGTTTTAACAATCACTTGGGCAAGAAGATTTGCGGATTACAAACGTGCTTGGTTAATCCTTATGGATAAAGACAGAATTAACAAATTGTTAGATGAAAACAAAATCCAAATTATCTTCGCCGGTAAGTTCCATCCGGATGATGTTATGGGTAAAGAAATGTTCAACAAATTATTGAATCGTTCTCATTCATTGAAGAATGTTGTTGTTCTTCCTGGGTATGAACTTCAATTATCAGCTATGCTTAAAAAAGGTTCTGATATTTGGTTGAATACACCGCTCAGACCATTTGAGGCATCAGGTACTTCAGGCATGTCAGCTAATGCAAATGGTGCGTTACACTTGTCTATATTCGATGGTTGGACAGTTGAAGGTACATTTGACGGTATCAACGGCTACACTGTTGAGTATGAAGGATTGGATGATGAAATGCCATGGGAAGAAAGACATTGGAAAGATCACGAATGTATAATGGATATCATCGAAAACAGAGCTATTCCGACTTATTACAATGATAAGGAAGAATGGGCAAGAATGATGCGTCAAGCTATCAGAACTGCTGATGCTTACTTCAATTCTGACAGAATGGTTGTAGAATACTATAACAGATTATACAAACCAATTGCACACGATGATGCAACAACAGGTGAAGCTAAGAAAGAAATGAATATTTCTGAAACACCTACATTTGATGCTTGGACTTATTCAAACATTAAATAGAAATACAATTATTTATTAACTAAAGAGGATGATATAAAGTCATCCTCTTTTTTTGCTTTATTTAGGTTCCCCACTCTACTTTTTAAGAAGGTTTTGTGGGGGGAGGTTTTTTGTTTTAATCATCTCATCTGTATCCGCAGAACTCGTACCTCGTTCACGGCTACAACCTTCTCTTACCCCCAAAAGTTGTATTTGGTATGATTTTAACCGCACAAAATACGAGTTGCAATTAGGTCTGTCTGACATAGCCTGACACAGATAAATCATACAACAAGGTTGGGGGTTCTACTCCAACAAAGATAAATAACTCAAAAAGCCCTTTCCCTTTTAAATCACGACTTCCGAGATAATAAAAAGGTCGTTCCGAACTTGTTTCGGAATCTTTTAAAGGTTATATTTTTAGTAGGTTTTAATGAAACTCTGAAACAAGTTTAGTCATAAGGTGCGTCGTTTGACACACCCTTCTCGTCACAATCCTCGATAATTCACAAGATATTTTTTGATAAGAAGATAACTATTGACAATTGTTAATTTATATTAAGAATATGGCTAGAAAAAGCAAATTTATTTAACCCCAAGTGTTATTATTAATAAGTGGTAATATGGAGTTAATTTATGTCGGTTAGTGCTATTAATTTTAAAGCAGGAGTAAATGGGGCAGGGGTAAATGTAACAGGGGTAAATCTAACAGATACTGCAAAACAGCCTCAAAATGATACAAAACAAAAATCTATCTCAAATAAAACGTTGGCAATGGGATTAATCGGACTTGCCGGCTTGGCATCAGTCGGGATATATATTGCAACAAGGGGTAAAGTCGGAAAACAAGTCGTAAAACCGGAAGTTACACAAAAAACAGAAGAAGTTGCTGAAAATATAGAAGCTAAATTTGAAAAAATTCTTGAAAAATTTAACGAAGGTCCTTATAAGAATGCTCCTAAAAAAGTAAAACAATTGGATAACGGGAAAAGAACAATAACCTTGGGCGAAGGTTCAAGCAGAACTGTTTATATTTATGATAAAAACGCAAATCCGGAAAGACAAATCAATTTTGTAAACAAGGGTTATACTGTTAGTGTTCCTACAGAAAATGGGGCTTGGGATATGGTAAAGGCCAAAAGACATGATATTAAGACAGGCGACACAATTATAGAAAAATACGGAAAATACCAATTAACAAGCGGAACAAAAATGCCTATTGAAGAAACAATAATTT
>CACZPS010000092.1 GCA_902783125.1 uncultured bacterium | reverse complement strand
TACTTTTCACGTGCCATGAGATTAATCTCCTTTTCTTTTACTATATACTACTAACTTTATAAAGTTTAACTCTCTAAACTCATATATATTTATTGTAATATGTAAAGTTTTGTTGTCAATAATCATGCTAAATGAAAGTTTATTAATTATAATAATAATTTTTCTGTTTCAGCTCAACAATTATAAGTCGTTAAAATGCTTTCAGAAACCTTATAATAAATTTAATATTTACCCCTTTCGGTTGATATTATAAAATTAAAAAAGATATTTAAAGTTGATATTTATCTTTTTCGAATACAAAAATATTTATTAGCGAAAATATCATTATTACAGCGAGTAAAACAACTGCAAGAGCAGAGGCATAGCCCAAATCGAGATTTTCAAATGCTCGTTCATAGATATAATAAACAATAGTTTTGCTTGAGTTCAGAGGCCCGCCTTTTGTCATGACATAAATTTCTACAAAAACCTTCATCGCTGAGATTATACTGATTGTCGATACCAAAGCAATAGTAGGTAATATCTGAGGTATTGTAACGGTTAAATGTTTTGTTAAAAAATTTGCTCCGTCTATATCGCACGCTTCGTACAATTCTTGAGGGACGCTCATAAGGGCAGCGAGATAAATCATCATATAATATCCTACCCCTTTCCAAATCGTCACTATTGCAACAGAAAGGAGTGAAAACCTTGAATCAGTAAGCCAACCTATCGGATTAAAACCAAACATATTCACAAAATAGTTTAAAATCCCTTCCTGTGCATACAACCATTTAAAAGCAATTGCCGCTACAACTATTGACACAATTACAGGTAGATAAATCAAAATTTTATATAAGGTTATCCCTCTTATCTTCTGGTTAATAAGCACTGCCAAAAATAGCGGAAATATCACTAAAAACGGCACCGCAAGGACTAAAAACAAAAAAGTATTACCCATTACTTTATAAAAAAGTCCGGAATGTAAAATATTAATATAATTTTCTGTTCCAACAAATTTCGGGTTGTAAATGCTTGTTGAATAGTCGTAAAAACTTAACCCGATTGTTTGAAAAAACGGGATAAAGAAAAACACCGTTAAAATAATTAAGGCAGGCAACAAAAACAAATATGGAACATATTTTTTATAGTATCTAAACATAGTTATATTATAGATAATTCATTAAAGCTGTGCAAGATAAAGATTTAACTTACTTTTTCAAAAATATTTTGTAAAACGATTTTGACGTGAGAATAATTAAGTCCGCCCTGCATATATACAGCATACGGCGGCCGCATAGGGCCGTCTGCGGATAGTTCAATAGTTGAACCTTCGATGAATGTTCCTGCTGCCATAATAATTTTATCTTCATACCCCGGAACATCATCAGGAATTGGTGTTACATAAGAATTAATCGGTGATAATTCCTGTATTGTTCTGCAAAAATCTTCCAGCGGTTTTGGATTGTTAAACGCTATTGTTTGAATTAAATCCGTACGTTTTTCATTATATTTCGGAGTTGAAACATATCCGATATCTTCAAATATTTTTGAAGCCAGAACAGCACCTTTAACAGCATCACAAACGACGGAAGGTGCCATGAAAAGCCCCTGAAAAATAAGTCTGTGCTGATTTAGCATTGCTCCGCCTTCACGACCGATACCGGGGGCAGTCAGGCTCATTGCAGCCTGTTCAACATATTCTGATTTTCCGGCGACATAACCGCCTGTTTCAACCAGTCCACCTCCGGGGTTTTTGATTAAAGAACCTGCAATTATATCAGCTCCGACTTCTAACGGTTCTTTTTTCTCTACAAATTCACCGTAACAATTATCTACAAAACAAATACAGTCAGGGTTTTTCGATTTAACTATTTGACAAATTTTACCTATTGTCTCAATATCAATAGACGGTCTGAGTGAATACCCCCTTGAACGTTGAATCTCAACCATTTTAACAGAGGAATCAATTTTATCTGCTATTCTGTCAAAATCAACTGTCCCATCAGGTAACAAATCAACTTCATCGTATAAAACTCCATGCCCGATAAGCGATTCTCTTTTTCCCCCGCCTGTAATACCTATAACTTCCTGCATAGTATCATAAGGTGTGCCGGTAACGGATACAAGTTTTTCACCGGCTCTTAAATTCCCGAATAACACACAGGATAGTGCGTGTGTTCCTGATACAATATGTGTTCTGGCAAACGCTGATTCAGCTTTGAACACCTGAGCAAAAACATTATCTAAGATTTCTTTGCCCAAATCATCATGCCCGTAGCCTGAAACAGTATAAAAATGTTCAGGAGCAACCTTATTATCTATAAATGCACGTAAAACTTTTTCTTGATTGTAATCTCTTATTTCTTCCAAATTTTCAAATTGAGGCGCCAATAGTTTTTCCGCCTGTTTTATATGATTAATTGTCTTTTCCGATATCATAATATCCTCTTTTATAAAATTATAATTATTTACAAACTTCTAAGTGCTGCGATTTTCATATCACGGACATCCGGAGTCTTGTCTGTCCAAATTTGAATAGCACGCTGAGCTTGATATAACAACATGTCTAATCCTTCAATTGTTCGAAGTCCATGTTTTTGTGCAGATTTTAACAGTTCAGTCGTAAGCGGATTATAAACAATATCATAGATAACGGTTGATTTATCTAATGATTGAAGCACCATATCACTTATTGGTTTTTCATCAGCCGCATAACCTTTCATTCCGATAGGAGTTGCATTCACTATCATTGCTGGTTCGGGAAATGATATAATATTTTGGATTTGATGAACTTCAAAAGTGACTTTTGTAAACTTATCTCTAAGATAATTTATTGTGTTTTGTGCATTGATAAGATTTCTGCAATAAAAATCTATTGCACTAACCCCTTTTTCAACAAGCCCTACAGCAGCTGCTCTTGCAGCCCCGCCTGTACCTAAGATACATACTCTTTTGCCGATAAGATTTACATCTGCCGGTATTGCCGTTTTAAAACCGTATATATCCGTATTGTAGCCAATCAATTCTTTATGTTCACCGGTTATTTTTACAGTATTAATACACCCTGCAATATTAGAATATTCATCCATATCATTTACAAAAAATGAAATAGGAATCTTATGCGGAATTGTTACATTAAATCCGTGATAACCGTTAAAACGAAGGTATTTGAGTCTTTCTAATAAATCCTCTGCAGAGGTTTCTAACACATCATAATCTGCATCGAGTCCGACACTTTGCAACCCCGCCTTTTGAATAACAGGTGAAATAGAGTGTCCCAAAGGGTAACCTATTATGCCTAATTTATATTTCATCTTATCTCGCTTTCCACATTTTAAGATTACCATAACCAATATCATTATGTCCATATAGAGAAATTTTTTTGAAAGTTAAATCTGATTTATAAAAAGAGTTAAAATTAGTAAAATTCAAGTTTTAACCATACTGTTTGCTGTTGCAAAACATTACTTAACATTACTGAAAAATATGAAATAAAAATTCATTATATAAATGAAAATGCAGATGAAAAAGTTCCTAAGTTTTTGAAAGAACATATTTTTTTATCAAAACTGTAATCTGATATTGCATTTTATAAAAATTCTGTTATTATGAATAAGTAATTAGATAAACAACCTATAAAGAGTGTACGAGGGACAAGCCCTATGACTACACAGCAACCTGTGGGGTAAATGTATAAGGAATTTTTCCAAAAAGTTTACCGCAAAATCCTCAAGGTGCTAATGCTTGTATGATAGGTGAACTTTGAGAAACCTATCAGGACTATGGGTTTCTTTTTTGTTGCTCTTATAGGTTTACAAGTATAAGGAGAACACTATGGAACAACAAAAATGGTATCAAATTGATTTTTACATCGGACTATATGACCTTGAAAGTTTAAGCGATGTTTACCCTTACAAAGAATCGGTTGATAAAATAACCGACTTAATAGGAAATTGCACTATTATACCTTGTGTTGGCTCTTATTGGAATAAAATAGGAATTAGAATAAATATGAATTCACTAAAAGTAATAAAGTTTATCAACAATAACCCACAGTTATTTATTAAAGAACATGCCGGTAAATTAAAAGAAATATTCAAGCAAGATAATATTATCACTAATATAACAGAGTGTATTAATTTACAATTTTATTAGGTAACTATATACATAATTCCATTAAACTGCCTTAAAACGCAGTCATTCTGAGCGATAGCAAATAATCTCTTAAAAGAAGAATAAAGAACAATGATAACGGGATATTTCGGGTTTCACTCTCAAAATGACGACTTTTAAAAATTATTTAGTGGAAAGTAATATATAGTTACCTTGAAATATCAAACAATAATAAAACATTAAATCTAAGCATAATAGTTTGTTCACATGCGGCATTCGCTTCGCTCAGCCACGAAAAAATGCGCTCTCTTGCATTTTTCCGTTCTCAAACTAAGCACTCCGTTTCAAAATCGATTTCATCGATTTTTTCACTTCGGATAGTTTGTTCACATGCGGCATTCGCTTCGCTCAGCCACGAAAAAATGCGCT
>CACZPS010000091.1 GCA_902783125.1 uncultured bacterium | reverse complement strand
TTGAGCCTTAATCAAAGTTGGTAATGATGCGAAAACTTTTGCGTTATCGCTTGATAAAGTGTTTTCTATGATTGAGAATTTTTCTGATTGTTCTGCGTTTGTATAGTGGCTGTCTTTTTCTAACGAACTCATAATATCGTTAAGGTTTGCAATCATAGCACCCATTTCCGGAATAAATTCAATCAAACCTTCCGGAATAATTGCTACACCAAAGTTCTTACCGTTTTGAGAACGTCTTGTGATAATATCGGTCATATAGTCAATTATGGAAGAAAGTGACATTTTCTTAGCTTCAACTTCTTCTGAAATTAAAGTAATATTTGGCTGAGTTTGAAGTGCTGCTTCTAATGCAACGTGAGAAGCACTTCTTCCCATAATCTTAACAAAGTGCCAATATTTTTTGGCAGAGTTAGCATCTCTTTGGATATTACCAATGAGTTCACCGTAAGTTTTTGTTGCAGTATCGAAACCAAATGAGATTTCAATTTGTTCATTTTTAAGGTCACCGTCAATAGTTTTAGGGCAGCCGATGACTTGAATACCTGCATTATTAGCAACAAACCATTCTGCTAAAAGTGCAGCGTTTGTATTAGAATCGTCACCACCTATTATTACAACAGCAGAGATGTTTAATTTTTTACAAACTTCTAAAGAAGATTTGAACTGTTCTTCTGTTTCAAGTTTTGTTCTGCCTGAACCGATAATATCGAAACCGCCTGTGTTTCTGTATTCGTTCATAAATTCATCGGTAAATTCTACATATTTACCTTCGATAATACCTGATGGACCACCTAAGAAACCATATAATTTATTAGAAGGGTTTGCTTGTTTTAGGGCATCGTACAAACCTGCGATAACATTATGTCCGCCAGGGGCTTGTCCGCCTGATAATATAACACCAACATTTCTTTGTTCAAATGATTGTGTTTCATTTGAAGAATTGAATGTTACGGTTGGTTTTCCGTAAGTGTTTTTGAATAATTCTTTGATTTCAGCCTGATTTGCAACTGATTCTGTTGCAGAACCTTCGCTGTAGGTTAATTTGTTAATTCCTTCAGCCAAAGATGATGGTAATTTAGGCTGATATTTTAATCTTTCGATTTGTAATGGTGATAAATTTGTCATAATTTTTCCTCTTTTAATTGTACCAACAACCGATATTATACAACAAACAGTGGAAAATTAGTAAATATACAACTATATAAGATTATATTTTGATTTGAGTTTTAGTATTTTATCATAGCTGTTTTCTATTTTTATTCTTATATCTGTGTCGTTTTCGGCTAATTTAACTACATTTTCTATTACTTCTAATGTTTCGTCTGACGCCTCACGATATATGAACAAATTTATCCCTGCATTAATTCCCATAACACAGCCATCTGTCATTGAGTATTTTGAAAGTCCTTTCATATACATGTCATCAGAAATTACCACGCCATTAAAGTTTAGGGTATTTATCAGGTAATTTATACAGTTTTTACTTAAAGAAGTCGGGATTTCCTCTTTGTCAAAATATGTAGAGTGTAGGTGGGCAACCATTACGGCATCTGCTCCTTGAGTTATAGCGTGTTTAAAAGGGCTAAGGTGAATGTTTTCCATAGTATTTTTATCCAAATCTATTTTAGGAAGTTCTTTGTGTGAATCTTTATCCGCATCTCCATGACCCGGAAAATGTTTGATGACAGGTATTATTCCGTTATTTGAATATATTTTTGAAACAATATCGAATCCTCTGCAAACTTCATCAGGGTTATTTGAAAATGCGCGTTCTCCGATTATCGGATTATTGGGGTTAGAATTTACATCAAGGCATGGTGCAAAGTTCATGTTTAACCCGTAAGTTTTTAATTCGTCAGCAATATTTTGGGTTTGAGTTTTTAAGAATTTATCACCTTTTTTAAACGCAAACATCGGACTTAATCCTCTTTTATGAATATTTTCCGTTCTTTCTACCCGACCGCCTTCTTGATCAATGGACAAAAAGGGGTAAATATTGTTGTTATAGGTTTTTGTGATTGTGTTTATCAGATTGATAAATTGTTCTTTAGAAAGTATATCGTGAGTGAAAAATATAACTCCGCCAAGCCCTGATTTTATCATTGAATCAAGGTTTTTACCCGTTCCTGAGATAAACATTTGATAAACTTTTGTTCTAATCATAAATTCTGAGTTCCGTATTATTTAGCTGCGCCTTGGCTCCGTAAGGAAGGGTTATTTTATTATCATCGTGGCTTATTTTAAATCCGCCAATGACGGGAATATTTAATTCTTTACCTATTTCAGTAAATAGTTCGTCAAGTTGTTCTGGATAACCGCTGTCTAAAAAATCACCCAGTACAATTCCTTTGACTTTTGTTCTGAACTCAGGCATGTTAATAAGCTGAGTAAACATTCTGTCTATTTTATAAACAGGCTCGTTTAAGTCCTCCGCAAAGAAAATAAAATCCTCATCAGGCAGAAAATCAATTCCGCATAACGACACGACAGAGGCGAGATTTCCGCCAAAAATTATTCCATCTGTACATCCGTTGTGATAAACTTTTTCTCCTTTGTAGCGGAGTTTTTCTTTTTGTTCAACGCTTTTGAAGAAATTGTTTATAGTAAATTCACATCTTTGTTCTTTGCCGAAATCACCTCTTGCCATGGCACCTGAATAAGTTATCAGTCCCGCACGCTTTAATATCATAGCGGAGAGTATTGTAATATCAGAATATCCGCAAAAGATTTTCGGGTTAGTTTTTATCAGTTCATAATCAATTTTATCTATTAGCCTAAGACAGCCATATCCGCCCCTTGCGCATATTATTGCATTGATTTTAGGGTTTGAAAATGCCCAGTGTAAGTCGGATAATCTGTTTTCATCCGTATCTGAAAAATACTTATTTTGGTTAAAAAGGTGCTCTGAGTATATGACTTTGTATCCGTTTGTTTCAAAAAATATTTTAGCCCGTTCGATTGCAGTTCTGTCTTTAATAGGCCCAGCCGGTGCAATAAATGCAATAGTATCACCTTTTTTTAACGGGTTTGGAAAAATCTTGTTCATAAATAAATAATATCAAAGTAATTAAAAGCTAACAACTTTGTAATAATTATGATATAATCAAGTTATTATGGCAGAGGGATATTTACCGTTATACAGAAAATATAGACCACAGAAACTTGAGGATATAGTAGGTCAAGCGCATATAAAGCGTGCGCTCACTAACGCAATCGAGCAGAATAAGATATCACATGCTTATCTTTTTACCGGTCCTAGAGGTACGGGTAAAACATCTACTGCAAGAATACTTGCGAAATCCTTAAATTGTGTAAACGGTCCGACGGTGGAGCCTTGCGAAGTGTGTGAAAGCTGTAAAGCAATTACTAATACGATTCCGATAGATGTTATTGAGATGGACGCAGCGAGTAACCGTTCTGTTGATGATGCGCATGAGATACTTGAAAAAGTTAATTATGCTCCTGTTCATGGCAAATACAAAATCTATATAATTGACGAAGTCCACATGTTGACCACGCAGGCTTTTAATGCACTTTTAAAGACATTAGAAGAACCGCCGAAGAATGTTATATTTATACTTGCGACGACGGAATCTCATAAGGTGCTTGATACCATAAAAAGCCGCTGTCAAAGATTTGATTTTAAGCGTATAACGACAAATGATATAATTGAGCACCTTAAAAAAATCGCAAAGAAAGAGAGTATAAATATAACAGATGGTGCAATTTCTCTTATAGCAAAGAGTTCCGCAGGCGGAATGCGTGACAGCCTTGCACTGTTAGATCAGGTGAGCACCATGGGTTCCAATGAGGCTATTACTGAAAGTGATATAAATAACCTCTTAGGCAGATTATCGTTTGACTCTTTGTTAGAGTTGACTACTCATATTACAAACTCTGACGGCGCATCTGCAATAAATACTTTAGAAAAAATATATAACGACGGAAATGAGCCGATACAGATTCTGACGAATTTAATGTTATTTTTTAAAAATATTCTTATTTACAAAACTTGTGATAAATCAGTTCTTCCGGATTTAACGGGATTAACGGAAGATCAGCTAAACTTATTAAAACCGATAAAAGATAGTTTGGATACTCACCAGATTATATTTTTGATAAACAAGACATCTGATTATATAAAAGAGTTAAAGACAGTAACAAATCAGCAGGTATGGTTAGAAGTAGGTTTGATTGATTTAGCGAACCTTACGGATAATACAAGGCTGGTTGACCTTGAGGCAAGAATAACACGTTTAGAGGGCGGAGAAGTTTCTCAGGCTGCTCCAAGTCCAAAGGTTGTGGTTAATCTAAAAGAAAGAAAGATAGAAAAGGTATCAAATTCTGCTCCCGTTGTTGAAGAAGTAGTGCATAAAGAGGTTGCTAAAGAACCTGTTGAAAAAGCTGAACAGGCAGTGCAAAACGATAAGGTACAACCTATTATTGAAGATAAATCTGCAGAATCATCAGAGCATATTGTAAATTTTGATTCATCATTAGATTTAATGTCAACTTGGTCTGCAATAATAAATGCTTTACCAATCAAAGATGGTGGAGGCAGAGCGTCAATTATGGCAATGGCATCGTTGGTTCAGTGTGACAAAGACGGGATAGTTATTGCGGTTAAATCTCCGACTTATACGGAGAAACTCAATGCGCCTGAGAAGAAAAAAACGATGGTTGAGGCTGTGCATAAGGTGTTGGGTAATATTGATGTGCCTGTTGTGATTCGGTTGCGCAAGCCTGATGATATAAAATACGATAAGCCAAAACCAACCCCGCCGAAAAAAAAGATGGTACCGCCAAAGGACTTGGTTGACAATGAGCCTGAGGTTAGTGAGCAGGAGATTGAAACCGTTAATCAGGCAAAGTCAGAGAATCCTGAAAATAAGGGTGTAAAGAATGATTCCACACTGTCAGATCAGGCTAATATGATAGTAAATCTTTTTGACGGCAAGGTTTTGGATTGATTTTATTTGGAAAATGGAAAATGGAAAATGGAAAATTGAAAATCCCTATTCCCTATTCACTATTCACTATTCACTATTCACTAGAAATGATTCACTATTCACTTTTCAAATGGAAAATTGAAAATGGATAATTGAAAATTATTTTGTAATGCTCACGCATTACAAATTGAACTCAGCTCAGAATAATCTTTCAAGGGGTTCAATAGTTCACGAAGTGAACTAAGAAATTTTCCATTTTCCATTTTCCATTTTCAATTTAAGTCTGTAGCCGTAGGGTAGACTTCAGTATGTGTCAGGCATTGCCTGACAATTAGCTCAATAA
>CACZPS010000090.1 GCA_902783125.1 uncultured bacterium | reverse complement strand
GACTAAGAATTTCTGATTTCTTAATCACTTAATCACCTAGTCACTTAATCACTTTTATCAGCCTTCGGCTGATAAACTATAATTTATAAAACCATCCTTATTGCTTCAATCATAGACTCAGGATTTGCAATCCCTTTTCCCGAAATATCAAAAGCTGTTCCGTGAGAAGGGGATGTTCTTATGATATCTAAACCAATTGTCATGTTAACTGTTTTATCAGCAGCTATTGTTTTAATAGGTATTAAACCTTGATCGTGATACATTGCAATATAACAGTCATAAGGCGCTCGTTTACCATTTAGCCAATTTTTCCCTGCATCAATAAATAAAGTATCAGACGGCAGGGGATTAGTAATATTTACCCCACGTTCTCTTAAAATATTAACGGCAGGTATTATTATCTCGTTTTCTTCTTGTCCTAAAATTCCGCCTTCGCCGGCATGTGGATTAAGCGAACACAACGCTAGTTTTGGTGCTGTCAAATTTTTTTTTGCTCTGTAAAATTCAACCAGTCTTGTAACTTTATCAACAATTAGTTCCTGTGATATATTTACCCCTTTTAACGCAACATGACGCGTCAAAAGCAGAACATCAAATCCGGCAGATACAAAAAGCATTTCAGCCTTTTGCTTATCATGAGCAAGATAATGTTCTATGACCTCTGTCTGCCCGTTAAAATTGTGACCTGCCAAATGTAATGCTTCTTTTGAAACAGGTGCTGTTACAATAGCTTTTGGATATATTTCACAGGCTTTTCTCAGACACTGAAATGAAAATTCTCCCGACTCTTTTGTTATATGACCGTATTTTAACGTTGAATTATAAGGTATATCAATTATTTCGTAATTGGTGTTTAGATTATATTTATTCTTCAATACGACTTCATTTGTAATAATTACAACTTTTTCTTGTGGTAAATTTAGGCAATTAAGAGCTTTAACGGTTATTTCCATTCCTATACCGTTAATATCACCTGTTGTAATCGCTATTTTATCGCTATACTTGTTCATGTTTATCTATGTAATTTAAAATTTCTATAAGAGTATTTTGGTTCCCGAGATTTCCTGATTTAGTAATAATCCATTGTCCTTTGGAATCAACGCATAAGGCTATTGCGGGAGCAACCTCGTCCTTCATAATAAGTTCTTTTGCTGAAATAGCTCTGCAGCATTTGTAAGATGTTTCTCCGCCTAAGGTAATCAACAAAACTTGTTTTCGTTCAATAACTTTTTTTGTTAATTCTGCCAGAAAATCGGTTATTTTAGAAGCTAGTTTAGCTCTTGTAAGTTCACCTTTTAATGATTCATCAGAAAATCCGTCAAAATCAATAAGGATTTTTGATGAATGTACAAGAACCGTACGACCTTCATTAAGGTTTGATACTATTTTATTCAACATATCCTCATTAATTCCATTAAGAATATTTTCAGTAGTTAAAGATATGGAAAAAATATCGTAGTCGTAACTTTTTTCAAGTTGTTCAATTTGATTTGCATTAATTTGTGTTGCACTGCCTGAGATTATGAGTCTTGGAATCTTCGGGATAACAATCGGCTCTTTTTCTTCATCTTCATTCTCAGGAAGCCATAATTTTGCTAGAATTGCACCGGTTGCGGCAGTTCCTGCCGGTAAAATTTTGTAGTTAGATTTATTTATGGCAAGGATGACTTGCTCAATATCAGTTGCACTTGACGAATCAACTACAATAAGTTTTTTGCCTGCTTTAATTAATTCATTTATCGCAACTAAAATAGGTCCGGCTCCGTTCATAACTGTTTTTAATCCAACTGAGCCTACAATATCCTTTTTATCCTCACCAAGTTGTGATATAAAAAGTGACGGAACATGTGATTCCGTAATCGGCGAATGAGGATCTCGAGCCATTTCAGTTCTGCCAATCGGAATTCCGTTAGCTAAATGATAACCCCCAACTGTGATTCGTTTTTCTTGCGGAAATGCCGGTATAACGATAGCGGCATCATATCCTAAAATTTCAACCATTGACAATGTTTCTATTGCTATATTTCCCCTCAAGGTTGAATCTATCTTCTTGTAAAAATATTCCAGATTGAGATTTTTGTTTAAATTAGTAATAGTTTCAACAATTCTGTTTTTTGCATCAACAGAAGGTATATTTCTTGATTCTGAAGAAATAGCCCAAACTTGAGTGTCGGAATCATTCTCCGGAGAGTCGGTACTATCTAACAGAATTTTTATTTTCGAATTTTTATTAAACTGAAGTGCGGTATCGTTTGCTCCCGTTAAGTCATCGGCAATTATACCAACAATATTTGATAAAATCATTATTCAGCGTCTCTTTTTGATCCTAATAACCTGATATTTGAAGCAGTTATAATGTAAGACTGCCTGCTTTCACCTGATTGATCAGTCCAGTTAGTTGTTCTGATTCTGCCTTCTACAGCTGCCAATCTGCCTTTTTTTAGGTAATTATGTGCAAATTCTGCTTGTTTGTCCCAAACTTCAAAGTTAAACCAATCCGTTACTTCAGAAGATGTCTTACTATCCCAACGATTAACGGCCAGAGAAAACGTGGTTCTTGATTTACCGGATTCGTAATATTTTGGAGCCTCAGTATCTCTGCCGGATCTGCCTACCACAACAACTGTATTCATATTTACTCCTTAAACTTTATTCTAACTTATTTAATATTATACATGGTAAATTTAAAATGATAAATTAGTAATAATTTCTTGTTTCCTGTATAATAAAACTTGTAAAAGAAAAGTAGAAAAAGAGAGAAATCCGGTTTTCGAGTAATCGGAGAAAGAAGGAAAAAATGATACCTGAAACAAAGACTATGCAACTTGAAATCGGTGGAAAGACAGTAACTGTCGAAACCGGCAAGTATGCACAATCCACTAATGGCAGTGTTACAGTTAGATGCGGAGATACAATGTTGTTTGTACACGCAGTAGTTAGTAAAGAACCAAGAGTTGGGATAGATTTCTTCCCACTTTTGATTGATTATGAAGAAAGAATGTCATCAATCGGTCGTATCCCAGGAGGTTACAACCGTTCAGAAGGTAAAGCAAGCGACAAGGCAATCCTTGTATCACGTTTGATTGACAGACCAATCAGACCGCTTTTCCCTAAAGGGTATAGAAACGATATCCAAATTGTTGCTCAATTATTCAGTTATGATCAGGAAAATCAACCTGATACATTAGCAATGTTAGGTGCATCTTGTGCATTGATGCTTACAGGCGCTCCTTTTGAGGGGCCTATCGGTGCAGTTAGAGTTTCTCGTGATGAAAACGGTAATTTCATCGCTAACCCTACGCACGCACAAGCTAAAGCATCAGACCTTGATATCGTTGTAGCAGGTACTCACGATAGCGTTATCATGGTTGAAGCAGGCTGTAAATTCGTTACAGAAGACGATATTATGAATGCAGTTGCTTTCGCACAGGAAGAAATCAAAAAACAATGCGAAGCACAAGTTGAGTTTGCTAAACAATGTGGGGTTGAAAAAGAGGAATTTGTTAACCCTTATGACACAACGGAATTAAAAAATCTAATCAATGATGTTGCTCACGATATGATTCATGATGCTTATCATAACTTTGACAGAAAATACAGACAAGATAAACTTGATGAAGCTAAAAAACTTGTTAAGGAAAAAGTTGAAGCATTACCTGAAGATCATTACATTCACCAAATCATTGAAGAAACAGGCATTGACTTTGTTGCGGAAGAATTTAAAGCACACGAAAAGAAAGTTATGCGTTCAATGATTCTTGATGAAGGTGTAAGAGCAGACGGACGTAAATATAATGAAGTCAGACCTATATGGTGTGAAGTTGGAGTTATTCCAAGAGCACATGGTTCTGCAGTATTTACAAGAGGTCAAACACAAATCTTGTCTGTTGCAACACTTGCAGGCCCTGCTATGAAACAAGAATTAGACGGTGTTGATCCTCAAACAGAAAAAACTTATATGCACAAATATATCTTCCCTGGATTCTCTGTTGGCGAAGTTAAACCTCTAAGAGGCCCTGGAAGACGTGAAGTTGGTCACGGTAATTTGGCAGAAAG
>CACZPS010000089.1 GCA_902783125.1 uncultured bacterium | reverse complement strand
AGAAATTCTTAGTCACTTAGTCACGGTTCACTTAGTCACTGTAAATTATAGTTTAGCGAGCTTCGCTCGCTAAACTATAATTTAACAAACTGGACTTAGTTTCGATATTTAGTATAAAATGTAATCATGAAGAAATTTATTAAATATCTTTTAAGAATACTTCTTATAGTTGGGTTAATCTTTGTATTTGCATTTAAACAAAACTGGATAAGGGTTCATATTGTTAACAGATTTGAAGGTATGTTTTTAGTATACAAAGGGGACAGAGCATTAAGGAAAAACAAATTATCTTATGCTATTGAATATTATAATAAAGGTCTTACTTTGTATCCCAAACACTATACAGCATGGTATAACTTGGGAAATCTTTATGTGTTATACGAGGATTATTATTCAGCCGTTGATGCATACACAGAAGCGATTAAACATAACCCGAAATATGTTACTGCAAGAATGAATCTCGGGATTATTCAGGCAGAAAAACTTGGTAATTTTGATGCAGCAATAGAACAATACAATAAAATTCTTACAACGAAATATCATATCTGGGCAATTCCGATTGTATTTAGTAATAAGCGTAGTTCAAAAACAAATAGAGGGCTTGCTTATTACAATATGGGCAGAGCATATAGGCAGAAAGCCTTGTATCTGACCGAACAAGAAAGATATCAAGAAGTTCCTTTACTAATGAAATCAGCCGATGCTTATGAAAAGGCTTGTAAGATATTAAAGAAAAATTCTGATGCAAGATTTAATCTTGCGCTTGATTATCATTTGCTCGGTAACTATAGAGATGCCGGCAGAAATTATTGCAAAGCAATTGAGCTTGCGCCAATGAACTATGAAGCGCATTATAATTTGGCAATATTATTACGAAGAATGAAAAGATTTAGTGATTCTATGGCTGAATTAGAAAAAGCCTCTTTACTTATTTCCACGTCAGGAATTTCTGCTCATGCAGATTATATTTTCGGAATTTTGGCTGATGTTTCACATTCCAATATTGATTTTAGTTCTGATCCAAGATATCAACAAATGTCTGACAAAGATAATCAGGAAGTCGATTTTAAAAAGAAGAAAAAGAAAGATAAGAAGAACGAAAAAACTGAAATAGATGTATTACTTAGTGATGACGGGAAAATCAGACCATCTAAAGATTTAGATAAAATTATGATGAAAGATATGTCCACATGCGCGGGGGATAAGTACTTTAGGAATGAAATCAATGAATATTAACGATTCGTTTTTGTTATATAAATTATTTAATACAATTTGTACAAACGATAATATAGAAGATTTTGCAGAAGATTTAAAATTAGTGTTCTCAGACGGTTATGATTTATCAGGAGTAAATATTTTATATTTTGATAAAGCCATTAATAAACTAAAAAATGTTACAAAAGATTTTGAACCGGCAGAGGATTATTTTTCAGATGATAAACTATCTGTTTTAATGAAAATTTATAACAAATTGAGTGAAAAAACCTTTGTACTCAATGATGACGCTAATCTTCCCGATGATATCTTTGATGAAGAAAAAATTATTGCAAAATCTTTATCTGTCGGATTAAAGTACGAAAATGAAACAATAGGCATGATAAGGCTAAAATTTAAAAACAAACTTGAACTATCTAAAGATGATTTAAAAATGTTTGAAATGTTCAGCTACAATTTATCCCTAAAAGTTATGAATATTGTGCTTTCAAAACAGATAGAGGTCAGTTCCGCTTTTTATAAATCAATGAAAGATATAGCCAAAATTATTGAAACCCAGTATGATTTTCAATACATAATTCCGATTATCGGAGAAATGATAGATAAATTTGTAATGAACCATCTAATTTATGTCTTTATAAAAAAAGATGATAAATATACATTATTTTGGCCTAATGCGTGTTGGAATAAAAAAGTTTATCAATTAATAGAAACCCTAACCCCCGAGAAAGATATAAATATTTCTGAGGATAAAAAAACAGGGGCATTTGCACTTGTAAGCGAAGGTGAAGTAACAGGTTGCATTGTTGCACACAGTACTATTGATAAACTTACTCTGGAAGAAATAAATTACATTACCGAACTAACAAAACAGTCTGCAATAACAATAGAAAGAGCCAATACTTATTCTGAAATCCTTCAAAATGCAACAATGGACGCATTAACAGGATTGAATAACCGCAGACAGTTTGAAATAAGATTAAAGGAACAATTCGCTATTGCAAATCGTCAAAACACGCCATTGTGTGCGATTATGATTGATATAGATTTCTTTAAAAAATTCAATGACACTTATGGTCATGCAGTGGGCGATATTGTACTCAGAACCACGGCTAATGTTATAAAATCTCAGCTCCGTGAATATGATATTCCATCTCGTTACGGCGGAGAAGAATTTTGTATTATTTTACCTCAGACAAATATTGAGGAAGCAAAAGTAGTAGCAGAAAGACTTCGTTCAGCAGTCGAGGAAGTAAATATTGATATTGGTGGTGAGAAACCTGTCAAATTAACAATTAGTGTCGGCTTAGCGGAGTTAGACATAAAAGACATGCCGGAAGACCTTTATATGAAAGCGGATAAGGCTTTGTATGACGCAAAAGAAAGCGGCAGAAACAGGGTTGTTGTTTATGGGTAAATTATAGTTTAGAGGCGGTAGCCTCTAAACTATAATTTACAGTGACTAAGTGAACCGTGACTAAGTGACTAAGAATTTCT